>NZ_DASVSO010000834.1:0-18623 GCF_036388035.1 Archangium sp.
CACCACGGTGTCCATCCGCGCCGAGGGCGTGGACAAGATGGGGGCCATCGCGAAGTCGGACACGCTTCTCGTCCGACTCGTGGGCAACTCCGCGCCGCTCGTCTCCATCCAGCGGCCCCTGGGCGCGGTGGTGGATGCCACGGCCGCGGTGCCTCTCGAGGTGCGCGGTATCATCGGTGACGACTCGCTGACGTTCGGCGTGAACGCCTCGCTCCTGGTGGATGGCACCGCGGTGGGCACGGCCCGTCTGAACGAGGGGGGCATCTCCGGCACCGCGACGGGTGTGCAGTCCTTCAGCTTCCAGTGGACGCCGCCTGTCGCGCTCATCGGCAAGACGGTGCGCATCGAGGTGCAGGCGGTGGACCACGGCGGGCTGGTGCGCCGGGTGGGCTTCGATGCCTCCATCCGCACCGATCAGCCCCCGCAGGTATCCGTCCTCACGCCCACGGCGGGGCAGGACGTGCGGGTTGGCACCGATCTGGTGCTCACCGCCAACGTCGTGGATGACGGCGTGGATCCGGTGCTCGTGTCGTGGTCCATCAACGGCGCGCCGGTGGGCATGTCCAGCGCGCCGCCCTACCGCGTCCACTACCGGTTGCCGCTGGCGCTCGCGGGCTCGCCGCTGACGGTGACCGCCCTCGCGCGCGACTCCAAGGGCAACCAGCGCGAAGCCGTGGTGACCGCGACCGCGAGCTCCGACACCCAGGCCCCGTCCGTCTCCCTCCTGGTGCCCAAGGATCGCACCGAGGTGGCGCGCTCGCAGCCGCTGCTGGTGAGCGTGGCGGGTCTGGATGACGTGGACGTCGTCCGGGCAGAGATCCTGCTCGATGGGGTGGTGGTCTTCACGGACTACGCGCCGGGTGAGAACGCCGGCGTGCGCGGCTCGTTCATGAGCCACGCCGTCCTCACTCCGGAGCAACTCCCGCAGCAGGCCGCCAGCTTCAAGCTGAGCGCTCGCGCCTATGACGCGGCGGGCAACGTGGGTACCAGCCCCCTACCGGACGTCCTCGTCTACACCCGTGCGGACGCGGCGCCCACCGTGGCGTTCGCCTCGCCGGCCTCGGGCGCCTCGGTGACGGCGGGCACGGATCTGGAAGTGCTCGTCCAGGCGAAGGACGACGTCGGCGTGCAGAGCGTGAAGCTGTTCGCGGACAACATCCTCATGCAGACGCTCGGCGTGCCGCCCTACCGCTTCGTCCTGCGCCCGAGCGGCGCGGGCCGGACGATGACGCTGCGGGCGGAAGTGGCTGACGCCGCCAATCAGACGGCCTCCGTCGAGCTGCCGGTGCAGGTCGTCGAGGACTCCGAGGCTCCGCTCGTCGCCTTCCGCTCTCCGAACCAGGGGGCCCGCGTCTTCGCGGGTCGCTCCACGGCCGTGGAGGTGGTGGCCAGCGACAACGTCTCCGTCTCGCAGGCCGAGCTCTTCCTCGGGACGCAGTCGCTCGGCACGAAGACGGGCGGGCTGCGCGAGGGCCTGTACCAGGTGTTCAGCTGGAACGTGGCCGTCCCAGCGCAGGCGGCCGGCTCCACGCTGTCGCTGCGCGCGGTGGCCAGGGACGCGAGTGGCCGCAAGAGCGAGAGCACCCTCGAGCTGAACGCGGTGACGGATCTGCCCCCTCGGGTTTCGCTGGCCCTGCCGGCGCCGGGCAGCCCCTTCCGCGAGGGCGAGGACGTCACCGTCACCTTCACGGTGGCGGACGATGACGGCGTGGTGGCCGTGGCCGGCGTGTCCGGTGGGCAGGTGCAGGGGGCGCTGACGCCCGGGACGAAGCCGCTGGATCAGACGCGGCAGCAGAAGGTGGTGGTGCGCGCTCCGCTCAAGGGGCAGCCGGCGACCGTGGGCGCCATCGCGCGCGACACCGCGGGTCACGAGGCCAGGGCCGAGGTCTCCCTCGACGTCGCCAAGGACGTGGAGCCGCCCAAGGCCGTGCTCGTGGCGCCGCTGCCGCCGCAGGGTGGGGCGCTCGAGGTGGGTCGTGGTGGTGCCCTGGGCGTGCGCGTGGAGGTCGAGGACGACGTCCGCGTCCACCGCGTGGCGCTGTTCGTGGACGGCCAGGAGGTGCCCCTCAAGGATGGCAAGGAGTGGATGGCCGTCCAGGCTGAGAAGTTCGAGGAGGTTCGCGCTCCCAACCCGCTCGGGCCGGGGGACATCGTCGTCAGCCGCCGCTACGTGGGCACCTTCTCTGGCACGCTCCCCATCGCGGCGAGCTGGGCGGATGGCAAGCACCAGCTCACCGCGCGGGCGCTGGACCCGGCGGGCAATGTCACTCCCACCACCGCGGTCGAGTTCACCATCGTCCCCGTCGTGGATCGGCTGCCGCCAACGGTGCGCATCAACCTGAACGGCGTTCCCGACGAGCGCAACTGCGTCGCTGGCTCGAAGCTCGAGGTGGTCGTCAGCGCCACGGATGACGGCTCCATCGACACGCTGTCGCTCGAGCTGGATGGCCAGCCGGTGACGCCGCTCGCGATGAGCCATTACAGCGGTTCCGCGGCTGGCAGGGCGGAGGTGACGCTGCCGGCCTTCAACGTTTCCGACCCGCGCACCCTCACGTTCACTGCGCAGGCCAAGGATGGACAGGGCCGTCTGGGTCACGCGAGCCGCTCGTGCGAGCTGGTCGCGGATCAGGCCCCCCTCGTGCGCTGGATCTCTCCGGCTCAGCCGGGGCTGCTCTCCGAGGAGCGCGTCCACGCGGCGACGCTCGAGGTGCAGGAGGACGTGGGCCTGAAGGCGGGCTGGCTCGTGATGTCGTCGGCGCCGGTGCAGTCGGCCGCGGGGAACTCCTTCCAGGTGCAGGCCTCCGCGCTGCCCGCGGCACGGAGCACGCCCGGGGCGACGCTCGAGTTCGGCCATGCACAGGAGTTCAAGGTCGCCTCGGTGTCCGGGGCCCTCGTCTTCACGCCTCATGGCGCTCCGGTCCTGGATGACCGCAAGGGCAGTCTGTTCCTGCGCGTGGAGCCCTCGCCCACCGGGGCTGGGGCCGTGGCGGATGTCACCTACCGCTACCGTGTCCGGCCGGGGAAGGCGGGCAGCTCCGAGCTCGCCACCTTCCTGGCGACCGCTCCGGGCGGCCAGCGCACCGTCACCCTCGGCTCGCCCGGCTACGGGGTGGACCTCTCCTTCCCTTGGACCGCCATCGAGGTGGACTCGGTGGACATCCAGCTCGCGCCCGTGTCGGGAGAGGCGGAGCCACTGACCGTCACGCGGATCGGTCTGCGCAACCCCGGCAAGGAGAGCGCCCAGGTCCGGGTGATCGCCGAGGGTCAGCGCGTGGCGGTGCAGGCGGTGGACCCGAAGGTCACACCGGGCCGCCCGCAGAACAAGTCCTTCAGCCCCATCGTGCCCGTGGGCTGGGCTCCGCAAAACGTGATCCTCACCGGCATCTTCGTGGACAGCCGGAACGTGGCCACGCGCTCCGCGATGACGACGTCCACCACCGCGGATCTGGAGCGTCCGCGGGTCTCGGTGGCCTCGCCGGCCAACGGCGCCACGGTGGTGGCCGATGTTCCCTTCGACGTCGAGCTGGCTTCGTCGGATGACGTGAGCGTGGACCACCTGGAGCTGTTCGTGGATGGCGTGTCCAAGGGCACCGCCGTCCCGTGGAACGACGCGAGCACGAAGTTCACGCTGTCGCTGCCGCTGCCTTCGGGCGCGGCGCCGGCCGAGCTCTCCGCGCAGGCCCGGGACCGCTTCGGCAACACCACCACTTCCAGCCCCATCTTCCTGCGGGTCGTCCCGGATGCCGCCCCCAGCGTCACGCTGGTGTCGCTGCGCTCGGCCCTGGAGATGATCACCCGCGCCGAGCTGGACAGCGGCTTCGTGCGCCTGCTGCAGGGCGCCAAGGCGACGCTGGCCATCGAGGCGAAGGATGACGTGGGCGTGGCCTCCGTTCGCGTGGAGTACGCGGGCGCCGCCATCTACGAGAAGACGCTCTCGCCCGCGCAGAAGACGTTCTCCCCGGCGATCGAATTCACCCCGCCCGTGGGCCAGGATGGTTCGGCCCAGGTGCTGTGGGTGAAGGTCACCGACACGAAGGGCGTGCAGTACAGCAAGCGCGTGGTCGTCGAGTCGCGTCGCCCCTCCGCGCCGCTGCTCGCGTTCTCCTCGCCCGTGCCGGGCGCCTACCTGGTGGAGGGCAGCATCCAGTTGCGCGTCGAGGCCGTGGCCACCGACGACACGCGCGTCGAGAGCGTCGAGTTCCTCATCAATGATCAGCCGGCGCTGGAGGTCACGCGCAACCTGGCCAAGGGCATCGAGGTCAAGAACGTCAACGGCACGCTGGTCGTGGGAGATCCGGCGGTCCGCGCGGCGCTCGAGAGCCTGAAGGCCACCGCCGAGGACGCCTTCCTGTACAGGCGCTTTGGCGGCGTGGTGGAACTGCCGCCGGGCTTCATCCGGTTGGATCCCACGCGCACGGAGACGTTCATCCGGGTGCGCGCGGTGGCCACGGACGCCGAGGGCAACAAGTCCTCGGTCGAGCACCGCGTGCGGCTCGAGGCGGACAACGCCGCGCCGGTGGCCGACGTGCTGCGGCCCAACCTCGGCAAGGACGTCATCGAGGGCACCCCGGTCCTCATCCAGGTGGACGCGTACGACAACGCCTTCGTGGATCGGGTGGAGATCCTGGCGGGTCCCAGCGCGGCGGACCTTCGGGTGGTGCACGTGGCCAGCGGCTTCAAGCCCGTGAACGCGGTGGCTGGCGCGGACTTCGGCATCCACGCGCCGGTGGTGACCTACGAGCACATCGTCCCGCGGCTGTCGGAGCTGGGCGCGCTGGATCTCGTGCCGTACTTCGTCGCCGTCCGGGCCCGCGATGTGTCCGGCAACTGGAGCGAGCGCACCTTCCAGCAGATCGACGTGGTGCGGGATCGCGAGCCGGCCCTCTCCATCCTCTCGCCAGCGAACGGCTCGAGGGCCGTCGCCAAGAACAAGCTTCCCGTGTTGGTGGCCGCCGAGGACGACGTGGCGCTCACCCGCATCCAGCTCTACGTGGACGGCGTGGTCGAGCCGCTCACCATCACCGAGCCCCCGTACGCCTTCCTGGTGGACGTGCCCGAGAGCGCCACCGAGCTGAAGCTGCGGGCCAAGGCCGTCGACAGCTACGGCCATGAGATCTACAGCCAGCACGTGGTGCTGAGCGTGGTGGCCGATCGCGCGCCCACGGTGGCGGTGGCCCAGCCGAGCGCCACTGACACGCTCACCGAGGGTCGTGACTTCGGGCTGCTCATCGCCGCGCAGGATGACGTGGAGGTGACCTCGGTCGAGGTGACGGTGGAGGGTGGGGTGAACGGGACGCTGCGCTTCGTGAGCGCGGCGCGGCCGTACTCCTTCCGGGTGCCGTTGCCCTACGGTTCCGCTGGCAGGTCCCTCACCATCCGCGCGCAGGCGCGGGACTCGGCCGGCCAGGTGTCGCTGGCGCCGGAGCGCGTCGTCCCCGTCGTCAAGGACACGCATGCGCCGACGGTGTCGTTCTTCTCGCCCGTCCATGGCGCGCAGATCGTCGAGGGGCTGCGGGTGGACGTGGAGGCACGCGCCGAGGATGACGTCGGCGTGACACGCGTCACGTTCAAGGATCCCAGCGGCAAGGAGCTGAACATGCCGGCTCCCCCGTACCGCTTCTCCTACGCGGTGCCCAAGGGGCGCGCCGGGCAGACGATCACGTTCGTCGCCGAGGCCGTCGACTTCAGCGGCAATACGACCACGTCCTCCGTCTCGTTGGACGTCATCCACGACGAGCCGCCGACGGTGAGCCTCACCGGGCCGACCGAGCTGGTGGTGGGCGTCCCCTCCACCTTCTCCGCCAAGGCGAGCGACGACGTGGCCGTGGCCAACGTCACCTTCTACTCCGGGCCGAACGTCGACTCGCTGCAGGAGGTGGGCCGGCGCTTCATTCTGCCGTACTACCACGCCTACATCGCGGAGCCCTCGCAGGTGGACAGCTCGCTCGTCTTCCGCGTCAAGGCGGTGGACACCGCGGGTCATGAGACCTGGTCCCTCCCGGTGACGGTGCCGGTGAAGGGGGACCGGCCGCCCAGCGTGGCCCTCCTCAAGCCGGGGCAGGGCACCACCCTCTTCGAGGGCGCGCGGCTGCGCCTGGAGGCGGAGGCGAGCGATCCCGAGGGCCGGCTCGCCTCGGTGACCTTCTTCGTGGATGGCCGCAAGGTGGAGACGCTCACCGAGCCGGCGGGCATCCCCGGCGCGCCCAACGTCTACGCGGCCAGCTTCACGCCGACCGCGGGAGCCGGCAACCGGACCTTCGCCGTCAAGGCGGTGGCGCTCGACACCGCGGGGCATGAGGCCGCCAGCGCGGAGACCCTCGTCGGCACGGTGGCCGATCAGGTGGCGCCCGTGCTCGAGCTGGTGGATCCGCCCGACCTGGATCTCGTCACCGTGGGCGAGCCGCTCACCCTGGCCACCGCCGCGGAGGACAACGCCGGGCTGTCCAACGTGGAGTTCTTCGTGAACGGCACCACGCTCGGTACCACCAACGTGCCCGTCCCGGGTCCCGCCAACCGGCCCCTGTACAAGATGACGTGGCTCCCCGACGGGACGCCCGGCACCCAGCAGACGATCCGCGCCAGCGCGAAGGACCGCTCGGGCAACTCGGGCGACTCGCAGCAGGTGAAGGTGGAGCTGGGCCTGCGGCCCTCGGAGCGCTTCCTCTCGTTCAACGGCAGCGGCGGCTCGAATCCGCGCGTGGGGCCCCTGGTGTTCAACGGGAAGGGGCTCGCGCTGCTGGGTGGACGCAGCGTGAAGGCCACGTCGACGGGCCGGGGTCTGCAGCTCATGCAGATCCAGCCCACCGGGGTGAGCGCGCTCGGCATGTTGGCGATCGACCGGGAGCCCGTGGCGGCCGCGTTCCACGGGGACCTGGCGCTCGTGACGACCCGGCCTGAGTCGCTCCAGGGCCAGCCGTACCATCCGGCCGAGCTGCTCGTGGTGGACGTGAGCAACCCGAACGTCCCCGTGCTGAAGGGCCGCATCGATCTGCCCGGGCCGGAGGCCACGGGCGTGGTGGCGGACGGTCGTCTGGCCCTGGTGGCCAACGGTAATGCCGGCATCGTGATGGTGGACATCGGCAATCCGATGGCGCCCCAGCGCCTGTCGTCGCCTCCCAACCTCGGCGGAGCCCGGGGGCTCGCGGTGGCCGGTGACTCGCTGCTCGTGGCCAGTGGCACCGCCGGGCTGGTGGTGCGCGACCTGAGCGATCCGTACCTGGGCAAGGTCGGCCTCGTGGCGCTGCCGGGCGAGGCCCGGGCAGTGTCCGTGGTGGGCCACCGCGCCTTCGTCGCCTGCGAGGGCTCGAGCGCCTCGTTGGCGGTGGTGGACGTGCGCAACCCGAAGTCGCCGCTGCTCGTCTCGCTGCTGTCGCACGTGCCCGCGCGCAAGGATCTGCTGACGACGGGCCTGAACTCGGTGGCGGTCGCGGGCAACCTCGTGGTCACCACGGCGCGGCTCATCGATGCGGACAACAATCCCGTGAAGGGTGTGCTCTCCGCGTCGTCGGTGCGTCCGGATGGGCGGACGGAGACGTTCGCGCGTGCCAATCTGCCCGAGGCGCAAGACGTCTCGCTGGCCAACGGCGGCCCCCTGGCCATCTACGGCAGCCTGGAGCTGGCCACCTTCAGCCTGCCGCAGTTCTCCGTGGTGGACACGGCGCCGGCCGATGGCGCCGAGCAGGTGGCGCTCGCCGGGCCGGATCTGCGGATCGCCGTGGAGCTGTCCGCGCCGCCGGATCCCGCCACCGTCACGAGCGCGAACGTGGTGCTGCGGGCCTCGGATCCGATCCTCGGCTCCATCGTGCCCGCGACCGTCGAGCTGGATGAGGTGGGTGGGCGTCGCATCCTCGTGAAGCCGCATTCCGCGCTCGCCACGTCGACGGACTTCTTCGTCACCGTCTCCACGGACCTGAAGTCGGCGAGCGCCATGCCGCTGCGGGCCTCCTTCGTCTCGCGCTTCCGCACGCGCGCGACCAACGCCACGCCTCCGAGCATCAATGACGTGCTGCCGCCGGCTGGCCCCGTCGAGGGTGGCACCTACGTGACGGTGAAGGGCAGCCACTTCCAGGACGGAGCGCGCGTCTACTTCTCGGGTGCCGAGGCCACGGAGATCAAGTTCGTGGACGCCCAGACGTTGCGCGCCCGCACTCCGATGCAGGTGGAAGGCCCAGCGCGCGTCACCGTGGTCAATCCGGATGGCCTCAAGGGCTCGCTGCTGGGTGGCTTCGTCTACCTGCCCGTCCTGGATGTGAACTTCGTCGTCCCCGCGACCGGTCGGTTGATTGGCGGGGACGTGGTGGAGATCTCCGGCGCGGGCTTCCAGCGCGGGGTCAAGGTCACCTTCATCGCCGGCAACGGCAGCGCCCTGGCGACGGAAGTCCGGGTGCTGGCGCCGGGCAAGCTGAGCGTCAAGACGCCGCCCGGACCCTTCGGACCGGCGGACGTGCTCGTGGAGAACCCGGACGGCAAGGCCGCGATGGCCAGCGGGGCGTTCTTCTACACGGGGCTCCGGGTCAGCTCGTCGGTGGGCCGGTACAACCCGAGTGTCGATGGTTCTGGCGGTCGTCCTCCGGGACGGCTGCCCCAGGGTGACACCGGGCAGGTCGTCCTCCTGGACGGCCGGGCCTGGGTCATCTCCTCGGCGGGGGTGAACACCAGCGCCAAGGATCCCGTCGAGCTGCTCCAGAAGAGCCGTCAGGGCGCGGTGTCCATCGTCGATCTGGCGGATCCAGCGCACCCCGCGGTGCAGGGCGGCCTGTCGCTGCCGCCGCCGTACGAGCCCCGGGCTCTCGCGGTGCGCGGCTCGCGGGCCTACATCGTGGCGGACGCCCCGGAGCTGCAGCACATCGACGTGGCGGGAGAGGGTGGACCGTCGCTGCTCGTGATGGATGCGGCGGATCCGTTCGCGCCGAAGCTCGCCGAGGCCGTCCCGTTCGTGGGCAACGCGAAGGACGTCGCCCTAGCGGATGACCTGGCCCTGGTGGCCGCGGGCAGCGCCGGTCTGGCCGTGTTCTCCATCGCGGATCCGAACCGCCCCGCGCTGCTCGGCATTCTCGACAAGTTCCTCGTGGGCGGGGTGCAGCAGACCCTGCCCGTGCAGCGCGTCCGCGTGAGTGGCCGCTACGCCGTCATCACCGCGGGCCCCTCTTCCAACACCACGCTGGTGCTGGATCTGGCGCGGCCGGGCTTCCCGGTCGTCGGTGAGGCGAACGTCGACTTCGGCGACCTGGCCCTGCTCGGGTCGCGTGGCTTCGGCGCGCTCAAAGAGGGTCGGACGATCTCCCTCACTCCGGTGACGCGCCCGCGCGTGATGGCGCCGCTGCCCACGCTGCTGCCGCGGTCCGATTTCATTTCGGCTGCCCTGGGCGTGCATGCGGCGGCGGCCGGTGGCCACCGGTCTGGCTCCTCGTCGTCCGCCGCGATCGTGCAGATCAACCTGGCCTCGGACCCGGTAGCGCCGCTGCCGGTGGACGCGGTGGACCTGTTCCCGATGACCAGGCTGGAGGACGTGGCCCTGGAGCGCGACCTGGTGGTGGCCACGGGGCGCAACACTCTCTTCAACACGGTGCTCGACTCGCTGTCCGTCATCCAGATTCCGTTCCCCATGGTGGTGGCCAGCCAGCCCGTGGCGGATGCCCGGGGCGTCAACCCGGCCTCGGCCCTCAGGGTCGAGTTCAACCGTCCGGTGACGGGTGCCACCACCAGCACGGTGCGGCTGATGGAGGTGGACGGCTCCACGGACGGCGTGCCCGTCACGGTGAGCGTGTCCACGCTGGACCGGATGGTCACGGTGACCCCGGCCTCGCCGCTGAAGCCCACGACGGTGTACCGGTTGGTGGTGGAGGGCTTGAGGGACACCCACCCCGGCGCGCTCATGCCGGGTTCCTTCGTCTCCGAGTTCGAGACCGCGGCCTCCACTGGCATCGTGCCGATGACCATCAGCGGGTTGAGCCCGCGTGAGGGTCCCGCGGCCGGTGGAACCGATGTGGTCATCTCCGGCACGGGCATCGATCAGGACGTCGAGGTCCGCTTCGCCGGCACCCTGGTGGATCGCTTCGAGGTGGCCCCGGACGGCACCTCGGTGCGCGTGCGCACGAAGGCGGGCCTCGCGGGCGCGGCCACGGTGGAGCTGCTCAACCCCACCTCGAAGGTCTCCGCGCGGCGCACGGGCGCCTTCCTCTATACCCAGCCACTGTCGCTGGCTTCCGTCACCCCCAACCGCGGCCCCGCCTCGGGCGGCACGCGTGTGGTGCTCCAGGGGACTGGCTTCACCACCGGCGGTCTGACGCGCGTCACCTTCGACGGCGTCCCCGCGCTCCGCGTCCGCGTGCTCGGCACCGGGCGCATCGAGGCCGTCACGCCCAATGGCTTGCGTGGGCCCGCGGACGTCAAGGTCATCAACCCGGACAACACGAGTGTCACGTTGACGGGCGGCTACACGTTCGATCAGCCCACGGGCTCCGCCGTGGCGACGCGAGAGGACATCAGCGATCTCGTCGTGATCGGCGACTACGCCTACGTGCTGGGCAGCTCGTCGCTGCAGGTGATCGATCTGTCGGGCCTCTACAAGAAGGGACCGCTGGCCGGCACGCCCATCCCGCCCGAGCGCCGCAACGAGATGGTCGATGAGAACCGCGACTACCTCGATGATCGCGTGGTGGGCAGGTGGTCGTACGCCATGGGACGGCCCCTCTCCTTGTCCTACCCGCTCGAGGGGGGGGATCGGCTCTACGTCGGCACGGGCTCCACGGATGCCAAGACCGGCAAGTACATCAGTGCCGGCATCCTCGAGCTGGACATCAGCAACCCCTTCGCGCCGAAGACCGTCGCGGAGACGCGCGCGGGCGTGGGAGCCACGTTCGCCCTGGACGTCCGGGGTGACCGGCTGCTGGCGGCGGCGGGCGCCGCGGGCCTGCGCAGCTTCGACGTGTCGCCGCTGCACGCGCCCTTCGCGATGAACGTGCTGGCCACCGAGAAGGAGGCCAATGCCCTCGCGGTGGAAGGTGGGCTGGCCGTGATGGGCACGGCCACGCTGGGGACGAACCAGCGCTTCTCGGAGGGCAAGCTGCACACCCTCTCGGTGACGAGCGAGCCGCAGGTGCTCGGCTCCGTCGCTGTGAACGTGCATCGCGTGCGGCTGCGCGACGGGCTGGCCTACGTGGCCGCTGGTGAGTCGGGCCTCGTCATCGTCGACGTGTCCGCGCCGGCGACTCCCGTGGTGCTCGCCACCCTGGGTCTGGGGACGGGCTCGTTCGCCACGGACGTGCGTCTGGCGGGCAACCTCGCCTACGTGGCCGCGGGGTCGGTCGGCGTGGCCGTGGTGGACATCTCGCAGATCCACGCGCCGAAGGTGCTTCACTACGTCACCGGCGCCAGCGCTGGCACCGCGCACCATGTGTCCCTGGCGGGGGGCCGGTTGGTCACGGCCCGCCGCAACCCGTGGGGTTCCTGGTCGCTGGAGTTCGGCCCGCCCGCGGAGCTGACCGTGGTCTCCTCCAGCGTCACGTCCGGTGAGCTCGTGCCGCTCGACCTGCCGTCGGTGCTGGTGACGCTCTCCACCACCATCACGCCCCAGAGCGGGGCGCAGGCCTTCTCCTTCACGGCGGACGGTGAGCCGATTCCGGGCGTCCTCGAGGCGGGCACCGCCACCGAGCCGGTCAGCACGCTGCTCTTCCGGCTGAGTGAACCGCTGCCGGCGGATGCCGAGCTGCGCCTGCGGGTCTCCACCGCCCTCACCACGCCGGACAACCATCACCTCACCGCGCCGCTGGACGTCCGCTTCCGCTCGGCGAAGGCGGAGGGTGCCCAGCCGGTCTTCTCGCAGATGGTTCCCCGCGTGGGCTCCACGCTGGGGGGCACTCCCACCAAGCTGCTGGGTGAGGGCTTCGACGCCGATGTGCAGGTGTTCGTGGGCGGCAGGGAAGCCCTCGTGGGTTACGTGTCGCCGGTGGAGCTCAACGTGCAGGTGCCGTCCGGCAACGCCGGCCTGGCGGACGTGGAGGTCATCAACCCGACCTCCGGTCTGTCGGCCCGTCGCTCCGGCGGCTTCTTCTACTCGTTGCCCGTGTCCGCCTTCTCGGGCGCGCCGCGCTTCTTCAACCCGCGCGGTGGCAGCACCGTCACCATCAAGGGCCAGGGCTTCCTGCCGTCGTGGGCCTCGCCGCTGGGCTCGTCGCGCGTCCGCATCCGGGGCGTGCCGGCCACCAGCGTGAGCGTGGCGTCGCCCTGGGAGCTGACGGCCACCGCGCCCGTCGGCAGCTTCGGGGACGCGGACGTCGAGGTCCTGTCGCCGGATGGGCTCGAGATGTCCGAGGTGCCGGGCGAGTTCGGCTACGGCCTGGCGTTCTCCGCCGAGGAGAAGTCGGTGAGCATCGCTCCGAAGGCGCTCGCGGCGGACCCGAATCTGGAGGGCTTCATCTACTCGTCCGCGGGTGCGGCCGAGAGCGGCAACAAGATCGCGGATCGGCCGTACATCGGCCCCATCACCGGCGGAGGCACGTACTGGGACTCGCTCCGCGTGGCGAGCTACGACGTGACGCAGGTGGCCAACCCGCGCGCCGCGGGGACGACGCCCGTGTCGCCGCCCGGCGGGATGGTGGATCGCCTCAACGCCGTGCTGCTGCGCTACCTGCCGGTCGGCACGCCCGTGCCGGACGTGGAGATCGCTCCGGACTCCCTCGACGTGGCCACCCAGGGCTCGCGGCTCCTCGTGGCCAACGGTGCCAGCGGTCTGACCATCATCGACACCTCCGTGCCGCAGTCGCTGCAGGTGCTGGGACGCGCGCAGTTTGGCGCCTTCGGCTCGCCGGAGTACGCCACGCGCCTGCTGCCCACGCCAACGGGCAGCTGGGTGCTCTTCAACGGCATGCAGCCCAACCCGCCGCCCAATCCTCCCCCGTGCGAGACGACGCAGCTCGCCATGGGGTCGGGCGGCAAGGTCCGTCTGCTCGACACGCGCGACCCGACGGATCCCATCCTCGTCGCGGAGCTGGGGGACTCGGCGGAGCCCTACGGCGTGGCGCTCCACGGAGGCCGCCTCTACGTGGCCAGCGGCGGTCACGAGGGCACCTTCTACTGCCCCAGTCCGCCCCTGCCGCCTCCTCCGGAGTACTCCGTCTCCGGCGGTGGTACGGGTGGCCAGCGGACGACCTACCACGGCAAGACTGGCCAGACGCCCTCGGGCAGTCTGCGCATCTTCACCTCCACCCGCGCCGGGGCGACGCCCGCTGGCGTGCTGAACTACCCGTACAACCTCACCGACGTGGTGGTGGTGCGCGACACGGCCATCGTGGCCGCGGCCGAGGCGGGCCTGCTCTTCGTCGACGTGAGCGATCCGGCGAACCCGAAGGAGCTCACGGCGCTGCGCATCCCGTTCGACGCGTCGCTCTCCAACACGCCGGGCGAGCCGCAGCGGTTGCGCCTCTTCGGCGACATGCTCTTCGTGGCGGCCAACAACGGCGGCGTGGTGCTGCTGGACGTCTCCAATCCGCGCGCGCCCAAGCTGGTCAGCGGTGGCAACATCGAGCCGGCCATGGACGTGCTCGTCCGTGGAGACCAGTTGCTGCTCGCGGGCAAGAACCGGCTGATCGAGCTGGTGCTGCCGTTCACCTTCGTGATGGGCGTGGAGCCCGCACGCGAGTCGCGGATCGCCCCCGAGAACGTGGCGCTGGTGGTGCGGTTCAACCGTCCCATCAACCCCGCCAGCGTGACGAGCAGCTCGGTCCGGGTCGTCGGTCCGAACGGGGCGGTGGGTGGCCTCACCTTCACCGTCACCAACGACCATACGAAGCGCGCCTACACGCTGAGCGTGACGGCGGCGAGCCTCGCGCCGCAGACGAGCTACGAGCTGCAGGTGGACGAGAGCGTGACGGATCAGCACTCCGGCTCGCTGCTGCTGCCGTTCCGCAGCGGCTTCTCCACGGGCGCGGCGGGCAGCCAGGTGCCGCACATCGCCACCGTCAGCCCGCGCAGCGTGTCCACCCAGGGTGGCCAGACGCTCACCCTCACCGGTACGGGCTTCACCGGCACGGCGAAGGTGCGCATCGGCAACACCGAGGTGACGCAGCTCTCCGTCAACTCGGAGGGCACCGAGCTCACATTGGAGACTCCGGCCGCCGCGAGCGCGGGCCCGGCCGACATCGAGGTGGTGAACGCCGGTGGACCGTCGCGTGGGCTGGTCGCGGGCGTGTACTACCTGGATGATCTCACCACCACGGGCGTGACCATCTCGCCGGACCACGGACCGGTGGCGGGTGGCAACACCGTCAGCCTGAAGCTCCCGGTGGCCGCACTGGCTCCGGGCACCCAGGTGCACATCGGCAGCCATGTGGCCACGGGCGTGGACATCGTGGATCTGTCCACCGTGAAGTTCGTGGCGCCCCGGGTGAGCGGGGCCGGGCTGATGGAAGTGAAGCTCGTGCGCCCGGGCCAGTCTCCCGTCAAGGTGGCCTCGTACTCGTACGACCTGCCGGTGGGCACCACCATGGACCTGCCGGGCTTCCCGCCGCGCGTGGCGTCCGAGCTGAAGCTGGTGGGCGACACGCTCTACGTGGGTGTGCCGACGCGGGATTACGAAGGGCTCGAGATCTTCAACGTGATGATTGAAGAGCGTCCGCTGCGCCTGGGTGGCGTGCGGACGGCGTCCCCGGTGCGCGGCCTCGACGTGAGTGGGGCGCTGGCCCTGCTCGCCGAGGGCCAGGCGCTCACCGCGGTGGACGTGTCCAAGCCCGAGCAGGCCTTCGAGGTGGCCCGGGCCTCCGCCCTGGGTCTCACCACCGGCGTGCGCGTGGAGGGCTCCAAGGCCTTCGTCAGCATCACGGATCCGGGCGCCGGCGCTGGCTACGTGCAGGCCTTCGACATCAGCCACCCGGCGATGCTCCAGGTCGCCGGAGGCACGGTGGCGTTGGACGAGGACGCGCTGGCGCTCGACCTCGGGGTGGACCGCTTCTACACGCTCTCCTCGAACGTGCAGGGCACCGCCGGCAACGGGCTGCGCCTGAGCATCTATGACCGCGCGGGCATCCGGAAGGGTGGGGTGGTGGTGGCGGGCCTCACCTCGTACGAGCAGCTCGTGCGCAGCCGCCTGGCGGTGCGCGCCGGGCGCGCCTACGTGACGGTGGGCAAGCGCTTGTACGTCTTCGACATCAGCACGCCGGAGAAGGAGCAGAACCCGGTGGTGCTGCAGTCCACCGACATGACGGACGACGCGGCGGGCCTGGCCTGGGCCGGTGGCAGCCTCTTCGTCGCCACGGCGGGTCAGCAGACGGTCGTGGCCGTGCCCCCGGCGGACCTGCTCGCGGTGGAGCTGTCGCCCGCGCCCGGCTCGCTCGCGCCGCCGGACACGAGCGTCACCGTGGCCTTCACGCTGCCGGTCAAGCAGGTGTCGGTGGACGCGAACACCTTCGCGGTCACCGCCACCAACGCCACCGGCACGACGCGCGTGGTCAATGGCACCTACGAAGTGGTGTACGCGGTGCGCGGCTCGTCCGTCATCTTCCGTCCGGTGGCCGCGAGCGCCTTCCTGCCGGGTGACACCGTCCAGGTGACGGTGAATGGCATTCGCGACTTCGACAACCGGCTGCTGGCCGCTCCGGTGGACTTCCTCTTCACCGTGGCCGCGAACGGAAGCCTACAGCCCGTCGTCTCCAGCGTGCAGCCCTCCACCGGTCTGGTGAACGCGACGACGCCCGTGGTCATCACGGGCGCCGGCTTCCGCTCCGGTACCGTCGTGAAGGTGGCCGGCGAGGCCATGCAGACGACGTTCGTGAACGCGGGTCGTCTGGAAGTGATCGTCGAGCCCGCGCCCGGCCTCATGCCGGGTCCCGCCGCCGTCGAGGTCATCGATCCGAGCGGCATCTCCACGCTCTTCCCGGGGGGCTTCCTGTATCGCGATCCGCTCAAGCTGCTGGCGCTGACGCCGGACCGGTCTCCGCAGTGGGGTGGCACCTGGGTGACGCTGAGTGGCACGGGCTTCGCTCCGGGCCTGCAGGTCGTCTTCGATGAGACGGCCTCCTTCAACGTCCAGGTGGTGTCCACGAAGAAGGCCGTCGCCCTCGCGCCGCCGCACTCGGCGGGCCTGGTGAACGTCACGCTGAAGCAGGGCACGCAGTCCTCGGTGAAGACCAGCTCGTTCCTGTACGGCTCTGGCGCCGTGTCCCGGTTGGACACGCCTCCCGTGCGGCACGTGCTGCTGTCGGACGGCATCATCTACGCCGCCGTGGGTGGCGAGGTGGACATCGTCGGCCCCAAGCGCAACCCGGTGTACGAGCTGGGGCGCAAGTACGCCTCCGGCGGGCTGCTCGTGGCGGACCCCGCGGAGCCCACGGCCGTCAAGGAGATCCTGCCCCGGCAGACCTTCAGCGCCTCGGGCGGCGCGTGGCGTCTGGCCAAGTACGGCAAGCGGCTCTACATGGCGTCCGGCACGAGCGGCCTGCGCATCTATGACGTGACGCTGCCGGCGCAGCCCGTGTTCAAGAGCACGCTGCCGGGCACCGGCGCGACGGTGGACGTCGCGGTGTCTGGCGAGATGCTCTACGTGGCCGACGGCGCGGGTGTCACCGCGTACCGGCTCACCGAGACCTCGATGCCGCTGCGCACGGGCTCGCGCGCCCTGACGGGCGGGGCCACGGCGCTGGCCGTCGATGGGCACCGCCTGCTCGTCGCCAGCGGTGAGGCGAACAACCAGAAGCTGCACGTGCTGGATGCGCGGACGGGTGACCTGGCGCAGCTGGGCGTCAGTCCGATCGCCGGTCGTGCCCGCCACATCACCACGGAGGGCTCGCGCGCGTTCGTGTCGCTCGGGGCCCTGGCGCAGGTGGCCATCTACAATCTGGAGCCGTCCAACCCGGCCCTGTCGACCACGCTGTTCCTGACGGACCCGCTCGACAACGGCTGGGTGTCCGCCGAGCAGACCCTGGTGTCGGGCGGCATCGCCTACATCGCGGCGGGCGGCGGCAAGGTGCAGCGCTTCGCCGTGCCCACGGACGAGCCTCCGCGCCTGCTGGAGCGCGCGGCCGTCATTGGTGACGCGCAGACGCTGGCCTTCATGGGTCGCCACCTGCTGGTGGGTACGCTGGTGCTGGACGTGGGCGGCAAGGCGGTGGAGCTGCCCATCCAGGATCCGACCCAGGCCAGCGGCTCGCTGGCGGGCGGACTCGCGTCGGTGGCGTTGGATCACATCGAGCTGCGCGGGACGGTTCCCGCCTATGGCGAGCGGGTGGCGCTGGCCACCTCGCCGCAGGTGCTCCTCACGGAGCTGCCGGATCCCGCCACGCTGGGCGCCATCACGCTCCAGGACGGCTCCGGCAACGCGGTGTCGGTGCTCAAGCGCGCCGAGTCGGATGAGGACGGGGCCCGGGTGGTGGTGGCTCCGTACTCGCCGCTCACGGTGGACACGGAGTACGTGCTGGGGGTGGGTGCCAACCTGGCCAACCTGAAGGGCGGGGCGCTCGGGGTGGATGCCGAGGTGCGCTTCCGCACCGCCACGCGGGCCACGGCGGGAGCGCCGCGGCTCGACGAGGTCGTGCCCTCCTACGGCCTGGAGGCCGGTGGGGAGACGGTGGTGCTGCACGGCGAGGGCTTCCTGCCGGGCTGCACCGTGCGCATCGCCGACAAGCAGGCGTTCATCCCCGAGAACGGGGTGTCCGCGGACGGGCGCACCATCACCCTCGTGGTTCCGGCGGGCAAGGCCGGCTCCGCGGCCGTGGCGGTGGAGAACCCGGACAAGCTGTCCGTGATGCGGCTGGGCGCGTACCGCTACCTGGTGCCGCCGCAGATCACCAAGGTGACGCCGGCCTTCGCTCCGACGATGAGCCGCACGACGGTGCGCATCGAGGGGCAGGGGCTCTTCGCCAACTCGCAGGTGAAGTTCGGCGGCGTGGCGGCGCTCAGCACCACGGTGGACGCCACCGGCGCGCTGGAAGTGACGGTGCCGGACAACGTGGTGGGCGCCGTGGATCTGTCGGTGACGACGTCCGGCGCGAATGGCGCGGTGACGCATACCCTGGCGCAGGGCTTCTCCTTCACGCTGCAGCCGCTCGCGCAGATCCAGCTCGGCGGAGACGTGTTCGCCTGGGTGGGCCGCACGCTGCTGGCCGCCCGGAACGGCAAGCTCGTGGCCACGGATCTGTCCACCCCCGGCAACCCGGGGACGCCGGTCGAGGTCACCGGCGTCACGTATCCCGCGGGCTTGGTGGTGGCGGGGAACCTGGCGATCCTCGCGGGCCGGGGTGAGGTGGTTCGCTACTCGCTCGGCACGTGCGGCAGCGCCCCGGGCGCGGCGTGTCTCCCGGTGGAGAAGGATCGTGTGCCGCTGGTGACGTCCACGACGGATCTGTCGTCGCTGGCCGCCAACGAGCGGAGCGCCTACGTGGCGGTGGCGGGTGGCGGCGAGCTGGCCCTGCTGGGCAACGTGAGCGGGGAGTTCGAGGTCGTCTCCCGGACGCTGGTGACGCCGGGCCATGTCGTGGGGCTGGACATCGCCGATGACATGCTGGCCGTGCTGGTGCAGGACGGCTCGCGCGTACGTGTGGAGTTCCGCAGCATGGAGGATGGTGCGCTCACGCTGGTGGGCATGGCCGATGGGCTGGGGTACCCCGCCCAGGGTCTGGCCACCTCCGGTACGC
>NZ_DASVSO010000835.1:0-20660 GCF_036388035.1 Archangium sp.
CAAGGAGTGTGGCTATCACTTCGCTGTTGGCGTCAAAAGCGCCGCACACAAAGAAGCACTTGAGAAATTGGATAGAACCCTCAACATTGTCGTGATGGAGTGGTGTTGATATGGGGTTTGCTCTAAACGACATGACCATCAGCGTGTACGCGCCCACGCTCGAAGGCGATGATGGGCGTCCGCTTGCTATCGTTCATGGAATGGAGCGTGCGTTTCCTGGATTGCGCTTGCGGTGGACAACCTCGGAGAAGGATGACCTCATCGCAGTACCCAACCGCGATGCGTGGGTCGCATCCGACAGGACAGACGGGGGGCTTCCGTTCCTTTGCAACGATGATGACGCCCACCCTGTGTCGATTTTTGGGCTCGAAAACCCGAACGGTCTTTCCGCAGAAGGTCCGCCGCATCTTGAAGTGCATGCGTCGCTGCCAGCGCATGCATCTGGCCTTGCGGCGGCAGCGGATGTGCTGGCGGCCGTAGGGGAAGGCGCACGTGCGTACTGGGGGCACGCCACGCCCTCCAACGCGACCGTCGAGATTTCGCGGCAGACGACCGATCCGGTGCGTAAGCCAGGAGTTCCGCCACGAGGGCTACCAGCGCTCAAGTTCCCAGACTACATCCTCGCGCCCGAGATTCCGCATCACCTGGGGTGGCTGAACTACTGGTCGGAGGCTGCCGCACGAGCCATCGGCTTTCCGGACCCCTCACGCGACGCGGATTTGCTCTCACGGGCGCGGCGCACCGCGACGGGCGGGTGGGTCATGCAGCTCACGGATGCGCCGCTCGACCTGGACAACCCCGCCCACCTGGACGCGCTCAAACGGACCTACGAGCGCTTCCCGGAGATCGGCGGGCGCTCCATCCCTTGAGGCACGGTCAAGGAGGCGAAGCCGTCCGCGCCGCGCTGCCCGTGAGCCGGAACGCCGCCCAGGCGCCGACCAGGGCCAGCGGGATGACGCTGGCGAACACCCACACTGCGGCCGCCTGAGCGCTCGAGGCCGTCAGGCCCGCGGACAGGCCCACCAGGTTCGCCGCCGCGCCGGAGATGGCCGCGCCCGCCGAGGCGCCCGTCTGGCGGATGGCGATGGTGGCCGAGGTGCCGATGGCGCGGTCCTCGTCCGACAGCACGGCCATGATCCGCCGGGTCATGAAGCTCCAGGAGAAGCCGAAGGCCGCGCCCAGCAGCGCCCCGCCCACCAGCACCCAGCCGAGCGGCCCGTCCGACATGGCCCAGGTGAGGATCACCAGGCTGAGCACCAGACAGACCGCGCCCAGGCGCACCCAGAAGGCGTCCCACTTCTCGGAGGCCGAGGCGACCGCCACGGCCGCGAGGGTCCAGGCGATGGACTCCACCCCGATCACATAGCCGGCCCAGAGCGGCGACAGGTCCCTGAGCGTCTGCAAGATCGGCGGACCATAGATGGCGAAGCCCATGGAGGCGGCCGTCATCCAGAACATGGCCGCATAGCCCGAGCCCACCACGGTGCGAAGGTCGCCGGCTCGGTGCGGCAGCAGCCGCACCTTGGCCCGCGCGTCGAGCCGCAGCACCAGGGCGAGGATGGCGATCCCCACCCCCACGAGGGCCAGTGCCGCCCACGCGCGTGGAATCACGTCGGCCGCGGCGATCGCGCCCACGCCCACCGACAGCACCGCCAACTGTGTCCATGGCACACCCGAGCCACCCGCCGGCCTGGTCGAGCCCCGCAGCAGCCAGAGCGCCGCGATGCTGAACAGGGCCGCCTGGCCGGCGAAGAGCCAGAAGACCCCCCGCCAGGCTCCGGCCTCGGCGAACACCCCGCCCACGAGCGGCCCCAGCACGGTCGCCACACCCCAGACGCCGGAAACGGAGGCGAACACCCGCGCCAAGTGGCGCTCGGGGAACAGCAGGGCGATGGCCACCATGGAAAAGCCCGAGATCCAGCCGCAGCTCATGCCCTGGACCAGCCTGCCGATCAGGAACACCGCGACGTTCGGCGCGACCGCGCTGAGGATGCAGCCAGCGACGCACACCAGCCCCGCCAGGGCACTGGCCTGCCCCAGGCCAAGGATCTCCGACAGCCGGCCAGCGCTGGCTCCGGCGAGGATCGCGCCCACCAGATAGCCGGCCACCGCCCAGCTGAAATAGGCGTAGCCGCCCAGGTCGGCGCCCACACTCGGCATGATGGTCGCCGTCACCAGGGTGTCGACGGCGTTGAGCCACACGCCCAGACAGATCAGCGCGAAGCGCGGCAGGCGGCCCTCGGCCAGGAGATCACCCCACCCGGTCCTCGGAGCGTCGGTGTGGCTCATGCGCGGGCGCTTTAGCCGAAGCCGCCGAGCGGCGCGACGGGAGCCTTGAGCCTGGCGACCTGGGCCCTCCCGCCTTCGGCTCCGCCCTCGCCGCCGCCCATCAGCACCCCAACCCCCGTTGTGTTTTCTTCTGGTCAGAAGCTAATGTCCATGGCTCGGCGTAGCCGTTGCCCTCTGCGGCGGCGCCAGGTGGCTGAGCCGCATCTCCATGAGTCGACGACATTCTGCGTCCGGGTGTTTCCAAGCGGGTCTGCCGTGGCTCCTCGCGGTCATGCTCTCGGGCTGTGTGACGACGGTCTACCAACCGCTCGTGTCGCTGCAGCGCCCGGTCATCATCGACCCGCAGGTGACCAATTTCGAGGGCCAGCGGTTGCTGCTGCGTTGTGTCCCCGGGGACTACCTCGGGCCGGCGGATGCTCAACTGTTGTGCCGACGCCTGCGCACACTGTTCACGACACAGGGCGCGCAGGTCGAGGTCGAGGTGCCGCACGGCGGAAGAACGTCAGGACGGGGCGAGGAAGGCGCGGCCAGGCCGGACCTCATCATCGACCTGCGCTCGCGACTGCTTCACACGGACAACAGCCCCCTTCTGTGGATCCTCTCCGGGTTGACGCTGACGCTGGTGCCGGCGATCACCGAGTACAGCTTCTCTCAGGACGTCACCATTCGTGACGCCAGCGGCTTCCTGCTCGCCTCCGACAACCTGCAGGCGCGCTTCGTGCGCTACTCGGGCTTCAGCGTGTGGGCGGTGAATGGCGTGCTGGATCTCCTCGTCCGCTCCGAGGCTGAAAAGCTGGGCGGCGACACAGCCAACCGGGACTTCTCGCGTGATTTCTACGGCCAGCTCAGCCAGCTCGCGTTCAATGCGCACACACGCTCGGTGGTGATGCGCGGCTTCGAGCTCGAACCTTCGTCCCGGACGAAGTGAGCCCCCGCGCAAGAGAGAACGATGGACTTCCTGCTGCTCATCCTCCTGATGCCTCTGCCGGTCTTCGGGGTACGCGCGAACGATCCCATTGCCGGGCCCTGGCAGAGCAAGGAGGAGGCGCGCAATCTGGAGTGCACCCGCCTCAGCCAGTCCCAAGCGCACGAACTGTATCCGGACCAGGTGCCGGATCTCCCACCTCGCGCCACCTCCGGGGTCACCGACGCGCTCTCCTGCACCCGGCGCTTCATGCGCTACGGGGAGCGACCCGACCGTGACGAGGTCATCCTGTCGTCGCTGAGCCAGACGGTGGGTGAAATCACCCAGGTCGCCAGCGCCCTCGGCTCCGGCGAGCTCACCTGGCACGTGGACGCTTTCTACCCAGGGCCCGCGGTGGCGGCGAAGATCTCCGTCACCGCCAGGACGCAGCTCGCCGAGCGGGGGCTCAAGGTGTCGGACCGGGTACCGGTACTCGCCGCGGGCGACATCGCGGTGCTTGGGCGCATGCCGGCGAGCAAGGCCTACCCGCTCGCCTGCACGCGCTACTTCGCGCAGGGGGTGCTCGAGGAGCAGGACGCCTTCCTGGGGCTGATGATTGTCGATGCGCGCGAGACGCAGCTCCATGCCGGGCTGTGCATGCGTGGCGAGTGGAGGTGGCTGCGGTGAGGTCCGCGCTCTTGAGCCTGGCCTTCGCGCTGTTACCGGTCTCCGCCCTGGCGGAGGAGCCGACAGGCACCGAGGCGCGCCGGGCGCAGCTCGAGTCGCTGCGCGCGCAGGTGGCGGGGCAGCTCCAACTCCAGGCCTATGATCTGCTCGACGAGCTCGTCTTCAGCTGGATGGAGCAGCCCGTCTTCGCCCTGGACACGCCCGTGGTGCTCGCCGACGTCAGCGTGCCGGTGGGCTTCGGCAGCGGGCTCCAGGCACTGATCGAGAACCACTTCGCCGCCCTGGTGGTGAAGAACCCGCGCACCCGGGTGCTCCTGGCGCATTGCCCGCAGTGTACGTCGGTGGTGGTGCACTCGGGGGCCAAGGGCACCATCATCTCCCGGGGCGTGGACGAACCCGAGGCCCTCTCCACCGCGGGAGCGCTCTCTGGCAGCCACCATGCCCTCTTCCTCGACTTCGAGGTGGAGGGCGCCGCGCTGGTGCTGCGTGCGCGCATCACGGCGCTCGAGCCCGCGTTGCCCATCGTCTATGCGAAGACCCTGTCCACCTCGACCTCGTCCGCGGCGCTGCTGCGCACCGCGGACCACCTGAAGAGCGCCTCCGAGGCACGGCAGGAGTACCTCGACGCGCTGCGGGGACGAAGCCTCTACCTGGTGCCTGTGCGTATCGGGGTTCGCAGCTATGCTCCGGGAAACGGTGGGTCGATAGCGGTCCCCCCCTTCCTCTGGCTGCAGGTGGGCGCCGAAGCCCCGCTCACCCAGGCACGCGCCTGGACCGGGAGCGTCTCGCTGGGCGTGAGCTGGATGCCCCAGCTGCACGTGGGGTGGATGGTCCAGGGGCGCATCTCTCGTCTTCTCTCGGGCTCGGTGACCTCGCTGACCCGTCCCGACCTCTACGGCTTCGTCGGCGGCTCGGTGCTCTCCATCCATGGCCTCAGCGCGTTGGTGTTCCAAGATCAGGTCCTCGACCTCGAGGACGTGGCCACGCAGGCCCTCGGCCTCGAGCCCCAAGCCCTCTTCGGCGCGGTCCAGCTGGGGCTCGAGTTGCGCCTCAAGAACCGCATCGGCGCCTCGGTGTTCGTCGAGTCGTTGCCTTCGATGAACAATGCCCCTTCGCTCGGCCGCTACGTGGACCTGGGCCTCATCCAGCTCCACTCCCTGGGCGTGGAGGTGTCATTTTGCTTCTAGCGCGCCTCGTCCTGCTCGCCGCCTTGCTCCCGATGACGGCCTTCGCCCAGCGCGAGACGACACGGGAGGCGCTCTCGCGCTTCGAGGAAACCCTGGCCATGCGCCTCGAGGACGGCGCCTTCGTGGCCAAGGACCTGACGCCCACCATCATCGTGAGCGTCACTCCCGCGTTCGAGGAGTCGAGGGCCTGGTATCCGACCGAGGCCCTGGCGACACTGGTGCGCGTCTTCGGCGCGGCCTCGCTGCGCTCGTGCGAGGCGTGCATGGCGCCTCGCCTGTACGTCGAGCAGGGGAAGCTCGAGCACTTCACGACCAACCTGGGCACGGCGGAGATCACCCGGCTGGACGAGCAGAGCCGCGGAAGTGCCACGCCCGCCCGCACCGCGATCTGGTTGGACGAGACGGTCGAAGGCGTGTCGCTGCGCATCATCGACCTGAAGAACGGCCGCATCGTGCTCGCCGAGAACTTCGATCCGTCGCTGACCGAGGCGGCACGCACCCGTGGAAACTTCGCCCTGGCCCGGGAACTCGATCGCCGCGCGCGAGGTGACAGCCTCACGCACACCTTCATCGACGTGACCATGTACCCGGGGCAGCATGTCTCGCTCGACTGGACGGAGCAGTGGGGCGACACCAACGCCAACCTCTCCGGGGTGTCGATGTCGTTCTTTGACCCAGTGCTCGGCGTCGGTGCCGCCTACTACCGTGTGGTGCCCAGGGCCTTGAACATCATGGTGGGCGCCAAGGTGCTGCTGAGCGTGCCGACCGCCGTGTTCAGCGGCATCACGGGAGAGTCGCAGCAGATCATCGATCCCTTGCTCACGGGCGTCCTCATGGTGCGTGTGCCCATTCTCCGTTCCAACTACGCAGTGACTCTCTCCGCGTCGACCAACGGGCGAATCGGGGTTGGCTTCTCCCTCATGAACCTCACCCTGTTGCCCTTCCTGCCATGAACCGGCTCCTGCTCCTGCTCCTCCCACTCCTCGTGTCCTGCGCGGCACGCAACTACACCTACTACCTGATCGAGCCGGCGCCCCAGAAGCACGCGGCGCTCCAGGAGGAGGGAACGCTGATGAGGCCCTTCGGCTTCGGGTCGACGACGGTGATGAAGGTCCGGTGGAACGACGGCAACCTCATCACCGAGGTCGACGTGCCGGTCCTCTCGACGGGACAGCGGATCGTCATCGAGCACGGCGCGGGGAGCGGCGACGTCAAGACCATCCCGGCCACCCGGGTGGTGCCGCCGCCGCCGACGAGCGCCGATAAGGCACTCATCGAGGCCTACCGTGCGCGAGGCCTGCGCATCGACGAGAGCTCGCCCGAGGTGAGCATCACGCGTGCGCGCACCTTGATGCAGGAGGCGGTCAAGGGTGGCAATTATGACCTGGCGCTCGAGTGGTGTGAGACGGTGTTGCAGCGCTACAAGTCCCACCCGGAGTTTCTGCGGGCCAAGGCCTCGCTGCTGTTGATGATGGGCGAGCGCGACAAGGCGATCGAGGTCTACGAGCAGGTGGAAACGATCGAGAGCGACCCGGACGTTCGCAAGAAGCTCGAAGAGCTGCAGCGTCAGCAGAAGTAGGAGACACCTCATGCAGATTCTCGGATTCATCGTTCTGGGGTTCGTCGTCTGGTTCGGCTTCAAGGATCGCGGAGGCACGCAGGTCGTCTCGGCGTTCGATCCCCACGCGCTGGTGATGGTGGTGGTGGGCTCGGCCTCGGCGGTGCTGGTCGGCTCCAGCAACTCGACGGCGTTGCGCACCATCCTCTGCCTGCGCGAACTCATCCCGGGCCTGCGCCTCTTCGGCCACACCACCTCGCAGATGGAGGCCGAGCGAGAGCAGCTCTACACCCTCTGGCTCGAAGGCAAGCGCAGTGGAGCACTCTCGCTCGCGGAGAAGAGCCGCTTCGCCGCGGTCAAGCAGATGGTGGAGCTCATCCTCAATCGCTCGCCCGAGGTCGCCAGCTCCCAGGCCTTCCTGAATCTCAGACACGAGGAGATCAGCCGCTGGCAGCCGGCGATCAGCAACTGGGAGATGCTCTCCAAGCTCGGCCCCGCGTTCGGGATGGTGGGAACCATCACCGGAATGATCCAGCTGTTCCGCAACATGAACTCGGACAACCTGAACATCGGCGCGTCCATGTCCCTGGCGTTGCTCGCCACGCTCTACGGCGTGGCCTTCGGTGCGGGCGTGGCGGGACCGATCGGTCACTATCTCAACGGACTGCTCGATGAGAGGCTGGGGTTCCTCGAGCGCTGCGAGAAGAGCGTCAACGCACTGGTCGCTCGTGGAGGGTCGTGAGTCATGCGACGGAGATCCCAGCGGCATGATGAGAGTTGGCTGCTCAGCTACGCGGATCTGATCACCAACCTGCTGCTCTTCTTCGTCGTGCTGCTCACGGCGGCGAATTTGAACAAGGGCCGGATGCAGCAGATCGTCAAGAGCATGTCGGGTGCCGAGAGCCCAGCGAGCCTGGAGGCCATTCGCAAGGAGATCGACGCGCAGATCGCGAGCAAGCACCTGCAGGACCTGGTGCACACCCGCGTGTCGGCCGAAGGGCTGGATCTCGCGATCAACTCCGGGCTGGTGTTCGACTCGGGCAAGGCGAAGCTGCGCCCCGAGTTCGAACAGACCGTGGCGTCGATGCTGCAGGTGCTCGCGCCCTATTCGACGAAGTACGGCTTCGCGGTCGAGGGGCACACCGACTCCACGCCCATCGTGAGCGGAGGACCCTTCGCCTCGAATTGGGAGCTCTCCAGCGCACGCGCGATCGTCGTGAGGCAGCGGCTCGAGGATGTCGGAGTCCCGCGCGCGCGGATTCGCGTCGAGGGCTACGCCGACACCAAGCCGCTGCCCGAAGAGCAACTCAAGGGGTTGAGCCCCGAGGAGCGTCTGGCCCGGCACCGCCGCGTCATCGTGAGAATCTACTGATGAGAACCCTCGTCTACCTCCTCGCACTCGCGTTGCCGCTGAGTGCCCTCGCCCAGACGAACGCCACCCCGGTGCCGCAGAAGCACATTCCCTCGCCCGTGCTGATGGAGCTGCGTGCGCTCGAGAGCCAGTTCGACCTGGCGCTGGCGCGCGACTGCGCACCCGAGCGCTGTGTCTCCAAGGGGTGCGTCTACCGCGACCACGTGGTGGTCGACATGCCGCACTCCTCCTCCCTGCCTGGGTTGGGCCACTCCGAAGGCCCCGGCAGCGTGCCGCCGCAGGAGTACCTCACCCAGGCGCGCTGCGACTTCGCCCACGAGAAATCCGTCTCGTCCCGCGACGTCCAGGCGCTCGTCCGGCGGCTGGAGCAGCGGCTGTCGAAGGGCTGGCTCCAGGTGACGGTCGGACGCCAGATCCTCGAGCCCATTTCCACGAGCTTGAGCGAGTCGCCGGAGCCGACCCCGCCGCCACGCGTGGAGCCTCCGCCCGCGCCCGCCCCACCCCCTGAACCACCCGCGAAGTGGGAAGCGGGGGTGGCGCTGCGCGAGCTGTGGGTGAGCCTGCTTCCGCACTTCTCGTGGATGATCGCGTTGGTGCTGGCCACCCTGGCCACCCTGATCATCATCTGGGCGCTTCGTCGCCTCGGGCGAGAGTCGCTCGAGGAGAAGGCGATGCTGGCGCAGCTGGCGGCCGGTACGCTCGGCAAGTCGGACGACGCCCAGGAGGCCGCTGCCCCCGTGCCGGAGAACCCCCCCGCGGCCCCCCAGGGCCCCTCGGAGGAGGAGCGCACAGAGGGCGCCTTCGTCACCGAGCAGCAACGGGTGTGGACCGACCGGATCGCCCAGGCCGAGCTGGGCAAGGACGAGGGCGGCGTGGTGGACTTGATGCGCGAGTGGTTGAAGGCGCGAGAGTTCGAGCTGCTGGCCAAGGCCATCTTCGTCTTTGGTGACCGGCTGTCCCTGGCGTTCTCCTCGGACGGGGAGCTCGCCATCCGCAAGGTGGAGCTCGCGGAGTACCTGCGAAACCTGGACCAGGCGCAGCTGCCCTCGGACGCCGAGTTCTTCCGCAAGCTCAACCAACATGCCATCTCGTCGTCTCTGCTCGCGCAGTCCGACGCGGAGATCTACCGCAGCCTTCGCGAGGAGTTCGGCAGTGTCGGCGTGACCCAGCTGCTCGAGAAGCTGCCGCCGCGGTATGGGGCGCTGCTCTTCGCCCTGGTGCCCACCGACGGCCAGCAGGAGCTGGCGCGCACCCTGTCGTCCGAGCTGCGCTCGCAGGTCGCGAGTCAGCTGTTGGTGTCCAACCGCATTTCCAAGGAAGAGCGGGGGTACCTCTTCGAGGTGCTGGACGCCGCGCGGGCGGGACTGCCATTGCCGCCCGCCCCCAAGCCGGCGCCACACGACATCCTCGATCGAGGGCGCGAGTTCGACGCGGCGGGAGCGCTCTCCGCGCTGTTCACGCACATTGGCGCCGAGGAGCGCCAGGCCCTGTTCACGAGCGCGCTCCAGCGCTCGAATGGAGTGTTTCCGCGCTGGTACGAGGACATTTTCTATCCAGACATGCTCTTCAAGCTGCCCAACGAGCTTCGAGCGGACATGCTGCTCGAAGTGGACGTCAGGGGACTTGCCGGCTGGTCCTCCGTGCAGAATCCGGCGTGGCAGGAGAGCTTCATCAGCCGGCTCGCGCCCACGATGCAAGCAGCCGTACGTGCCAATCAGGCGTTTGTCTCTCGTGCCGACCAGGCCCGGGTAGCGCAGCGCGGTCACAACGAGCTGGTGTCGGCGGTGAAGAAGTTGGTGGCGCGAGGCAAGGTCTCGTTCTCGGAGATCGTGGCTTGAATGGATACCCTCGGCCGCACGTGTCTGCTCCTGGTGGTCGTCGCCTGCGCCTCCTGCGACAAGGTGCCGCTCACGGACATCCAGGCGCGGTTCGCGCTCGCGGACGCCGCCTGGTTCGAGGAGGAGCAGACGCTCTTCATCTTCTATCGCGCCAACGCCGAGCAGGGCTTCGGGCCCGAGAGTCAGCTCGAGGTCTCCTACCGCACCGACGACGTGGAGCAACCCTGGACGCCCCTCTCCCAGCTCAGCACCGTGCATACGCACGTGCCGGTCGACTGTGGCAGCACGGGCCGGTGCGGTAGCACCAGCCTGCGCGTGGAGCGCGTTCCGCGACAGGTGGGGATTCGCCTGCGTTACCACCGCGACGGGGAGATGACCCTCTCCCCCACGACGAGACTCAACGTCGTCGGCAGGGGACCGCCCCACAAGAGCCGCAGCCTCGTCGTGTATGGCGTCTTCGACGAGAACAACACCCACGTGCAGTGGCGTGCCCGCCACCAATTCCCGACCCTTCGCAACCACGAGGTGCAAGAGCTGGGGTTGCGGCGCACCTTCCGCATCGCCGACCCGCGGCATGGCGATGTGGCTCAGCCGCCCGACGGCAATCCCTATGGATACGCGTTCGCCTCCGCTTGCCCCGAGGCGTTGACGCCGCTGGGCTGGGCACCGCTCGAGACCTCGATGCGCGCGATATTCGGTGGCGACGCGCTGCCGGTGTCGGCCTCTACCTCACCTGCCGTCTGTGCTCAAGCGACCGTGACGGACGCCAAGGGCACATTCGAAGCAGTGGCGTTGGCGCGCAAGAACCCCGAGGTTCGCCCCGCCTTCCCCGCCCTGCACAGCCCCATCCGCACCAACACCGCCATCGGCTTTCTGTTGAGGCCTTGTGAGAGGACGATCTCCAAGCCCCATGAGTCGATACAGGTGCAGCGACTCCTGCTCGCGGGCGCGCCCGAAATCTGCATCGACAACTGGCGCGCCACCAGCTTCGCCGCCGAGCTCGCGGCTCGCTTTCGCGCGCGGATCGACGAGGTCCGCGCCCAGGGACGGGACATGGTGCTCACCGTGGCCCTTCATCACGACGAGCCGAGCGGGAAGCTCGCCGACGTCATCGAGCGGGCGCTGGAGCAGACACTCACCTTCGAGCGAGACAAGAGCTCGCCACGGGTGAGCGGCGCCTTCGTGTTCGACAGTTTCGCCCACACGCTCGGGCGCGCGCCGCTCAAGAATCTGGTGCTCTGGTGCCCCGCGAACCTCGACGTGGATGATCTCGACCAGATTTCCAACCAGTCGCAGCACTCCTGTCCCTTGCTGCCGGACATCCCCGACATCCAGCTGGGGCCGTTTCGCATCAACAACCTGCCCATCCTCCCCACCCGTGCGCAGTACCTGAGGTTCGTCGAAAAGTATTCCGAGGCGCAGGCGGGCCACATGCTCGATTTGCAGTTCCTGGCACCCGAGCGCACGCCGATTTCGGAGAACATCCAGGTCGGTGACTTCGGACTCATCACCTTCTTCAACAATGAAACCCTGACGGCGGCGCCGAGCGACGTCTTTTCACATTGCCTGTCGGGTAACCCGCGCGCTTCCTACGTCGTCTTTCGCTCCCCGTTGAGCCCTGGCCCCCTGCCGTTGGAGGCGCTGCCCGCGCTTCATGAGGCGACCCCCCAACCGGCCTATGCACTTGGGCTGCGCTGGGAGTTCCCCTTTGTCACGCGCCTTCAATATGAGGTCTTCATCGCGGGGGCGGCCAGCGCCTTTTCGCTCACCGTGCCCTTCGGCATTCCGGCCGAGAACACGACAGAGTATGGCGCCGAGATGTGGCTGGCGGATGAATTCCCGCTCGACGACACACTCTTGCAGTGCACTCGCTTCTGCCATCATCCCACCTTCGACTCGGACGGCGTCTACAACGTCACCATGAGCTTCCGAGCGAGCTACCTCAACCAGTGCTACCGCCCGCGCTACCCGGTTCCGGCCGACGGAGGCTTTCCACATGATCCGTAGCGTGCTCCTCATCGCCTGTCTGGCGCTGCCGCGGACGGCTCTGGCCGCCGAGGAGCCCGCCGACGAGGCCACGCAGCCGACTCGCGGCGACGAAGAGCCGGCGGCCGATTCCGGGAACGGGCAGGAGGACACGACGCTCGATCGCTACCGCACGCCATTCGAGGTGCTCACCGAGCGAATGATCGGTACAGCGTCCCGCGCCGTGCGCTTCGATTGGCGCCAGACACGGGTCGGCGTCGGGTTGGTGGGCAGTCAGCTCCTCGAGCTCAACAACTTCAGGAGCGCTCGGCTGGGCGGGTTCGTTCGTATGCCCATCAAGGGCCTCCTGGGCGACCTCGCCATCACCCGGGTGTTCACGCGGGGCAGTGAGAGCACGGAGAAGCTGGCACTCACGCCCTACCGCCAGGCCGGGCGTCCCAGCCGCTTCGAGCTGGACCTCAACCTGGGCTACCCGCTCGCCGAAGGGGTGACGACGGCACGGCCGGGTTTCTTTCCCGCGACCGAGCTGGTGTTCTCGGCGAACGCGGGCCTGCGCTACCTGTTCTACCCGGGCTCCCTGGCCGGCGCGAGCTTCGGCGACACCGCCAGGTCGCTCTTCGCGCCCACGCTGTCGGAGCTGGAAATCGAAAACCTCGAGAGCACACGGCTGCCCGGCATGCAGCTCGATGGCGCGCGATACAGCCTCCTCACGGGCTTGTCCCTCGACGTCTACTTTCAGAGCGGTGGCTTCCTGTCTCCGCGCGTCCTGATCGCGCTGCCGCTCCTCTCTGGAGCCACCAATTCCGGGCTTGGCTGGTGGTGGGAGCTGAGTCTCGGCGCGGGGTGGGCGTTTTGATGTCCTGGGCCGTTCCCCTCCTCGCGCTCACCCTGGCGACCGCCGCGGTGGCGGGCGAGCCTCCTTCGAATCAGACCCTCGTCTTCTACAATGCGCGCCTGGCGCTCCGGGAGGAGCGGCCGGAGGAGGTGCTCAAGCTCTGGTTGCTGCGCAACAGCCTGGCCAACCAGGGCGAGCGCGGGAGCCACGACGAGGAGTTTCGCTCCGTCGTGTGGGCCGCGCTGGGCAGTCGTGGGCTGTGTCAGGACGGCTTGCTCAAGGACGATCAGGGGGGCGCGGGGTTGTGGCCGCTGGCGCTGCACAACTGGGTAACCCAGGCGATGGTCAACGGTCCGCCGCCCGAGGTACCGCCCCCCTTTGGGGCTTTCGAGGTCGGGCGTCAGCAGCGGTTCATCTCGCTCAACGACGTCCTCTCGACCTCGGAGCTGCGCTCGGTGAGCTTCTTCCGCGGCACGTGCCTCCTGGCCTACCTCACGATGTTCGAGTCGGGTCAGATGCCCCAGTTCGAGCCGGGTCCCTTACCCCGGTATGACCTCGAGGATCGCCTCGTCTCGGGGCTGCTGCTGCGTCGGCTCCTGCGGCTGTCTCTTCAGACCCTGGTGCGCGAGAAGGTCCAGAGTGTCGCCGCGGTGGAGGCGCGCATTTTCGACCTCGATCTCGCACTGGTGCGGCTGAGGGCCCGAGACGCCCGTCAACAGGGCCTCACGGCGGCATGGCGAGCCCGAAGCGCCGGCGTCTCCAGCGAGGGGATTCGCGAGGTGCGTGAAGCGGCCACGGCGTGGCCGAAGAATTCGGAGCAAGCGGCCTTCTTGCGCCGAAGCCTGACCTGGCGGGCGGACGAGTGGCTGAGCTTGAACCGTCAGCGACGCCTCTATCTGTTCGCGCAGGCGCGGCCCCTGGCCCAGGACGCGCGAGCCCTGGAGCGGCTCGTGGTCGACATCATCGACGCGCTCATCGAGCGCAAGGCAGGCGAGGAGCTGGAGTCGTGGGTCGGCTACCTGGACGCGAGCGAGACCCCGAGCAAGCGCGGGGTGCTCATCGAGGGTGAACGAGGCAAGCGGCTGCTCGAGCTCGAGCCCAGCACCGGCTTTCGGGAGCGGTCGATCATCGCGTTGCACCGAGGCGTCGCATTCCTCGAGTCCGGACAGATGCAGGACGCGCTGCGCTCGTTCGCGTACGCGATGGCGACGGCGGAGGAGTCTCGCGAGTCGGCGGTCACCCTGGCGCTCGCCCGGCGGTGGTTGTCCTTCGTGCTGTCGCGCTACGAGACCAACGAGGAGGTCATCGCCACGCTGAAGGCCCTGGTGCCGCGGCAGGAGTACAACCCGGTCATCGAGGAGCTGGTGTGGAGGGCCGCGCTGCGGAGCGATGAGCGCTCGTTCGAGCAGGTGGTGGCAAGCGCCCGGCGCGGTGGGGCGTTCGACGGGCGCGTGGCACGGCTGCGGCTGCTCGCTCAGGGCAAGGTGGGAGAGCTGGCGACGCAGCTTCGCGACGCGGCGTCCGAGGAGCCCTACCTCACGCTGCGCTTCGTGCGGCAACTCCTGGAGCAACTCGAGACCGAGGACGCGGACGTGCGCGCGGCGAACGTTCCCCTGCTGAAGCTCGTCCTTCGTGTCCTCGACTTGTTCGTGGCCAAGGCGGGAGGGAGCAATGCGCACGTCCGCACGGCGGAAGAACTCATCGCCCGTGCACAGGCCATCCTCGAGGGGTTGAGCCACCTCGACACATCGACGGGGGGGAGGGCCCGTTCCTTGTCGCCCCGCCATGAGGCGTTCGCTGGCAACATCCGGCTGGCTCCCGCGGATCCGCTGCCGTGGCCGTTCCGGACCTCGGAAACCGAGGCACCCTCGGCCTTCACGCCCCTCTCCCTGCGACCGGTGGAGTGGCGGGACGCGAAGGGCACGCTGGTGTTCGGCTGGAGGCTCACCGAATGACGCCGCGTGAGCTGCGACGAGAGCTGCGCCAGCGCCGCGAGGAACTGCGCCGTTCGCTGACGCTCATGCGACGACAGGCGCGCGAGCGTGTGCGGCAACTCCCCGAGGTGCGCCGCGACAGGCTCCGCCGACGCGTGCGTCGCGCGGTGCTCCTGGCGTTGCTGCTCCTCGCCTGCTTGATGCGCTGCGAGTGCCAGCAGGCGCCACCGCCGGTGAAGGCCGTGGTGCAGGAGACGCCCGAGGTAAAGCCGAAGATTCCCGCGCCCGTCCCGCCGCCCAGGCGCGAACCGCTCCGGGTCCAGGTCAAACCCCAACCGCGCGGTAGCTATCTGGGGGAGGCGCAAGCGCCGCCGACCTGGCTCGACGACTTTCGCCTGCAGGTCTCGGCGCGCGGCCCCCGGCTCGCACAGTGCTTCACGGGTACGGACAGGCCCGGCGTGTTGCGCTGGACCGCTTCGGTGAACCCGGAGAGCGGCGCGGTGGCGGACCACGAGCTCGAGCCCCTGGGTCCAGGCGCGGAGCTGAAGCGTGAGCAGCGCGACTGTGTCGTGCGCGTCCTCTCCAGCCCCGCGTACCGATTGAGCGCACCGCGAGCACAGGTGCTGCCCAATCGCATCAGCCTCGTGATTGAGTTCTGATTCGACGGCAGATGCTCGCCGAGCCATCATGCCATCCACGCCTGCTCGTCACGTCGGTGTTGCAGCGTGCGGGCGTCAGCGTCGTCCACATCCGAGGCGACGGTAGCGTCGAGCCCGATGACGGACCGCACGCCGCGTCGCCGCAGCCTTGCCTCTTCCGCTGAACGCCTACGCGTTCATGTCAGAGTTGCAGGTCCAGCACCTGAACAGGGCTGATGCTTCGGCTGTCGCTCCTGGGCGTGGTGCCATCGCCGAGTTGGCCGAACGCGTTGGAGCCCCAGGTCCAGACGGTGCCGTCATTCTTCGACACCACCGTGTGCGCAATACCAGCGGCGACGCCAGTGGCGCCGGAGAGCCCCTGCACCTGCACCGGAGCATTGCGCTCAGTCGTAGTGCCGTCACCGAGCTGCCTCGCCCAACGGACACCCAATTCGCTCGGACAGTGAGTGGCGCGGGGTGGCTCCGAGGGCCCGGCTATTCCACAGCAGAAGAGGACGCGGCGGGGCTCTCGGGGATAGCCAGCGCCCTGGCGGCAAAGGGGGCGCACGATGCCTCCACTTCTAGTCGACTAGAAGTTGACTACATTTTATTACATCGCTTCCAGTCGACTAGAAGTGACCGCCGTAGGGTGTCCGATGATTCGTAAGGCGCGAGGTGTCAAACGAGTCCTTCGAGTCACTGTCGAACTGGATGATGGTGCCGGGCTGCTCGATTGGAAGCGGCGGGAATCGAACCCGCTCAGCTCGACTTCGCGAGCTCCGCGACGCCAGGCGCCGGGAACAGGGCTCGGCGGAGCGCGGCCGTGTAGGCCCCACGGAAGTCGCGCGTGACCCCGGCGCCGCGAGCGATGACGTCAAAGCCGTGGAAGGCGCCGGGCACCACGACGACGTCGCACGGCACGTCGGCGGCCTCCAGGCGCCTGGCGTACGCGAGATCCTCGTCGTGGAAGAGGTCGCAGGTGCCCACGCCCAACCAGGCCGGAGGGAGTCCCGACAGGTCCTCGCGCCGCGCGGGCACGGCATGCGTTGGCACCTGCGCGCCAGCCGGTTCGCGTCCCAGGTAGGCCCGCCAGCCGAACACGTTGCTGCCCTGATTCCAGCCGCGGTGGCTCGTGCCGTCGAGGTCCGTGCGCGTCGTCGTGCGGTCGTCCAGCATCGGGTAGACGAGCAGCTGGAAGGCGGGCCGGACCTCCTCGCGGTCGTGCGCCAGTTGAGCCAGCGCCGCCGTGAGCCCCCCACCAGCGCTCGCTCCGCCGATGGCGATGCGCTCGGGGAGGACGCCGAGCGCCCCCGCCTGGGCGAAGAGCCACCGCAGCGCCGCGTAGCAGTCCTCCAGCGGTGCCGGGAAGGGGTGCTCGGGTGCCAGCCGGTAGTCCACGGAGACGACGAGGATGCCCAGCTCGCGCGCGAAGTCGACGCAAAGAAGCTCATCCATCTCCGGCCGGCCGAGGACGTATCCGCCACCGTGAATCCACAGGAGCGCCGGCGTCGGTCCCTGGACCGTCCGGGGCCGATAGGTCCGCACGCGCACCGGCAGAGCCCCCGTGGGCCCAGGCACCCGCACGTCCTCCACGGCCACGTTCTCGGGGACGCGGGGCGTCGGGAGGAGGCGGGTGAGGAACCGCATCACGGCGAGCACCGACCGGGTCACCGTGACGTTCGGCATGAAGCGCGCGGCGCGTTGCAGGTCAGGGTGAAACGGATTCGAGGATCGCTTCATGTCTCTGCTCCTTCAGGTGGGCTCTCACCGCCAGGTGGCAGTCGGGCCACACGCGGGGAGAAGGAGAAGCAGGGATAGCAGAGAGAGAAGAAGGGATGCGCATATGAGTACCTCGCGATGCGGGGTGAGAGCCGGAGCGGCCTTACCATGGGCCGGTCGGACGGGAGTTGAACCCGCACACCCTCACCGGATTACAGGCGCCGGGCGACGTCGACGTAGAGGCCCACGGCCACCGTCTTCGCGTTCACCCCGGCCTGGCTATAGAAGGCCGGGAGGGTCACGTACGGGAAGAGGTCCAGCAAGAGGCCGTTGATGGTGGTGCTGAAGCCGAGGTTGAAGCTGACCGGCACGGCGAAGGTCTCCACGACGTTGCTGAGCTCCCGGGCATTGAACCCCGAGCCCATCCCCACCAGGAAGCTGGGGTGGAACTGGTAGTAGAGGGTCACCGGCGCCCGAAGGCCGACCCGCGTGACGCCGAGCGCGCCGGTGGGCTGATTCGAGACACCGAAGGGCAGGTAGGCCGCCACGTCCAGTCGCAAGCGCTCATTCAGCCGGAAGAACATGGGCGCGCCCAGCTCGAAGCCACCCAGCAGACCGCCCTCGGTGGGGGTTGAGCGGAACTGGACCCGGGTGCTCACGCTCAGCTCGAAGGGCGTGGAGCGGATGATTTCCCGGGTCACGGCGAGCTCGGGGTTTCCGTAGCTGAACGCCGAGGCCAGCTTGAGGGGCGCGAAGAGGGCGTCCACCATCCAGCCCGAGCCCAGGCCATACGTCATCCCGATGTTCAAACCGACGCTCGTGCTCCCCTCGGGGGTCGAGGCCGGCACGACGAGCAGGTTCGAGTACGGCAGCAGGACCCGCTCGGGCAGGACCATCCGGCGCGCGGTGAAGGTTGGGAACGCCTTGGGCGTGGCTGGCGGCGGGGTGACCGGCGGCGGGGCGGCCGGTTCCTGCATGACGGGCTGCTGCGCGATGGGTTGCTGCGCATGCGCCGCCCCCGGGGATGCGGCAAGAGCCACGCCAGCGGCAAGCGTCACCAGCTTCTTCTGGAGATTCATCACGTGTTCATGCACCTGTGGACAGCGCCCCACGCCAAAGGGGCGCGCCGCAGTCTAGGCCCTGACCCGTGCCTCGTAGAAGGGAAGCCCCCTGCCCGTCCCCCTTGGAGAGAGGCAAGCGATCGCCTCCCCCGATATGCAGGGCTCGCCAGCACGTTCCAGCTGCATCCCGCTTCATCCACGTCAGGAGAACTGGATGTACGCGTCGCGCCGGCTGTCAGAGGAACCACGTACCCGGGCCCTGCTTCCGGTGGTACTTCTCGGGCTGTTGCTCCTGGGGGTGACAGGCTGTGCCACCGAGCGCAAGCACCTGCTCGAGCGCAGCGCCGCCTACGTCGCCTACCGGCTCCCCTCCGAGCAACTCCTGGAGGTGGCCCGTGAGCTCCTCAAGGAGCGGGGGTATCTCATCCTGCCGAGTACGGACCCCCAGTATGTGCGGACCTCCTGGCGGGCGAAGTTCGACGAGAGCCTCGACATCGGCGCGGTCCGGGAGCGGCACTTCGTCATGGGGAAGCAGCTCGACGACGGGCGCTTCGTGCTGAACGCGTACCGTATCAGCTACACCACCATCGGCCGGACCGCGCCCCACCCCGCCTCCTTCCGGACGAATGAAACAACGGGCGTGCAGAAGATGATCCAGGGAGACCCGCTCTCCTACGTCCGTCCGACGCTCGTCCGGGACCTGGAGCTGGAATGGCAGATCCTCTCCCGGGTTGCCCCCTCCGTCGCCCGCGAGCTGGAATCCCAGGTGGACCAGTACCTCAAGGACAGGCTCGAACCCAACGCGCCTTGATGATTCTTGAAACGCGCGTGCTTCGCGCCCTGGCGGAGGGCTCAGTCATGGTCCTCGCTGTCCCCAAACCAGGACTCTTCTTCCACACCGTCCAGGTAGCGCACGACCAGGCCCGCGGGCTTGTGCTGGTGCGCCAGCTTGCGCCCGCGGTGGATGGCCTGGGTCACGTTGGAGTACCGGTCGAGTTTGCGACCGCTCCCGAACTGGACGTACCACCCTCGCCCATCGGCTCCCACGATCACCCACCGCCGACCGGTGGCGGCGTCCACCTCACGTCGCTCGCTCTCTCTCCGAATCGCCAGGCTCATGAGGGCAAACTGTCATCCAGCGGCAGAAGCCGCATTGTCCTGGGGATCAACGCCGGTGGATTCCCTCCATGCGGACCAACGACGCGGTGCGCCTGGCTCCACGAAGAGGCCAGGCGCCCGACGTTCCTCGTCTCCAGGCTGCTCACCGCTCAGACGTGGGCCCGACGGCGTACGCCCACGTCGCCATGCACCGGACGACCGGCGGCCTTGTAATTGGTCGTGAGCCAGACCGCGAAGAGCGCGATTCCAGAGACGATGAAGAAGTTGCGCGCCGAGCGGACGTCCGAGAATCCGAACAGCAAGGGCGCGACGACCAGGAGTATCGAGGTAGCGGCCTCGATGCTCCCGTGGACGGTGAAGGGGATGATCTTGGCCGCGCCGAGCGGGTAGGCGGTCAGCAGGCTCATGCCCAGTTGCACCACGGCCAGCACGTAGCAGAGCACTGCCGGCAACCCCGAGAAGTCGAACAGGGTGGGCGCCAGCGCGAGCATGGCCACGGCGGCATAATCGATGTAGCCATGAATCCGGGGGGACAGAGGGGCTTTCATGCGAGAGGCCTCGTTGAACCAGGTCCGAAAGTGGACATGTGCTGTCAGGGAGCCTGGGCATGGTCACGTCCGGCGGCATTGGCCTGAAAGACGATGCCACGCCTGCTTCCATGCCAGACTGCCTTCTTGCTCCGCCCGTGCTGGAAGGTGACCATGGCTCCTGGCATGAACGAAGGTGTGACCCCGCCTGAACGACAGGCGGCGATGCGGCTGCGTGAGGGTCGTGCGCTCTCCTGGTCCGAGTGGGGACCCGTCGAGGGCCTCCCCGTCTTGTTCTGCACCGGAGCCGCGATGAGCGGATGGCTTGGCTTCGGCGCGAACGACCTGCCGAAGCTGGGATTGAGACTCATCGCGATCAACCGGCCTGGCCTGGGCTCGAGCGACCCGCACCCGGACAAGACCCTGTCCTCCTGGGTGGAAGACATCCGGGAGCTCATCGCGGCGAAGGACCTGCGGGACGTGACCGCCGTCGGCTTCTCCCAGGGCGCGCCCTTCGCGCTGGCGCTCGCGGGGCATCACCTCGTGAAGGCCGTGGCGATCGTGTCGGGGCAGGACGAGTTCGCCCACCCACGCATCTTGCCGCTCCTCCATCCAGACGTGGCGGGGATGCTCCGCGCCGTTCAGCACGACGCCAGGGGGTTCGAGCAGGCCTTCGCGCGAATGGCCACGCCCGAGGGATTGTGGCAGCTCATCATCGGAATGAGTGCCGAGCGCGATCGGCAGCTGTACCTGGATGCGCACTTCGGCGAGGCCTACCAGCGGGCATTGCGAGAGGGCTTCGCACAGGGCGCGCGGGGGTACGCGAGAGATCTCGTCAACGCCCTCGGTCCGTGGCCGGTGGAGCCGGAACGCATCACCGTGCCGGTGGATCTCTGGTACGGCGGTGCGGACACCAGCACGGTCCACTCCCCCGATTTCGGCGCCACCCTGGCATCCCGGCTGCCGAACGCCTCCCATACCCTGGACCCCGAGGAGGGCGGCTCCA
>NZ_DASVSO010000836.1:0-19353 GCF_036388035.1 Archangium sp.
CGCCCGTGCCGCCGATGTCGCCCCCCGTGCTGCCCGTGTCACCGCCGCCCGAGCCGCCCGTCATGCTTCCACCACCAACGGTATCGGAGCTGCCCTGGCCCGCGCCGCCCGTTCCCTGCTGGTCACCCCCGCCGCCCTTGCACCCCGCACCGAAGAGGAACGCCGCAGCCAACGCGCCAACGAACACAGTCTTGAACTGCCTCATGATCAATCCTCCCGAATAGGCACTCCCAAACAAGGTTAGGTACGATGCACACGCCGCAGCACTGGACTCCAAGACAAGGCCCCGGGCTCGACGTTTCCGTCATCCCCCTGGCCGCCAGCCGGACGGCACGACGAACGAGCGCTACGGCCACGGCAAGGCGCTCCTGGTGGGGGACCGGCAGCCCTGGCGGCCGGGCTAGAGCTCGGTGTCACCCCTGGTTGACGTCATCGGTGGCGGCCGCTGCGGGAGGGATGGGCTTGCGCTCCTTCAGGCTGAAGCGGTCGTCGCGGCCCAGCACATGGACGCGCGCGTTGTGGACGGTGAAGATGCCCTCGGCGTGCCGGTCGGACACGTTGGTGTAGTGGATGCCCGTGCCGTCGATGACGTAGACGGCGCCCGTGCCGAGCACGGTGAACTCCTCGTCATTCCTCCGCACGAGGATGGCGGTGTCCTCGTCGAGGCCGATGCCCAGGTTGTGGGGATTGTGCGCGACGGCGCCCATCAACCGCCCGAAGCGACCGCGCTGGGAGAAGTGCGAGTCCACGACCACCCCCTTGAGCAGCCCGAGCCCCGGGGCCATGGACAGGGTGGTGAGGGAGGACGCGTTGGTGGGTCCGCCGATGAGCATCGTCTCGGACATGGCCGCCGCGCCCGCGGAGGTGCCGACGATGGGCGTCCCCTCCTCGTGCAGGGCGAAGATGCGCTCCAGCAGCGGCGAGCCCCCCATCTGGCTGGTGATGCGCAGCTGGTCGCCGCCGGTGAAGAACAGCACCGAGGCGCTCGCGAGCTTCTCCACGTTGGCCGGGTCATAGGCCTGCTCGCGGTTGCGGATGTCGATGACTTGCATCTGGCGCACCCCCAGCCGCCCGAATGCCTTGCGGTACGTCTCCGCCGTCTCCACGGGCTCCATGGAAGCCACGGTGAGGACGACGATGCACCCGCCCTCCTCGCCGAGCGCCCGCTTCGCGGCCTGACGCAGGATGGCCTTCTCCTCGTCGGACTCCTTCGCCTCGCTGCCCCCGATGATCAGCAGGTCTCCCAGACGCTGCTTCCTCATGCCGCGTCTCCTGGCTTCCCCATGAGCATGCGCCCGTCGCGCACCCGCCACCGCCCTCGTGCGAAGACGTGAAGGACCTCCAGCGTACGTCCATCCAGCACCAGGACATCCCCATCCTGTCCCGGCGCGAGCCGTCCCTTGTCGCGCAGCTTCAGCGCCGCCGCGGGGTTGGCCGTGAAGAAGGGAAGCACCTGCTCGAGCGGGAGCCCGTGCTCGCGCACGGAGGCGACGAACTCCTGGTGGAGCCGGGCCGGCTCCGCGCCCGCGGTGTGGGCATCCGAGGACACGGTGAGCCGCTCGGGCACGCCCCCGTGCTCCAGGTAGTAACGCAGCCACGGGCCCAGCCCGGGGTCCACGGTGTCCATGTCCACGAAGGCGCCCCGGTGTGACAGCGAGATGGCGTCGTCCAGCAGCGCCTCGGTCCGGTTGGCGTGGGTGACGTAGAGGGAGGAGGGCTCCACCTCGTACCCGTCGAGCAGCGCGTGGAGCGGCTTCATCAGGCCCCGGCCCGGCCCGGTGTGGAAGTGGGTGACGCCGGCCTTGCCCGCCATCCTCCCGCCCACCAGCGCCTCGGACACCAGCCGCGCCAGCTCATCGAGCGTGGGGTGGCTGGAGCGCACGTCGGAGATGGCCAGCTCGCCCACGCCGATGACGCGGTCGATGAGCACCAGGTCATCCCGCACCGAGCCGGTGAGCGTGAGCGGTGGGACGTAGAAGCCCCCGGTGTAGAGGAAGGCACTCAGCCCCTGCTCCACCAACTGGCGCACCTTGCCCACGAGCGCGCCCAGGTGCCGCGTGGTGCCATCCGTCCCCAGGCAGCCCACCACGGTGGTGATGCCCGCGAGCAGCAACTGCTCCAGGGACACCTCGGGCATGCGGCTGGCGAAGCCCTTCTCCCCGCCAGCGCCGATGAGGTGCTGGTGGGGGTCCACGAAGCCGGGAACGACGAGGCCGCCCCGGGCATCCACCACCTCGAAGGGCAGCCCGAGCGCGGCCAGCGCGGCCTCGTCCACATCTCCCAGCCGGGCCACGCGCTCGCCCACCAGCAGCACCGACTGGACTCCCGCCGGTGCCGGGGTGTGGAGGACTCCGTTGCGGATGAGGGTGAGCACCGGGCCCGCTCCGCCTATTCGTAGCTCCGCGACACCGGGGCCTCGCACGCGCCCGCCTCGCCCACCTCCACGTCGGCGAGCGCCTCGAGAATCTGAAGCGCCTCATCCACTTCATCCGCGATGACGACCAGCCGGTCCCCGGCCCGGGTGAGCTGGAAGCCGCGGATGATGCCCTCGCGATGGGTCGGGACGATGTGGTGGGGCGTCTCCGGGTTCAGGCAGCTGCGCATCAACTCGGGGACCTCCCGCTCCGCGCGCCCGCGGAGGTTCTTCAGGTCATGGAGCACGTACTCGTCGACGATGGGGAGCGACTCCCTGACGGTGGCCAGGAGGTCCTCGTCCCTGCGGTCTCCCGGCAGGCCAATCACCATCACCGTGCGGCGGGTGGGGTCGTGGGGCAGCGCCTCGGCGATGGCGCGCATGGCCGCGACGTTGTGTCCGTAGTCCAGGATGACCTGCCGCCCCCCGAGCCCGAGGAGGTTGAAGCGGCCCGGGGCCATGCGGTGGTCCGAGCGGAACGTCGTCAGTCCGCGCACGATGAGGGCGGGGTTGAGCCCCTGGGCCCAGGCCGCCGCGGTGGCCGCGAGCGCGTTCTCGAGCTGGAAGCGGATGGCCCCTCCGGCGGCGAAGGCGATGCGATCCAACTCCACCAGGCGCTGCTGGCGTCCCTCCCGGGCCGTGATGATGGCGCCGTCCTCGACGAACACACCGCGGCCGCCCTGGGCCAGGTGCGCCTGGAGGATGACGTTGTCCGGGCCGCGCGCGAAGTAGACGACCTTGCCATGGCAAGCGGCCGCCATCTCCGCCACCAGCGGGTCATCCGCGTTGAGCACCGCGTGGCCGTCCTTGGCCACCGACTCGATGACGACCTGCTTCACCCGCGCGAGCTGCTCCAGCGTGTTGATGCCACTGATGCCCAGGTGGTCCGGGCTGACGTTGGTGACGACCCCCACGCTGCACCAGTCGAAGCCGAGCCCCTCGCGCAGGATCCCCCCGCGCGCCACCTCGAGCACCGCCACCTCCACGCGGGGGTGCAGGAGGACGGCCTGGGCGCTCTTCGGACCCGAGCAGTCGCCCTCGAGGATGCGCTCGCCGCGGATGTAAGTGCCGTCGGTGCAGGTGAAGCCCACGGCCTGGCGCGCCGTCTCGTACATGTGCGCCACCAGCCGGGTGACGGTCGTCTTCCCGTTGGTGCCGGTGACGGCGATGATGGGGATGCGCGAGGGCGCCCCATTCGGGTAGAGCGACTCCACGATGGGCTCGCCCACGTCGCGCGGGATGCCGTGCGTCGGCTGCAGGTGCATGCGCAGTCCCGGCGCCGCGTTCACCTCGACGATGGCCCCGCCCTGCTCGCTCACCGGACGCCGGATGTCCTTGCAGAGCAGGTCGATACCGGCCACGTCCAGGTTGAGCACCTGCGCGGCGAGCTCGGCCATGCGCGCGTTGCTCGGATGCACCTCGTCCGTCACGTCCGTGGCGGTGCCGCCGGTGGACAGGTTGCAGTTCTGACGCAGCTTGACGACCTGGCCCGCCTCGGGGACGGACTCCAGCGTGAGGCCCTGCTGGCCGAGCACCACCTGTGCGGCGTCATCCAGCCGGATGCGGGTGAGCGAGCTGCTGTGGCCCGGGCGTCGGCGCGGATCCTTGTTGGCTACCTCGACGAGCTGCGCCACCGTCTTCCGGCCGTCGCCGATGACCTGCGCGGGGTCTCTCCGCGCCGCGGCCACCATCTTCCCGTTGACGACGAGGAGGCGGTAGTCGTCTCCCTCGATGTGCCGCTCGACGAGCACGTCACCGCGGAACTGGTTGGCGACCTCGTAGGCCGCGCGCACCTCGGCCTCGGAGCGCAGGTTGACCATCACGCCCTTGCCCTGGTTGCCCGCCTCCGGCTTGAGGATGACGGGCAGCCCCAGCTCCTGGGCCACCTCCCAGGCCTCGTCCGCCGAGTTCACCGTGCGGCCCTCGGGCACGGAGATGCCCACGTTGCGCAGCACGCGGTTGGTGAGGGGCTTCTCCTGGCAGATCTCCACCGCCAGGGCGGACGTGTCGGACGTCTGCGAGGCGAGGATGCGTTTCTGGTGGATGCCGTAGCCGAGCTGCACCAGGCTGCCGGTGGGCGTGAGCCGGCGCACGGGAATCTTCCGGCGGCGCGCGGCATCCACGATGGCACGGGTGCTGGGGCCGAGCCGGTAGTCGTCGGCCATGTCACGCAGGCGCTCGAGCTCCCCGGCCACGTCGAAGGGCTCGTCGAACATGGCGGCGAGCGTCAGCGCCAGCGCCGTCTTGAAGGCCTCGCGCGCGGGCTCCTCCTCCTCGTAGGCGACGATGACGTTGTACACCCCCGTCTCGCCCGTGCCCCGCGCGCGGCCGTAGCCCACGTTGAAGCCCATCTCGTTCTGGAGGGCGATGGTGACGTGCTCGGTGATGTGCGCGAGGTACGTGCCGCGCCGCAGCCGCTCCACGAACCCACCGGGCTTGCCGATGCTGCACTCGTGCGTGTGCAGCCCCGGCACCCAGGCCGTCAGCCGTTCGACAAAACCTGGAAAGGAATTGCTCGGCCGCGTCTCGAGCGGACCGATGTCCAGCTCGACACGCAACACCGTCTTGTATGCGTAGAGGTTGGGACCACGCAGAGCTTGAACCCGGCGAACCGTTACGCCATGGGATGTCATGTGAGAGCACCTCTCCTAGAATTTTAGGAGTAGGGGTGAATGTGGGCTCCCTCCAGTGTCCCCGAGGCCAATGGCCAGGCAGTCAGCGCAGGGACTGATGCTCGGAGGGCTCGAGGGTGACGTCCTGCGTCAAGGCCGCGTCCCCCATCAAGGGCTCCTCATTGCCCCCGCCAAAGCCCTTGGCGCCGGAGGCCAGCGGGTCCGTGCCCGACACGAGGCGCCTCGCCCGACCGAGCAACCAGCGCATGCCGAGGAAGGCGTCGCGCAGGAGGGCCCCGGGTGCCTCGCGGGACAGGAGCGGTGGCCCCTTCACCGTGCCCACCGCGGCGTCCGTCGGCATCGGGTTGATGCCCACGCCCAGCTCATAGACCATCTTGCCGCCGAGCGTGGCCGTGTACAGGGCCACCGCGTTGGCGGCCAACCCGAGCAGGCTCTGGCCGAGCGAGGGCGGCCGGCGCAGCCGCCACAGCGTCACGCCGACGGCGCCCAGCGTGACGCAGGCATTGCCCAGGCCATGGAGGAACACCATGTCCCGCGCGCGAGGCTCCCCGAGCTTCACCTCCTGGGAGGCGGCCAGCCCGGCCAGCCCCGAGAAGAGGGCGCTCAACGTGCCGGCCACCCACAGCCGCCGGCCCACCTTCGCCCAGGCCTGGTCTCCGCTCACCACCGCGATGCAGTCGGCCACCGTGGCGGTGGGCAACAGGGCCAGCGGGGCATGGACCACGGCGGGGTGCAACTCGTGAAGCAGCATCTTCATGGACTCTCCTCCCTGTGTTCGGGAGGGTAGGCACCGCCGGGCGCTCTCCACCTCGTCCCGAGCAACCGACCCGGGGGCCCGCCCCCCTGCTCGCCGCCATCCGCTGCGCGCGAACGCCTTCCCGTGAACACCTTCCGGGGGCAGGTCGAGCAGCGAGGCACACCATGGCGGAGACAGACACGAAACAGGACGCCCCGGCGGCAGGGGACGAGCGGGTGCCCCAGGAGGACACCCCCTCGGAGGAAGCCCGCGCGGCCCAATCGCACGCGGTCCCCTCCACGCTGGCGGGGAAGGCCACGGCGACCGAAGAGGAGATCGCCGGGCGCGCGCAGGACACCATCACCGACGACGACGGGCGCTACCTGGAGCCACCAGACTGAAGGAGCGCGAGAAGCGCCCCGTCGTCCGCGAAGCCAGCGAGGCCCCCGTCTTCCTCAGAGGGCCTCGAGGCGCGGGCGGAGCCGTGCCGCCACGCGCGGGAGGTCATCGGGCTCCTTCACCGGCTCGAACCGGCTGGTGGCGGGGTCCGTCCGGCTCACCTCGACGAAGACGACGGGGAAGAGCGGCTGACCATCGGGGCGGGTGAGGCTGCTGGCCTCCGCCGTCACCTGCTCGAGCTGAATCACCGGCTGCCCGTCCACCTTCTTGGAGACCGCCCGGTAGGGGATGGGGATGTCCTTACGGAGCATCGCCTCCAGGTCGAAGGAGATGTTGTTGGTCGAGATGAAGGGGTGCTGGGCCGGGTCCACCTTCTCGACGAGTTGGAGCAGCCCATTGAGGCGCAGCGGCGCCGCGCCCGCGTCGAGCGCCCCGCTGGGATTCTTCCGCGGCGTCACCTCCACCGTCATGGCCTTGCCCAGCTTCAGGTGCATGCCGATGACGACCGGGTCGAGCGTCGCCGCCAGGTTGTCCACGTTGGAGAAGTACACGCAGCGCACGCCGCGTCGGCGCAGCTCCTCCCCCACCCCGCTCTCCCGCAGCGCCCGGAAGACATCTCCGTGCCCGGAGGGGGCGAACGAGAGCTTGCCGTCCGCGCCCTTGAACAGCTCGCCGCTCGCCGTGAGCCGCGGCAGCATGCGCTGACGGAAGAGGAACACGCCCTCCTGCGCGCCCCGCTTCGCCAGGTGCGCGGAGATGTCCTCGTGGGTGAGGAAGGACGTCATCAGCGCCACGGGCACCGGACGCCCGAAGCGCTCTCCCAGCCGGCGCGCCTCGGACAGCTTGAAGTCGAGGAAGGTGCGCTCGCCCACCACCGGGACGAGCCCCTTCACCCCGCCGCCAAAGCGCGTCCCGGCGCCACCGGCCACCACGAGGGCGGCCACCTGCCCCTGGCGGAAGGCTTCCTCCCCGCGCTTGCGGTACTCCTCGTACTCGGGGGTGCCCTCGCGGGGGAGCGGCTGGATGTCGCCCTGCTGGGGCGGCTCGAGGGAGCCGGTGAGGGGGGCGGTCGCGGCGAGCTCTCCGCGTTTGAACTGGGCGAGCAGCTCTCGGAAGCTCGCGGCGTCGAAGCCGTCACGGGCGAGTTGCGGATTGTCGAGATCCATAGCGGTCGGTTGGCCTGTCACGGGGCAAAGGTTCCGCGCACCTCCATGATGCGCATGGTCCTTTGAACCAAGATAAACCGGTCCGGCAAGCGGTCAGCCATGCAATCTGCACGCGAACCGTCATCATCGAACACTCACGGGCGCCCGGCCGCGTCAGGCGTGGGCCTCGCCCTGGTGGTGGCGCTCCTCGGTCCTGGCGATCTTCTTCTCCACGGCCTTGGCGAACTCGTGCGATGGGCGACGGGTCCGGAGATCGTAGTTATCGCCCTGGCTCAGGACGTGGAGCCGGACGTTGAAGAGCGAGAGGGTCCGCTCCCGCTCCTCTTCCGCCACGTTGGTGTAGGTCACATCCTCGGCGTCGGCGACATAGACGGCGCCCGAGCCGATGACGGTGAGGTGCTCCTCCCGCTCGACGACGACCGCCGTGTCCTCGTCGATTCCCAGCCCGATGAAGCGCGGGTTCTGGGCCACCGCGCCCAGGAGCCGGCCGATGCGCCCGCGCTCGGCGAAGTGCTGGTCGATGATGACGTCCCGGATGAAACCGAGTCCCGGAGCCATCTGCAGCGTCTCGCCAATCTTGTGGCTCTCCCGACTGGTGCCGGACACGAGCATGGTGTCGGCCATCACGGCCGCGCCGGCCGACGTCCCCGCCACCGTGCCGCCGCGGCGGTAGAACTCCTCGACCGCGGCGCACAGCCGGGTGCCCGCGAAGCGCGTGGTGATCTTGAGCTGCCCGCCGCCGGTGAAGAAGAAGACGTCGGCCCCATCGAGCAGTTGGAGGGGTGGGTCGAGCAGCAGATCCGCGCGCCGTTCGATGTCGAGGTGGACGACGTCCGAGCACCCGAGGTCCCGAAAGGCGTGCTCGTACACCTCCCAGAGCTCCCCGGGCACGTCGCTCGCCACCGTGCAGACCACCACGCGGCCACCCCGTGCGCAGTTGGTCACCTGGCGCAGGATGAGACGCTCGCTCTCCTTGTCCTCGTGTCCCCCGATGATGATGAGCCGCCCCTTGACCGGTCGCCGCTGATCGGCGGGCGACATGGTCCGCGCGGGAGGCATGCTGTCGGCCTCGCCGGTCTGCTCCGTCTGGGTCCGGCGCAGGGCCATGCTCTCGCGTCGCGTCGTGGTGCCGTTGTGCCCGTTGCCGGCCTTCCGCTTCTTTCCAGGAGTTGCTCGTGCCATGTCTCTCGCCCCGCCGCTCCGGACGCTCCTCTTCGAGGAACGGTCCTGCCGGGAGGCGACCGGAGGTAGTGGCCCTGAGTCCAATGGGGCGTCTCACACGGCTAGCGCATCAGCGGGTCGAGCCACGAACGCCCCCCTGCCTCCACGGTGGGCAAGCGTGTGTCCTCGACCCGTTCAGCGCGTTGGCGAGCCGAGGCCACTTCACCCGGCGAGACCACCGGAAACAGCCCTCACTTCTGGACGTCCAGAAGTGAGGTAGGCAAAAGCGAGATTTCACTTCTGGACATCCAGAAGTGAAGTCCGCGTAGGAGGGCCTTCGCATGTCCGCCCGATTCATTCGGCCGCCCCTCCGTGCCGGGCGACAACGCCTGCTCGTGTTCGGTGTGCCGGGCACGCTCGCGCTCGCACTGCTGGCGGGATGCGCCACGGGGACGAGCCATCGCGCACCGGGTCACTACGCCCAGAGCGCGGACTCGGCCACGAGTGGCTGCCTGCGCAATCCCGCTTGCTACACCACGCCACCGGGCGAAGAGGCGCTCATCCCCTGGCTGTCGCGCTCCGTGGACGTGGTGCGCACGGCCGTCACCGTGATGAAGGTGCTGGAAGGCGCGGAGATCGCACGCGTCGAGCAGATCCTGACCGAGTGCGCCAACGCCGCGCATCACCACGTCAACGCGGAGGACGAGGAACTGAAAGGACGGAGCCCTGACAAGGACGAGTGCAAGAAGGTGGTCCTACGGGAGGGCGATACGAAAGTGACACGGGCCATGGAGCTCGGAAGAAGGAAGCACGAGGTAGCCCTCGAATGCGCTCGGAAAGAGTTCGCCAGGCTCTTCCCTGAGAACGTCAGCGTGGAGCCGCGCTATCAAAAGGACCCGAACACGGGGAGGTGGCAGTGGCTCGATCCCAGGCAGGTGGCGGAGTGGCTGCGCAACGGGCTCACCGGCAAGCTGTGGGGGTCGTTGGTTCCCGACATCGTGATTCACGCCTTGGGCAATCCGAACAAGGTCCAGCGCGTCTACGACTTCAAATTCCCCTGCCCCAATGAAAACCGGCCTTCTTGGGGAACATACGCCCGAGGCCAGCCGCATCATCCAAAGGATCAGGGGCAGATGTACAAAGAGGCTCTTCTTGGAGGAGAGCTCGATCCTCGATTCGCCACTCCCCTTGGAATCCAATGATGAGCGAGCACTACCCGAGCATACGGATCTACAACTGCATCGACGAGAGACGCTCCCTGCTCATTCGGGAGAGCGTGAGCATCACCTTCTACATGAAGCGCTCCCACCAGGAAGTGGTGCAGGCCGTATTGCGATCCTTGGAGGTGTACCGCCTCGCAGTGGGGCCACAGAAGCTCGGTTGGTACGCTGATCCGTATAGCGGCGACTGGGACGAACTCGACGACAAAGGATGGGCGTACATCCGACAGCAAATGCTCGAGGAACCCGCCACCTCCATGTGGCTGAGCGAACTGCCCACCACCACAGGATATGACGTCATCTACCGAGGCAACCTGCTAGACATCTGTGAGACGGACGCGGTGAGCGCAATCTCTTTCCTGCTCCCCACGGAGTACCTGGAGGAGCACGGACCGGCGCGAGCGCGGAAGCTGGCGCTGGAGTTGGCGGCGGAACTGCCCTTCAACTCTGGCCATGCCGGGCTCTGCTTCAACTTCCCAGAAGGTCTCCTCGGCACTGCCGGAGCCCTCCACGACATGCGCTTCCGCTACCCGGGCCTGGACGTTCCGGAAGTGCGTTCCACCTCCTACTCCATTGGCCTGCGGGTCGACGGAGTGCATTGGATGAACTTCCTGGGCCAGCCCGTGTTGGGAGCGCTGGGCGGCGCGGCGGGCCTGCGCACACGCCTACACTCCCCCGACACCACCGTGCAGGAGCTCGGCAACGAGCAGGCCGTGGTGACACTGGGTCAATGGCCGGAGGCAGGAGACCTGGAGCAGGGCCACACGCTGCCGGCGTATCGCGAGCTGGCGCATGTGCTGGAGCCCTGGCTGTACCTGGATCGTCACTCCGACGAGGATCTACGGCGCTGGGAGCGCCGCTTCCTCGACTGACGCCTCGCTGCACACCGCACGCGGTGCCTGTGCGAGCCGTTGCACAAGCGCTGCACACCGCGCCTTCGCCTTCCCTCTGCGTGACGCACGGTGCCATGGCTGGCGCGCGAGGTGCAGTGAGCCCTCCTCCCGGAGGGTTCAATCCATGAGCGCGACGATGGCAACGAAGTGGGATGTGCGGGTACTCGCCGTGACGGGGGCGGGGCTGATGGGGCTCGCGGGCGTGTTCCTGTGGAGGGACTTGCAGGTGCCGCACGAGCTGCTGCTCGCGGTGGCCGCGGTGCTGGCCTCGGGGGTGGCCCTGGCCGAGGTGCCCCGGCAGCGCCCGCTCGCCGGTCCCATCGCCCTGCTCGTCACCGGCCTCGTCGGCGGCCTGTGGTACGCGGGAGCGAAGTCCGGGCTGCTGCTGCCGGGCCTGGGGCTCACCGTCCTCGCCACCGCTGTCACCGTGGCACGCACCTGGCGCCGCACCGAGGCGCGCGAGGACAAGCTGCAGGGCGTGCTCCTCTGGTACGGACTGACGGCGGCGGTGCTCGCGGCCTCGTGGGCCTTCTACTTCCACTTCTTCACCCTGGGCTTCGCCTCCAACGACATCGGCCGCCGGCTGGTGCTCACCCTGGGCTGGCTCGTCGCGGGCGTGGGGCTCGTGGTGTACGGCCGCAACCGGGGCGAGGGCGTCATCCGCGACGCGGGCTTCGCCTTCCTCGCCGTGGCCGTGGGCAAGGCGCTGGTCTATGACACCACGCACCTGAGCGGCATGCTGCGCGTCGCGGGCCTGGCCGGCGCGGGCGCCCTCATGCTCGGCGGCGCGTGGCTGTCCACCCACCGTCAGGCCCGGAGCGCCTGACATGGGGGCCCTCACCGCACTCGTGCTGGTGCTCGCCACCGGCACGCCCCAGCCCGCCTGCTTCGTCCCCTCCGACCAGACGGCGGGGTGGAAGCGCGTGGAGCTGCCGGAGGGGGCCTCGGCCCTCGCCGCCCCGGAGGACGTGGACCAGTTCCGCTCCGGCGAGCCCGCGCTCTTCCTCCAGGAGGACGCCTCCGCGTACCTCGGCGCCGACAGGGTGCACCCGGGCCGCATGGCGTATGACTTCCGGGTGCCCCGGGACGCACGCCGGCTGGAGCTCGGCTTCCTCGAGGACCTGCGCGGCGCGAAGGTGGACGCCGTGGCCTACAGGGGCGGCCGCGCCTTCCCACTGCTCGACGAGAAGCGGCTGGGGGGCACTCAGCTCGCGCTGGAGTGGACGATGGAGGGGGTGGACCAGGTGCGGGTGTCCGTCCACCACCACTTGCGCGAGAAGCCGGTGGTGCGCTCGTGGCGGGTGGTGCGCCTGCTGAAGCCCTCGGAGGCTCCGGCCATGCCCGAGTCCTTCCGCGCCCCGCGCTCGCTCTACTTCCACCACCCGGGTGGGCGGCGGCTCGAGCTGTGCGATGCGCCCGGGCGCACGCTGCGACTCACCCACTGGCCCGAGGGCCCCGGCGCCACGCAGGTGACACTCACGCCTCGGCGCTGAGCTGGCCCCGGAGCTTCAGGACGTACAAGCAGTCCCGCTCCGTGCGCCCGCGTCCCACCACCAGGCCCTCGCGCAGCAGGACGGTCTGCTCCATGGCGTCGTGGAAGTGGACCAGGGGGGTGGGCTCCAGCCTCCGGTGGAGCGCGTAGGGCCCTTCCCCCAACGCCTGGTCCTCGCTCTCCAACTCACCGGGCAGGGGCAGCAGGGACTCCAGCCAGGGCGAGCCTCCGTGCGCCTCCCGCTGGCGGCGCCAGTGCTGGGCGAGCGCGAACAAGTGCGCCTCCGGATGGCTCCAGGGGCCCGTACCGCCGGGGGTGAAGTGCGAGGCCGTATCGGGCGCATCGAACCAGCGCAGGCGGTTGTGGAGACACTGGAAGAGCGCCTCGGGGTGCTCGCGCAGGAAGGGGGCGTCGAGCGCGAGCGCGTTCCGCAGGATCCGCAGCGTCCTGGGCCCGACCGTGGGGCCGCCCTCCAGTCCCAGCCGGGACTCGGGAGGAAGGCGCGCGAGTGCCTCGTCCAAGGCGGCCAGGAGAGCCTCCACGCCCTGGGTGCTCACGAGCTGCTCGAGGGTGGAGAGTGAGGCGAGGGAGTGGAGCTCGAGACGCATGGGCACTCCGGGGTCTGGGAACTTGGGGGTGCGCCTGAAGGCGCGCGTCAGCCCTCGACGCTGATCAACAGCGGCTCGGAGAGCTGGCGCACCACGCAGTCCCCCGAGCCGCCATCCTCCCAGGCGAGCATGGCGAACTCCGCCGGGCCATCGAGCGCGATGATGGGGTGGTGCCACACGCCGAGGTGGTAGTTCACGCCCTGGCCGGGGCCGCAGACGAACGCGGCGAGTCGCTCCACCTCCGGGCCGCCCGAGGGAGCGGTCGGCGCGACGCACACCAGGAACCGCGCGCAGACCATGGGCAGGAAGGCCTGGCTCGAGTGCGGGTGGTGCTCGAGCAGCTTCACCGTGAACGGCAGCGTCTGCGGCACCGAGCGGAACACCGCGAGGTTGGGCTTCGCGCCGCCGCGATCGCTCTCCAACCTCGCCGACCAGTCGAAACGCACCGCCGTGCCCTGGTTCGCCGACGAGCCGCTCTTCAGCCCCGCGGAGACGACGTCTCCATACGGCGCGAAGGCGTCCGGAGTCAGCGGTCGTGCGCGGATGACCCGAGGCGTGCTCATGAGCCGCGGTACGTCGAGAAGCCGAACGGGTTGAGCAACAGCGGCACGTGGTAGTGCTCCGAGGGCGCGTTCACCCGGAAGTCCACCGACACCGAGGGATAGAAGCTCTCGGTGCCGAGCCGCGCGTAGTACGGCGCGACCTCGAAGGAGATCCGATACACACCCGCCGAGGGAATCGACTCCAGCAGGGGCTTCACGCGTCCGTCCGCGTTCGTCACCCCGCGGGCGAGCTCCTTCCACCCACTGTCCTGCTGCGCGTGCAGCGTCACCGTGACGCCCTCCGCGGGGCGACCCCGGGAGGTATCCAGGATGTGCGTGCTGATGCCCATGTGCCTCTCCTTCAGCGTCCCGTCATCTGCTCGCGCAGCCACTTCTCGAGCCGCACGCGGATGATCTTCGCCTGCTCCGCGGCGGCGGTCTCCACTTCCTCGGTCTTCTCTCGCGGCAACCGCTGCTCGAGGAGGGCCAGCATCTCCGGCGCGCTCTTCCCCGTCGCGAAGACGATGAAGATGAACCCGAACTTCTCGAAGTACTCGTCGTTGAGCTTCGCGAGCCGCTCCAGGGTCTCGGTGTCCGCCTGAGCCACCGCGCGCTGCTCCCCCTTGCTCCATTCCGCGGACTTCTCGCTCTGGGGCGCCGCCTTCTTGTTCTGGCCGATGCGCGGGTGCGCGGCGAAGGCCTCGAGGAAGTCCTTCGCCCCGAGCGACCACCACACCGCCTCCGCCGCCGCGAAGAGGGCCCGCACGCTCGCGAACGGCCGCCGTGCGAGCATCCCGTCGACCCAGGCGGAGGAGCCGCAGCAAGAGTGGAACATCGTGCGCGCCGCCGGCTCGTCGAGCGCGTTCAGGCGCCGCAGCGCCGAGCCCTCCGCCTCGGTGTCGAGCGAGTACCCGAAGAGCCGGAGCCGGTTGACGCCCCCATGCGGGAAGATGTGCACGCGCACGTGCGTGACGGGCATGGGGTAGAGCGGCTCGAGCTGGTGGCGCCGGTGCTGAACGAGCGCCGTCTTGTCCACGAGCACGCGCCAGCCACTCGGCGAGGCGGACGAGAGCAGCCCCTGCAGGATGTCCGCGGGCATGCCGCTGGCGTCCACGGCCTCGATGAGCGTGGCCTGCGGCGCGTTCCCCTTGAAGAAGTGCGTGTCGAGCTCGATGCGCTCGAGGATGCCGCGCCGCGCGAGCTTCACCACCGCCCAGTCGCTGCCCGGCGTGCGCCGCCGCTTCGTCTCCCAGCCATCGCCCATGTTCACGCCGCGTCCCGGCAGCAGCATGTTCGCCGGCGGGCCGAAGAACTCGTCGCTCTTCGCCGCGATGGTGCCCCCGTTCTCCAGGGCCCCCAGGTCCACGCTGCCCGAGCGCCAGAACGTGCGCTCCTCGGCGAGCACATCCCCGTAGATGCGCAGGCGGGCCACGCCGCCATCCGGGTAGATGCGCAGCCGCACGTGGGTGACGCGCGGGCTCGCCTTCTCGAGCGTGAAGACATTCGGGAAGTCCGGCTTCACCGCGCTCTGGTCGATCAGCGGAAACCACCGGCTGTCCTCCAGGAGCTGCGCCGGGGTGGCGGTGTACGGCGCCTCGATGCCCTCGAGGGCGATCTGCTGAGGCGCGTTGCCCTTGAAGTGGGTCGTGTCCACGAGCGCCCCGCGCACGCTCCCCGGCGCGCCCAGCCGGACGATGGCGAAGTCGTGGCCGGGCTCGCGCTTGCGCTGCGACTCCCAACCGTCCATCCACTTGCCCTTATGGGTGTACTCGCCCTCGAGCCACACCGGAGGACCCGGCTTGAGCAGGTTCTCCTTCTCGGCGAAGTAGTCGTCGGTCGCGTAGAGGACGAACGTGCCGAGCACGTCGGCCGAGAGATCCACGAGTCCCTTGAGCTCCGCGGGGACGGGCTGATGCGTCGACACGGGTTACCTCCGAACCGCCACGAAGCGGCCCACGGTGGCCGGGGGCTGGGCGGAGGCCGAGTCATACGCCATCCGTCCGCCCACGAGGGTTTTCTTCACCTGTCCGAAGAGCCGCCGGCCGGCGTACGGCGTCACGTGGTGCCGGTGACGGAGGGCGTCCGGCTGGACCTCGAAGCTCGCCGCGTCGTCCCAGAGGACCAGGTCCGCGTCGTAGCCAGGAGCGAGCCGCCCCTTCCGGTCCGAGACCCCCGCGAGCCGCGCCGGGCCCTCGACGTTCCAGCGGAGCATCTGCTCCACCGAGTGGCCACGCTCCCGGGCCAGCGTCCAGAGCACCGACAGCCCGAGTTGCAGCGAGCTGATGCCGCCCCATGCCTGGAGGAAGTCGCCTACCTCCGGCTTCTTCAGCGCGGGCGTACACGGCGAGTGGTCCGAGACCACCATGGCGATCGTCCCGTCCTCGAGCCCGCGCCAGAGCAACTCACGGTTCTCCGCCTCGCGGATGGGCGGCGCGCACTTGAAGCTCGTCGCGCCCGAGACGATCTCCTCCGCGGTGAAGGCGAGGTAGTGCAGGCACGTCTCGGCGGAGATCTGCACGCCGTCCTGTTGCGCGGCGCGGATCATCGGCAGCGCGGAGGCGCTCGAGAGGTGCACGATGTGCGCACGCGCCCGGTGCTTGCGGCACAGGTCGATGACCATCGCGATCGCCTCGTCCTCCGCCGAGCGTGGCCGGGAGCGGAGGTAGGTGCGGTAATCGCGCGGATCCTTCCCGGCGAGCTCCCGCTCCGCGGCCTCGAGCGGGCCCGGCGCCTCCGCGTGGACGAGCAGGGTCAGCCCCAGGTCCCGGAGCCGAGGCAGGGCCACCTCGAGGTCCGCGCGCGAGACATGCGGAAACTCGTCCACCCCGGACGGGCAGGTGAAGCACTTGCAGCCAGGCACGCCGAACTTCGCGAGGCCCTCGAGCGCGTCCACATTGCCCGGAATCACGCCACCCCAGAACGCCACATCGACGTGCAGCTTGCCCTCGAGCGCCGCGAGCTTCGCCTCGGCCGCCTCGCGGGTGGTGGTCGCGGGGATGCAGTTGAGCGGCATGTCGACGACGGTGGTGATGCCACCGGCCGCGGCGGCCGCGGTGGCCGTCTCGAAGCCCTCCCACTCGGTGCGCCCCGGCTCGTTGATGTGGACGTGGCTGTCGACGATGCCGGGCGTGACGATCAGGTCGCCCGCGTCGAGGACGTTCGCTCCTGGGAGCACGACGTCCACCGCCTCCACCTTGGAAATCTTCCCGTCCCGGATGTGAACCGAGGCGGGACGAAGGCCCTGCGGCGTGAGCACGCGACGGCCTCGCACGATGAACGACTGCATCTGTTTCCCCTCCGGGTTCTCTAACCTTGGGCGCCGAAGGCGCGGATGAGCTTCACGAGGCCGTCCAGCGTCTTGGCATCCTCGGCGAGCATGGGGCTCGGCGGCATCACCGGGCTCTTCCCCACCGCCGCACCGCCCTCCAGGATGATCTTCTTGAGGGCCTCGTCGGAGACGCTCTGCTGCCAGTCCTTGTCGCTGAAGTTGCGAGGCTTCGGGTTCAACGCCGCCGAGACCGCGCCATCGCCGCGCCCCTTGGGGCCGTGGCAGGTGCTGCACACGTTGGCGAAGTAGGTGCGCGAGGACTCCGGCACCTCCGCCGCGTTCAGCGCGCTCACCGTCGCCGCATCGGGAGGAGGCGGAGCGGGAATCGTCGCGGGAGGCGCGGCCAGCTCGGGCATCTTCGCGCCCTCGGGCACCTGCCCGCCCTGGGCGAACCACGCTCCGACCAGGGCGCGCTCCTCGTCCGTCATGCCCGTGAGGTTGCCGAGCGGCATCGTCTTGGTGGCCACCGCGCGCACGAAGACGCGGTCCGCGTGGGAGCGGATGGCGTCCGGCGTGTCCAGGATGACGCCCTGCGGCGGCGCGGGGAACATCGGGCTCGAGGGGCGTGCCGCGTGGCAGGTGGCGCAGCGGGTCTGCATCACAGCGGCCACCTCCTCGAACTTCACCGGCGGCTTGCCCGCGAACTGCTCGAGCGCGGGATCCGGCGGCGGTCGCGTCAGCACCATCACCCCGAGGAGCGCCAGGGCCGTGCCCGCCCACAGCACCGGCGGCGTCCTGGCGCGGAAGTTCATCGCGTACTTCAGCCCCGCGCCGACGATGAACAACAACCCCAACACCAGCCACGGCCGCGAGCTGCCGTAGGTGCTCGGGAAGTGGTTGGAGATCATCGTGAACAGCACGGGCAGCGTCAGGTAGTGGTTCTGGATGGAGCGGCCCTTGGCGCGCAGGCCGTAGCTCGTGTCCACCGGCTTGCCCTCGCGGGTCATCGCGAGCATGTGCCGTTGCGCCGGGATGATCCGGAAGAACACGTTCGCGGCCATGATCGTACCGAGAGTGGCACCCACCTGGAGGAACGCGCCGCGGGCGCTGAAGACGCGGGTGAGCGCGTACGCCAGGCCGGTGATCAGCACGAGCCCCACCGCGGCGAAGGCCCGGTTGTTCTTCGACAGCGGCGTCCTCCAGAGCAGCTCGTACACGCCGTACGCGAGCGGCAGGAGGCCCAGGCTGATGGCCAGCGCCTGCGCGTGGGTGAGCGGATAGACGCTCGGATCAATGAGCAGCGAGGCGCCGTTGAGGTGGAAGACGATGACGAGCAGCAGGAAGCCGCTGATCCACGTCGTGTAGCTCTCCCACTTGAACCAGTGGAGCGTGGCCGGCAGCTCGCCCTTGGCGAGCGACTTGCGCTTCACCACCTCGTAGAAGCCGCCGCTGTGGGTCATCCACAGCTCGCCGGTGACATCGCCCTCGCGAGGGCGGCTCGGGGCGGTGAGGTGGCTGTCGAGCCACATGAAGAGGAACGAATCTCCAATCCACATGATGGCCGCGATCACATGGACCCAGCGGACCAGGAGGTTCAGCCATTCTTGGACGACGGCGTACATGGGGCGGGACTCTACTGTGTTTCCCTCCGGGGGTTGGAACAGAGAGGCCGAGGAAGACCAGACGTGTTCGCCTGGATTTACGCGGCGCGTCATTGAAGCGGCGAGACTGCCGGGCCACCTCGAAATGAGGAGGTGGTCGCTTCAGGAGCCGGGGAAGTGATCCACTGCTGAACGTTCGGAGCCGACCGGCTGAACCTGGGCCGGCGGCCCGAACAGCGCGTGGCGCAGCGCGAGCAGGTGGAATGCGAGGTACCCCGGCAAGACGTGCGCCACCTCAGGCCCCAGCGCCCGGTGCAGCTCCGGCAGCCCATGGAACGCCACCGCGGGATAGGCGTGGTGCTCGGCGTGATAGGACATGTTCCACATCAGGAAGTGAACGAGCGCGTTCGACCGAATGGTCCGCGTGCGCTGGAGCTGGCTGCCCTCCAGGGGGAGGCCCGTGTGTTCCGGCATCACGAACAACCCCAGCAACAGGTGAGCAATGGGCCACGCGAGCAGCACGTGGCCGAATCCGGGCACGAAGCCCAGCCCCCCGAGCAGCAGCGCGCCCCAGAGCACGAGGACCAGGCGGCTCTCCCACTGGACGCGCCTTCTCCGGTCCACCCGAACGAACGGAAACAGCTTCTCCCACTGGGCCGGGGCGAACAGCACCGCCGACGCCAAGGTGAACAGCGCCTTGCCGACCAGCAGCCCCTGGCCCAACGCACGCGCCAGATAGAGCCCGAGGTTTCGCGGCCACCCCTCGAGAAGCCATGGCGCGGCGGCGATCTCCGGATCGTGTTCCAGCGACTGCGTGGACCGGTGGTGTTGCCAGTGGAACTCACGGAAGAAGCTGGGCGCCTGCAGCATCAGGAACGCGCTCAGCCACACGAGCCCCTCATTCAACAGGCCGCTGCGAAACGCGGTGCGGTGCCCCGCCTCGTGCAACGCGGGAAAGAAGGAGACCAGGGCCACCCCGCACAGGAGGACGGCTGCCATCCACCCTGGATGGCCCCTGTCCGCCAGCCATGCGGTTGCCGCCGCCGAGCCCAAGAACAGCGGCACCTGGAGCGCCACGCGCGCCCACCCTGGCGCGTTCCGTCGCTCCATCCACCGTTGCAACTCCTGCTTCGAGACGCGTGCGCTCTCCCAGCGGTCCGCTTCCATCCTCGCGACGGTAGCACTCTCAACTCGCGAGAACGCTTTCTCGAATCGGGCGAG
>NZ_DASVSO010000837.1:0-4372 GCF_036388035.1 Archangium sp.
GAGGTGCCCCGAGATGGACTACCCGGTCCAGGTGTGGAAGCGGTGCGTGGCCCTGGCGAGGGACCTCGTCTACGGAGAGCTGGGCGACGCGGACGCCTACCGCCTCCTCGGCCGCAAGCTGACCGAGGGCTTCTCCGACACGCTGGTGGGCCGGGTGGCCGCCGTGGCGCTGCCGATGATTGGCGCGGCGCGGGTGGTGGAGCGGCTGCCGCGCTACCTCGCGATGATGGGCCGGCCGGACCTGGACGTGCAGCTGATTCCCATGGGGGAGCGCGCCCGGCGCGTCACCATTCCGGACACCCACAACCGCCCGGAGTTCATCGCCGGCGCGCTGGAGGTGGCGCTGGAGCGGGCCCACGTGCAGCCCATCATCACCGTGGAGGAGCGCTCGCACCTGGGCTTCCGCCTCCTCGTGCGCTGGTAACTGGTAGAAGGAGCCCATGGCCTACCCTCCCCGACTGGGACACCTCGCCACGCGCCCGGTGGTGGTGGCGAAGCTGACGCCCACCTACGCGCGCGCCCACAACATCGACGAGGAGGAGGCCGCGCAGCGCCTCTCGCAGGCACTCCAGGGCCGGCTGCTCACCTCGCTCCTCGAAGAGACGTGGACGGCCATGCGCGGCAAGTCCAAGCGGCTCGAGGACGAGGGGCTGGTGGAGAAGGTGGCCGCCACGCTGAAGGACCGGCCCCAGCGTCCCGGGCGCGTGGCGGAGCTGTCGCCCGCGTGGAGCGCCTTCCTGGTGCTCGCGGACCTGGAGGTCGGCACCGCCAGCGAGGCCGCGCGTCGGGTGATGGAGTCGCCCGAGGGCCGGCAGCGCGCCCAGGCGGGACTGGCCGAGGTGGGCCGCTTCCTGGCCGCCGAGCTCACCCGCGGCCGTTAGACACTCGGCGCGCGAGCGGGTTGGCGGGCCCGGGAGTGGGCCGTTATAGGCTCCGCCCGCCGACGATGTCCGACCCGCTGCCACCCACCCTGCGCGTCCTTCGCGCCATCACCGAGGTCCCCCGGGGAGCCTGGGACGCGCTGCTCGACGATGCGGCCCGGCCCTTCTCCGAGTGGGCCTTCCTGGCGGCGCTGGAGGAGAGCGGCAGCGTGGGGGCCTCGGCCGGCTGGCACCCGCGCCATCTCACCCTGTGGCGGGGCTCCCGACTGGTGGCCGCGGCCCCGGCGTACCTCAAGGACGACAGCCACGGCGAGTTCGTCGCCGACTGGTCCTGGGCCACCGCCTCCGAGCGCCTCGGCGTGCGCTACTACCCGAAGCTGCTGCTGGCCGTGCCCTTCACCCCCGTCACCGGCCGGCGCCTCCTGGTGGCCCCCGGCGAGGACCGGGCCGAGCGGGAGGCGGAGCTCGCCCGCGGGGCCCTGGAGTACGCCCGCGCCGAGGGCCTCTCCAGCGTCCACGTCCACTTCACCACCGAGGCGGAGCTGCCCGCCCTGGAGGCCGCCGGCTTCGCGCCGCGCCTGGGGGTGCAGTACCAGTGGAGCAACGCGGGCTACGGCTCCTTCGAGGACTTCCTCGCCCGCTTCCATACCAAGCGGCGCAACCAGCTCCGCCGGGAGCTGCGCGCCCCGGCCGCCCAGGGCATCACCCTGCGCACCCTGCGCGGCGAGGCGCTGGCCGAGGTGGATCCGGGGGAGCTCCACCGCCTCTACGCCTCCACGGTGGACAAGTACCCGTGGGGCCGGCGCCTCCTCACCCCGGACTTCTTCGCGCGCATGCTGTCCACCTTCCGTGCCTCCTGCGAGCTGGTGGAGGCCCGCCGGGAGGGCCGGCTGGTGGCGGGCGCCTTCAACCTGGTGGGGCCGCGCACCCTCTACGGCCGCTATTGGGGCTGCTTCGAGGAGCACCCCTTCCTGCACTTCAACGTCTGCCTCTACCACCCGGTGACCGAGGCCATCGCCCGGGGGCTGGAGCGCTTCGAGCCGGGCGCGGGCGGGGAGCACAAGCTCATCCGGGGTTTCGAGCCGAGCCTCACGCGGAGCGCTCACTTGCTCTTCCACCCCGGGGTCGATCGGGCGGTACGCTCCTTCCTGGAGCACGAGCGGGCGGCCGTGCTGGCTGGCCTGCCCCAGTGGCGTGCCGAAACAGGATTCAAGCGGGGGCCGTTCGTGGCCCCTACTCATTAGAGGGAGAACATGTCCCGAGAGAAGCACGACCCGGATTCGAATGTCGCGACGGAGACGGTCCCGCAGAAGAAGCTGAAGCGGCCGACCCTCTACAAGGTGCTCCTGCACAACGACAACTACACGACTCGGGAGTTCGTGGTGGCCGTCCTCAAGGAGGTCTTCCATAAATCCGAGACGGATGCCGTGCAGATCATGCTGCACGTTCATTACAACGGTGTCGGCGTCGCGGGCGTTTATACATTCGAGGTCGCCGAGACGAAGATGAGGACCGTGGAGGCGGCGGCGCGGGAGAATGGCTTCCCGCTGCGCCTCTCGATGGAACCAGAGGAAGGTTGAAACCGTGGCAGGACCGCTGATCGCCAAGGAATTGCAGGCCAGCTTCCGGAACGCGCTGGAGGAGGCGCGCCGGATGCGTCACGAGTACCTGACGCTCGAGCACCTCCTGCTCGCGCTCACCAAGGACACCCGCACCCGGGAAGTGCTCAAGGGCTGCGGAGCCAACGTCAAGCGACTTCAGGAACGCCTGGAGGGCTTCCTGGAGGAGACCGTCGAGCGGCTGCCCGAGGGGGTAGACGCCGAGCCGCAGCAGACCATCGGCGTGGAGCGGGTGCTCCACCGCGCCGCCATGCACGCCCTGTCCGCCGACCAGAAGCTCATCGACGGCGGGGACATCCTCGTGGCCCTGTTCCGCGAGGAGGAGAGCCACGCCCTCTACCTGCTGCAGCAGGAGGGTGTCACCCGGCTGGACCTGCTCAACTACATCTCCCACGGCATCTCCAAGGACGAGTCCGGAGAGGACGAGGGCGAGAGCGAGGGCGCGCCCCGGGCTGGCATGCCCGCGGGGGACGACGAGGAGGGGGAGGGCGGCCCGCGCAAGAGCCCGCTGGAGGCCTACACCACCAACCTCAACGAGGAGGCGAAGCAGGGCCGGATTGATCCCCTCATCGGGCGCGAGAAGGAGCTGGAGCGCACCATCCAGGTGCTCTGCCGGCGCCGGAAGAACAACCCGCTCTACGTGGGCGAGACGGGCGTGGGCAAGACGGCCATCGCCGAGGGGCTCGCGCTCCACATCCACGAGGGCCGGGTGCCCGAGGCGCTGAAGAACTCGGTCATCTTCTCGCTGGACATGGGCGCGCTGCTGGCGGGCACCAAGTTCCGCGGCCAGTTCGAGGAGCGCCTCAAGGGCGTGCTCAAGGCGCTCAAGGAGCACCCGGACGCCATCCTCTTCATCGACGAAATCCACACCATCGTCGGTGCGGGGGCCACCAGTGGCGGCTCCATGGATGCGTCCAACCTGCTCAAGCCCGCGCTGGCCAGCGGCCGGCTGCGCTGCATCGGCTCGACGACGTACCAGGAGTTCAAGGCGTCCTTCGAGCGGGATCGGGCCCTGTCGCGCCGCTTCCAGAAGATTGAAGTAGGCGAGCCGAGCGTGGAGGACACCGTCCTCATCCTCGAGGGGCTCAAGAGCCGCTACGAGGACCACCACGGGGTGAAGTACGCCACGGAGGCCATCCGGGCGGCGGCGGAGCTGAGCGCCAAGCACATCAACGACCGCTTCCTGCCGGACAAGGCCATCGACGTCATCGACGAGACGGGCGCGGCCGAGCGGCTCAAGCCCGAGGGCAAGCGCTCCGGCCAGGTGACGGTGGCGGACGTGGAGACCGTCATCTCGAAGATGGCGAAGATTCCGGCCAAGAGCGTGTCCGCCAGCGAGGGCGTGCAGCTCAAGAACCTGGAGCCCGAGCTCAACCGGGTCATCTTCGGGCAGGAGTCGGCCATCAAGTCGGTGGTGGACGCCATCAAGCTGGCGCGCAGCGGCCTGCGCGCGCCGGAGAAGCCCATCGGCAGCTTCCTCTTCTCGGGCCCCACGGGCGTGGGCAAGACGGAGCTGGCCAAGCAGCTCGCCGCGGTGCTGGGCGTGGAGTTCCTGCGCTTCGACATGAGCGAGTACTCGGAGAAGCACACGGTGAGCCGGCTCATCGGCGCGCCTCCGGGCTACGTGGGCTTCGACCAGGGCGGCCTGCTCACCGACGCCATCCGCAAGCACCCCTACGCGGTGCTGGTGCTGGACGAGATCGAGAAGGCCCACCCGGACCTCTTCAACATCCTGCTCCAGGTGATGGACCACGCGACGTTGACGGACAACAACGGCCGCAAGGCGGACTTCCGCAACATCATCATCATCATGACGACCAATGCGGGCGCCGAGACGATGAACAAGTCGGTGATCGGCTTCACCAACTCGCG
>NZ_DASVSO010000838.1:0-2641 GCF_036388035.1 Archangium sp.
CGATGGCGAGGTGCGCCTGTTCTCCGTGCGCGCGGAGAACCACCAGCTCCTCTCGACCTCGACCCATGGGACCCGGCGCGCCCTGGTGCGCTCCCCCGATGGCCGGCGGCTGGCCACCCTGTCTGCGAATGGGACGCTCCACCTCCTCGACGTGAGCGCGACCACCACCCCCCTCTTGGAAGAGGCCGGATTCGAGAAGGGCCAGGTGGGCTTCTCCCCGGATGGCCGATGGCTGGTCGCCAGCGGGCCCAACGGGAAGCTCCACCTGCGGGATGCCACCACCGGGCGCGCGACCCGGGTTCTCGAGGGAGCCTCCAGCGCCCTCTCCACGCTCGCCTTCTCCGGAGATGGACGGTGGCTCGCCACGGCGGACGAGGGCGGCGAGGTGCGCCTGTGGGAGCTGGCCTCCGGAGCGTCCCGGGTGCTCGGCACCCACGGCAAGCGCGTGTTCCAGCTCGCCTTCTCGCCGGAGGGGGGACGCCTCGCCTCCGCGGGCTCGGATGGGACGGCGCGGGTATGGGACGTGGGCACGGGAGACTTCCACGTCCTCCGAGGCCACGAGGGCGAGGTCCGCACCCTGGCCTTCTCACCGGACGGCAAGCGCCTCGTCACCGGCTCCATGGACCACACCCTTCGTTTCTGGGAGCTGGAGACGGGCCAGAGCCAGCGCCAGGACGCGAGCGGCGGTGGCGTCCTGGAGGTCCTCTTCAGCCCGGACGGAAGGCTCGTGGCCAGCCGCAATGACAAGGACAACCGCGTGCTGCTCTGGGACGGGCGGACGGGCCAACGCCGGGAGCCGCCCTTCGGCCACCAGGGCTTCGTGTTGGACATCGCCTTCTCGCCCGACGGGACGCGGCTGGCCTCGACGAGCGTCGACAAGACGGTGCGGCTGTGGGACCTGGCGAGCGGCCAGAGCCGGGTGCTGCGAGGCCACACCGGGCAGGTGGGAGCGGTGCTCTTCCTGCCGGAGGGCCGCGCCCTCGTCTCCACCGGGCAGGACGGCAGCCTCCGGCTCTGGCCGGACGAGCTGCCCTCGGAGCCGGACGCGCTGCGCGCCTGGATGAAGGGCGTGACGGGAAGTGAGCCGGCGACAAACGTCGTTTGGCGGTAGAGTCCGCGCGCATGCCGCCCCCCTCGCTGCCCGTGGTCCTCGACACCAACGTGGTCCTGGACCTGTGGATCTTCCAGGATCCCGCCGTCAACCCCCTGGCCGACGCCCTCGCTTCGGGCGAGGTCACCGCGTGGGCGGACGAGGACACCCTGACGGAGCTGGAGTTGGTCCTCGCCTACCCCACCTTCAATCTGGACGAGGCGGCCCGGCGGGACATCTCCTCCCGCTATCGCAACCTCGTGCGCATGGTGCCCAGGGAGCTGGACACGCCGCAGCCCCACCTGCCCCGCTGCCGCGACCGGGACGATCAGAAGTTCCTCGTCCTCGCGGCCCGCGTCGGTGCCTCGTGGCTGGTGAGCAAGGACAAGCGCGTGCTCTCCATGGCCGACTGGCACGGCCTGCCCTTCGAGATCCTCAGCGCGCGCCGGGCCGTGGAGCGGCTGAGGCCTTGCAAGACGGGTTGACGGTAGGGCATGACGTGCCGCGTAACGCATCCACCCCCGGGGGGAACACATGGAGACGTCTCGCAAGGCAGAGCGTCGCGAGGAAGCGAACGCGGCACGCATGGAATTGAAGGGCAGGACCCTTCGCGCCAATGGGTTGAAGTTCTCGGCGATGGAGATGGGAGAAGGGCCGGAGCTCGTCCTCTGCCTGCACGGCTTCCCCGACCACGCCCGCTCCTTCCGCGAGCAGATGCCCGCGCTGGCCGAGGCCGGCTACCGCGTCATCGTCCCGACGCTGCGCGGCTACGAGCCCTCGTCCCAGCCGAAGGATGGCGACTACCACCTCGTCCACCTCGCGGAGGACGTGCTGGGGTGGATGGAGGACCTCGGCGTGAGCAAGGCGCACCTCGTCGGCCACGACTGGGGCGCGGTGATCGGCTACATCGTCGCGGGGATGGCGCCCGAGCGCTTCCACTCGCTCTCCACGCTGGCGGTGCCGCACATGCGCGACCCGCTCGCGGCCTACCGGGGGACGCCCGGCCAGGTGCGCAACTCCTGGTACAGCTTCTTCTTCCTGCTCCGCCGGCTGTCGGACGCCATGGTGCGGTGGGAGGACTTCCAGTTCCTCGAGAAGCTCTGGCGCGACTGGTCCCCGGGCTGGCGCTGGCCCGAGGAGGAGATGGCCGCGCTCAAGCGCACCTTCCGGCAGCCGGGCGTGGTGGAGGCGGCGCTCGGCTACTACCGGGCGACCTACGCGCTGTGGTCCCCCACCACGTGGCGGGCCCACAAGCTGCTCCAGTCCCCCATCCCGGTGCCCACGCTCGCGCTCACCGGCGCGCGGGATGGTTGTCTCGACACGCGCCTGTTCGACTTCACGCGGGCGGAGGACTTCCCCAAGGGCCTGCGCCTCGAGCGCCTCCAGGGCGCCGGGCATTTCCTGCACCAGGAGAAGCCGGCCGAGGTGAACCGGCTGCTCGTGGAGTGGCTCGGCCAGCACCGGGGCTGAGGCGGCTCCCCTACCCCACCGGCGTGCGCCGCGGCAGGTCCAGGGGGTGCTGGCTGTCGGCGCCCCGCTCGTACCGCGAGC
>NZ_DASVSO010000839.1:0-3261 GCF_036388035.1 Archangium sp.
GGGTGCGCCCACATGGCCTCGCGCAGCCGCCGCGCCGGCTCCAGTTCTCATGAGGACGAGGGAAGGAGGCCGTCATGGCCCGTCGCGGCAGTGAGAGCACCATCGCGCGGTTCGAGGTATCGCGGGCGAACCAGGAGCAGGTGCTCGCCGAGAGCGCGCTGCGCGGCGAGCGCGTGGTGGCCTGGGTGCGGCTCGCGTTGGTGGTGATGGTGATGCTGAGTCAGGGCGTCATCGCCCGCATGTCCCACGAGCTGCAGCCGAGGGATCCACCGCGCATGGGGGCCGTGCTGATCTACACGGGCTACACCCTCTTCCTGGTGGCGTTCCTGCGTCGCCAGAAGCCGAACCTGAGCCATGTGCGGTGGCGGCCGGTGTTCTCCATGCTCCTGGACTTTGGCTTCTTCGGCTTCATGACGTGGCGGGCCGTCGTCACCACGGGGAGCTTCAGCCCGCAGATGCTGGCGGCGAGCTGCGCGGTGGTGCTCGCCTTCTCGGTGGCGCGCTACAGCTGGCTGCACGTGGTGCTGTCCACGGGGATGGCCTCGGCGACGTTCGCCTGGGTGAACTGGACGATGGGCGAGTTCTCCTTCTCCCGGGTGAGCTTCGTGCTCGGCTGCTACATCGCGCTCGGGCTGCTCATCGGGTGGGCGAACACGGCGGTGAGCAGCATGTTCCTGGGGCTGCGGCGGCGCGACAACCTCTCGCGCTTCCTGCCGAGGCAGGTGGTGGAGCGGGTGCTGGAGACGGGAGACGGGACGCTGGAGCCGGTGCAGCGCGAGGTGACGATCCTCTTCAGCGACATCCGGGACTTCACCTCCTTGAGCGAGACGCTCCCGCCGCGGGCGGTGCTGGCGCTGCTGGACGACTACTTCGGGCACATGGGGCAGATCGTCATGGGGCACGGGGGCATCGTGAACAAGTTCCTCGGGGACGGGATGCTGGCGTGCTGGGGCGTGCCGGACGGGGACGCGCATCACGCGCGCAACGCGATGCAGGCGGCGCTCGACATGCGGACGAAGCTCGTGGAGCTCAATGCCTGGAGGGCGCAGCGCGGGGAGCCGCCGTTGCGCATCGGCATCGGGCTGCACACCGGGGTGGTGGCGGCGGGGATGCTGGGCGGAGCCGAGCAGCACGAGTACACCATCATCGGGGACGCGGTGAACCTGACGTCGCGCGTGGAGGGCCTGACGAAGGGCCTCGGTGTGGACATCCTGGTGAGCGAGAGCACCTGGAAGGCGGGCGGGGGCCGGTTCCTGGGCGAGCGCATCTCCGAGGAGCGGGTGAAGGGGCGCCGCGAGGCGGTGGTGGTGTACTCGCTGATGGGCCGTGCGCCCGCCTCGGAGCAGGAGGCGCCCCGGCCCGTGCTGGCGAGGACCGCCAGCTGACCTACTTCGCGACCTGCGCAGCGCCCTGCGCCGGGGCCCCGAGCTTGTAGTCGCCGGTGAGCAGGGCGACGAAGAACAGGGGCCCGACGAGGGCGTGGATGAGGTTGGTGAAGAAGGACGGAGACTTCTTCTCCCAGACGGCGTGACCGGCGAGCTGGACGAGCCACCCGACGAGGGCGATGGCCACGACGGTCCAGACGGGCAGCAGGCGTCCGAGCGGGATGCAGAGCGCGGTGGCGACGGAGACGATGAGGCCCAGCTTCGTGTCGGCGCGCAGGTACCAGATGGAGGCGAGCGCCCAGGCCACGAAGGCGAGGGTGAGCGAGCCACCGGGTAGGAAGGGGACGGGCACCAGCCGCACCCAGTCCAGCATGGCGACGATGTGCAGGACGATGAGGGGGATGGCCACCTTGTGGGTGAGGCGGTTGGTGGGGTGTTGGTGGGCCGTGATGTACTCGTCGAACAGCGCCTGGGTCTGGGGCTTCAGCATGGGGTAAGTCCTTCCTCGTCGGACCGGATGCTAGGCAACCTGGGGTCAACAGGCGAGCTTCCCGGACGCATGCAGTCCGGTGGCTCGCGCTCGGGGGCTCACCGGTGCATGTCCAACCGCACCCACTCGCCCTGCTGCGCGCCCGGCTCTGGCACCAGTCCGAGCTTCACGTACGCGGCTTCCACGTCGGCCTTCTGGTGCGCGAGCACGCCCGCCATCAGCAGCCGGTCCTTCACCTTGGGGACGATGAGCGGCGCCAGCTCGATGAGCGTGTTGGCCAGGATGTTGGCCACCACCAGGTCGAAGGTGCCCTCCACCGAGGTCAGCTCCTTGCCCGACAGCTCCAGGTCCGGCGTGCCGTTGATCTCCGCGTTCTCCCGCGCCAGCTCCACCGAGATGGGGTCGTTGTCCGTGCCCACCACCCGGCCCGCCCCCAGCCTCTTGGCGGCGATGGCCAGCACGCCCGTCCCCGTCCCCACATCCAGCACACTCGCTCCGGGATGTGTGGCCATATAGGCATCCACCGCACCCAGACACAGGGAGGTGGTGGGATGGTCCCCCGTGCCGAAGGCCATCTTCGGCTCGATGACGAGGCGCACCTTGTCGGCTGGTGCATTCTGGACATCCCAGGGCGGACCCACCCAGAGCCGGCCGACCTGCACGGACTTGATGAGCGCCTTCCAGGCATTGCTCCAGTCCTGCTGCTGCTGCTCCTCGAGCTGCAGGCGCGCGGAGGGGAAGGCCTCGGCGAGCTCGGCGCGAGCGGCCTCGGCCGTGTCCGCGTCCTCGAAGTAGGCCACGACGATGGCCTCTCCCGCCGAGGGGGCGCGCACCCCGGGCATGAGGGGACCCTCGCGGTCCCGCACTTCCAGTCCCATCGCCCCCACCTCGTGCAGCAGGTCCTGCGCGGCCTCCGCCTCCGCCTCCGGCAGATCCACCGTCAGTGTCTGATACGTCCCGGTCATGTCGCCCTTCTCGCATCTCGCGTGGCTCGCCGGAAGATGCCGGGCTGGCTGCAGCGGGAAAAGAAATTTCCGAGGGAACGCGCCCGCTCCGTTGCCTGCCCCGCGAGTGAGTGGGGATGCAATGATCCCCTGTTGGAATTTGCGGTAAGCTGGCCGGCGGAAGACCCTTGGTTGGGGTTGGAGACAGACCCGTTTTCGTGCGCCCGCGGGAGGGTTGGTGGCTGTGAGCGGGGGGCGCCCACGCACGATGGATTCCCTATGAAGCGTACCCCTCGCAATGCCGGCTTCTCCCTGGTGGAAATGTCGACCGCCGTGGGCATTGTCGCCATCCTCGCCGCCCTCTCCTACGCCGCGCTGGAGGTGTTGCCGCAGCGCACGCGACTGACGGGTGGCGCGCTCGAGTTCGCCGCCACGCTGTCCA
>NZ_DASVSO010000840.1:0-7014 GCF_036388035.1 Archangium sp.
GCTCCAGCACGTAGCCGAAGTAGACGTTCGCCGGGAGGTAGACGACGGCGAGGAAGAGGTCCACGAAGAGGGCGAAGAGCAGCGCGGTGCCCCAGCCGGACTCGCCCCAGAGCAGGTCCATGGCCTTGAAGAAGGCGCGGCTGACGGGCGCCGTCCGCAGGAAGGAGAGCCGCTGGGACAGCCAGTCCGCGCAGGTCTCGGCGCGGCGGTGGAAGGGCCGCACCAGCACGCCGAGGATGAGCCCCAGGATGCCCAGGTAGAGGAAGGGGCTCACCCCGCTCCAGATGTAGTGGGGCAGGTGGTAGGCCTTGATTTCCGCGAGCTGCTCGGGCGTGAAGATGGGCTCCATGGGCGGCGTGGAGCGTAGACCTTCACCCCGGTGTTCTCCCAGGGGGGACCTGGCTCAGGAGTGCGGCTCGGCCTTCACCGGCGCGGGAGCCGGCGCCGAGTCCGTGTCCGCCAGCAGCAGCCGCTTCATCTTCTCGAGGCTCTCGCGCGTGCGGGCCACGAAGGTGTTCTGCGAGCCGATGCGCTCGGCCGCCTCCAGCGTGCGCTCGTAGATGTTGATGGACTTGGTGAGCAGCACCCGCACCTTCTTGCGCAGCTCCTCGCGGTAGACCTGGGCCTCCTCCGCGTCCAGCTCGGCCGGCGCCGGCGAGTTCACCAGGTGCTCGTAGAGGTTCTCGTAGAGCGCGCCAATCTGCGAGCCGGCCGCCGTCGCCCAGTGGCCGTTGCCCACCCGGATGGCGCGCAGGTAGTGGCCCTGCGCCGACAGGAGCAGCTCGGCCTTGTAGTTGAGATCGTTCGCCAGCGCGTCGCTGCCCTTGGCCGGGTCCAGCTTCACCGCGTCGTAGTAGAGCCGGTAGATCTCCCCGCGGAAGAAGTGCGCCTGGGCCGGGAAGTAGTCCTCCACCTCGTCCTTGTCCGCGAGCCCCTCGTACGTGGTGATGGCCTTCTGAAGCGTGGCCTCGGCCTTCTCCGGCTGCCCGGACTCCAGCTCGCACACGCCCTGCTGCACCTGGGCCTCCAGGCGCTTGCCCACCGGCAGGTCCTCGCGCTCGGCGATGACCTTCAGCACCTTCGCGGCGTCCTCGAAGCGCTCCAGGTGGTAGTGCGTCTCGGCGAGGCGGAAGGCCGCGTCCAGCGTGTCGCCCGTGCCCTTTTGTGCGTCGGCCAGCTCGGAGAAGCGCATCGCCGCGTCCTCCCACTGCTCCAGCCGCTCGTGGGCGAGCCCCGCGTTGTAGAGCGCCTCGTTCCGGTGCGAGCTGGTGGGGTGGAAGTCCGCCAGCCGTCCGAAGTAGCGCGCCGCCTTGGCGAAGTCGTTGGCCGCGAAGGCCGACGTGCCGCCCGCGAACAGCTCCTCGTCATTGAGCGACGACAGCTCCAGGTCCGCCGTCACCGTCACCGGCTCGAACTGCACCTCCTGCCGGGAGGGCTCGGCCTGCGTCTCGCGCACCGCCGTGCCCGTCGTCCGACACCCCACCAGGCCCAGAACTCCCACCAACACCCACCTGCGCCAAGTGGCCGACATGTGTGTCCTCCGCATCGAAGCTCGTCAGGGGCCCATGGGCGGGCCGTCCACGTTTCCAGGCTCCAAGACAGCGGGTGCCGTCCCGGAGTTCCCTCTGCGGGCCCCAGCTTAACCTCCGCCTGGGTTTCCCGCCCGAATGGCCCGCCACCCGGCGAGTGGGCGAGCATGGAGCGTTAGAGGACAGGCTCAACCCCGGGGGAGCGCGGGTGCGGGCGTGGGAATCGCCTCGTCTCCCATCAGGTAGCGCCCCGTGCGCCACAGCGCGCTGATGTCGTGCACGTCCAGCTCGAAGCGCGGCACCTGGATGAGCGGGGTCCCGTCCGCCGCCGCGCGCAGCTCGGCGATGCCCTTGGCGTCCTGCTCCGCCAGCACCGTCAGCTCCCGCAGCGTCTCCTCCACCTTCGCGCGCCGGGCGGACGTCAGGCTCCTGGCCTCCTCCCACAGCTCGGGGCCCGGCATCGGGTGGACGCGGTTCACCACCACCGCCACCACCTCCATCCGGTTTTGCTTGAGCAGCCGGTGGAAGTGCATCACCTCGTCCAGGCGCTCCCGCCCCGGGCTCGTCACCAGGACGAAGCCCGTGGACTCGGCCTCCATCAGCTCGCGCACCCCGCGCGCCCGCTCCCGGAAGCTCTCGTTCATCGGGGCGATGGCCATCATGAAGCCGGCCAGCTCCTGCAGCGTCTCCGTACCGGTGAACTTGGAGATGGTCTTCGCCACGTAGCTGCTGCCGAAGCTGAAGAGCGACAGGCCAATCTTCCCCGCGGCCAGCGCGGGCGTGAGCAGCCACTTGGCCGCCTCGTTGTCGAGGAAGTCCAGCACCCGGTTGGGCGCCTCGAGGAAGTCCAACGCGTGCGCGGTGGGCGGCGTGTCGAGCACGATGAGCTCGTAGTCGCGCTTGGTGCGCAGCTCCCACAGCTTCTCCATCGCGATGTACTCCTGGCTGCCGGCGAGGGCGCTGGAGAGCGACTGGTAGAAGCGGTTGTGGAGGATGCGCTCGCGCTTGTCCGGTGGGGCGTACTTCGTGATGAGGTCGTCCCACGTCTGCTTCATGTCCAGCATCATCGCGTGGAGCCGGCCCCGGGGCTTCGTCCCCAGCGGCTCCAGCGCGGAGGCGGGCACCTCGGCCTCCACGTTGCCCAGGGCGTTGAGGCCCAGCGAGTTGGCCAGGCGCTTGGCCGGGTCGATGGTGCACACCAGGCTGCTGCGCCCATCCACCGCCGCGCGCAGCGCCAGCGTCGCCGAGATGGTCGTCTTGCCCACCCCGCCCGAGCCCACGCACATCAGCACGCGCTTGTTCTTCAAGGCCTCGGCGAGCGCGTTCATGCCCCCGCCTTCCCCGTCACCAGCTGCTCCAAGTGCCCCATCACCTGCTCGATGGCCTGCCGCCCGAAGCCCGGCGCGAAGATGCGGGGCACCTGGTACACCGGCACGTGCAGGTTGCGCTCCAGCTTCATCTCCGCGAGCACCGTCTGCGCCGCCCGGTCATGGTGCGTGCGCGCCACCCGCAGCAGCTCCGCCTGGTCCACCAGCGCCTCCAGATCGCCCTCCGTGAAGCGCTCGGGGAAGGCCGCGTTGAGCACCGCCGCGTGGGTGCGCACCCGCACCTGGTCGCGCAGCGCCGCGTGCAGCTCCAGCGTCTCGTTCACCGGCATGTCCTCGGGCAGCGACACCAGCACCGCCGCCGTCGTCGCCGGGTCCTCCAGGAGGTCGCGCATCTTCATCGCCTCGCGGGTCATGGGCCCGGGCGGCAACGTCTGCAGCAGCACCTGGGGCACCCGCAGGAAGGTGATGGCGTGGCCCGTGGCCGGCGCGTCCATCACGATGGTGTCCCACAGCGGCTTGCCGTCCGGCCGCTTCTCCTGCGCGTGGAAGAGGATCTTCCCCAGCAGCACCAGCTCCTGCAGCGAGGGGATGAAGCGCAGGAAGTAGCGCACCACCTTGTTCTCGAAGACCGTCTTGTAGAGGGTCTCGAAGCGCAGGACCATCAGCGCGTACTCGCGCATGGCCTCCTGGGGGCGCACGTCCACGGCCCACAGGTTGTCCTCCAGCTGTTTGACCTCGGGGCCCACGGGCTCATGGCCCAGCAGGCGGCTGATGCGCTCCTGCGTATTCACTTCGCACACCAGCGTGCGTCTTCCGGCGCGCGCCGAGCGCAAGGCCAGCGCCGCGGCGATGGTGCTCTTCCCCACGCCGCCCTTTCCGGAAACGATCCACAACCTCTTGTCGAGCAGGGCGGCCATCGGGAGCGGCGAACCGTAGGGATGGCCCTCCCCCCTGTCAACGCGCTCTGTCGTCTTGCTTCCACCGCTTGACACGTCGCGTCGCGTGCTTCCAGAGTTCGCGCGTTTTCTCCAGGACGATTCCATGCTCAAGAACAACCCCGTGGTGAAGAAGCTCGTCGAGACCGGTGAGGAGCGCGTCGGCAAGCTGGCGCAGCAGCTCATGTCCAACGAGAAGTTCGTGACGATGGTGCAGACGCTGGTGTCGCGCTCGCTCGCCGCCAAGGGGACGCTGGACAGCGCGCTGCGCTCGGCGCTCTCGGCGATGAACCTGCCCTCCACCGCGGACGTGGAGCAGCTGCGCAACAAGGTGGATGACCTGGAGCGCCTGCTGTCCTCGGTGGAGTCCAAGGTGGACAAGCTGGTGACGACCGCGTCCGCGCCTTCGTCCCGGAAGTCGAAGTAGTGCCCCCCATGCGGCGCATCGCCTTCATCAACGAGAAGGGTGGCACCTGCAAGACGACGCTCGCGGTCAACACCGCCGCGTGGCTCGCGCGGGACCGGGGGCTGAAGGTCCTCCTGGTGGACCTGGACACGCAGGGGCACGCGGGCAAGTCGCTCGGCCTGGACGTGCGCACGCTGCCGCGCAACGTCTTCCACCTGCTCACCGACCCGAGCGTGCGTCTGGAGGACGTGGTGCGGCCCTCCGCCATCGAGGGCCTGTCCGTCCTGCCCGCCTACAAGGAGATGGCGGACTTCCCCCTCGTCGTCGCGAATGACGAGCGCCGCGCGCACCGGCTCGCCGAGCGGCTCGCGCCCGCCGAGGCCGCCGGCTTCGATGTCATCGTCTTCGACGCCCCGCCCTCCATGGGCATCACCACCCGCAACATCCTCGTGGCCGCCACCGAGGTGGTGGTCCCCGTGGGGCTGACGTACTTCGCGCTCGATGGCTGCGCCGAGGTGGCCGACACCGTCCGCCAGGTCGCCGAGAGCGAGGGCCGCCCCGACCTGCGCATCACCAAGGTGGTGCCCACGCTCTACCGGCGCACCGCGCTGGCCACCGCCATCCTCGAGCGCCTCAAGTCCTACTTCCCCGAGTCCCTCGCGGCCACGCCGCTCGGCTACAACGTCAAGGTGGACGAGGCCCAGAGCCACGGGAAGACCATCTGGGAGTACGCCCCCAGCAGCACCGGCGCGCGGATGCTCGGCGCCATCGCCGCGGAGATCTACGGCGAGAGCGCGAAGAAGCGCGGCAAGAAGGCCTCCCGCGTGGCGTAGCGGAGCCGTCCGGATTCGCGAGAGGGTGGAGACGGAGTGGGGGAGGGCGGGCGCACGCCCTCACCCCGAGCCTCTCCCGGGCGGGAGAGGGAGCACATGGGGGGAGAGTCCGGGCGCCCCCGGTCTCCTCACCCCCAACCTCTCCCGGGCGGGAGAGGGGGTAGGTCAGTCCTTCTTCTTCTCCAGCTCGTCGAGCTTCTTCTCGAGCTCCTCGAGCCGCTGCGTGAGCAGCTGCATGTCGCGGCCCATCGCCGGCAGGTTGCCCGCGAGGTTCTCCACGACGTGCTTCACCCGCTCGTCGATCCGGCGCTGCCACTCCTCCAGCGCGCGCTGGCTCGCCTTGAGCAGATCCGCCGGGCCACCCGCCGCGTTGGCGGACGCATCCTCGGCCGGCTGCTCGGTGGGCGAGGGAGCCTGCTCGGTCGTGGCGCCGCCCTCCTCGGGCTTGTCCTCGCGCCGCAGCAGCTTGTCCAGGCGCGACTCGGCCTCCTCGCGGATGGACGCCACCCTCGGGGTGACCTCCTTCTGGATGAAGTCGGTCAGCGACTCGCCCGGATGGCGGATGATCTCCCGGAGCACCGCCAGGGGCATCCGGTTCCGCTTCTTCTCCTCCTCGAAGATGATCTGCGCGAGGGTGACCGAGGTGAGGTCCTCCTTCGTCCGGTTGTCGACGATCCGGACCTCCACGCCCTCCTTGATCATCAGGGCGATCTCATCGAGGGTCACATACCGGCTCTCGACCGTGTCGTAGAGCTTGCGGTTGGTATACCGCTTGATGACCTTGGGCTCTTTGCTGGGCACGCCTGCCTGCTCTGGCTCGCTCATGTCTGCGTTCTCCGCCCCCGTTCGTGTGCTTTCGCACTTTCGCACACGATGCGGGACGAAAGCCTGTAGCAGAGGGGTTGGGGGCGGGCAAGCCGGGCGGAGGCATGTTCGCGGTGAGGCCTCACTGCGCCTATACTCCCGAACCGGCCGAGCCCTGAATGATCGTCAAGTGTGAACGTTGCCAGACGCGGTTCAAGATCCCCGACGAGAAGGTGACGGACAGGGGGGTCAAGGTCCGCTGCACGAAGTGTCAGCATACCTTCCGGGTTGCTCGTGAGGACGCTGCGTCCTCCGCGCCGACTCCGGCCGTGCCTCCTGTCGAGGCGGCCGCCGTCGCGAAACCCCCGGCCACCCCTCGAGCGGGCACGCCCCTCGAGCCTTCCCGGTCCTCCGCGCCCGCTGCCTCCGTGCCTTGGGGCGGAGCGCCCACCGGCAAGGCCGCGGGCCGTCCGCCCGGACCCTCTCCGATCGATTCGCTCATGGGTGCGCCCGCGAGCGCTCCGGCGGCTCCCTCGGTGCCGGGCATCGCCGCGCCCCGAGGGGGAGTGGCCTCCGGACCGACCTCGCTCCCGCGGTCCTCCATGGAGCCCCCCAAGACTCCGGCGACGATCGACCTGGATCCGCTGATGGAGTTCATCGGCGAGAACACCCCCACGCCCGCCCAGGCGCTCCAACTCTCCGCCAAGGCCCCCATCCCCAACAATCCGGTGGGGGCGCTCGCGCTCGGCCCGGTCCAGGCCAACAAGCCCGCGGCCCCGGCCAGCCCGGCGGCGGGTTCCTCGCTGTCGCTGTCCTTCGACGAGAACGATCCGTTCGCTGCGTCGGATGAGGGTCCGAAGGCCGTGGCCCCGGCTCCCAAGCCCGTGCCCGCCCGGAGTGCGCCACCGGCTCCGGCTCCGAAGCCCGCTCCGGTTCCAGTCCAGATCCCGGCTCGGAGCGCCGCGCCCGCGCCGGCTCCGAAGCCCGCGCCCGCCGCCCCGGCCCCGAAGCCCGCCTCCGTCGTCGCTCGGAGCAGCGCGCCGGTCTCCTTCGAGGAGAACGACCCGTTCGCGCTGCCGCCGGAGGACACGGCGCCGGCCCGGAGCGCCGCGCCCATTCCGCTTCCGGAGTCGGAGGAGATGGAGGGGCTCGAGGGCAACAACCCGTTCGTCTCCTTCG
>NZ_DASVSO010000841.1:0-3685 GCF_036388035.1 Archangium sp.
TTCGACGTGGTGCGGCAGGTGCGGAGTCTCCTCCGGATCAAGAAGGTAGGCCACACCGGGACGTTGGACCCGATGGCCACGGGGGTGTTGCCCCTGTGCCTGGGCGAGGCGACGAAGGTGGCCGGCTTCATCACCGAGGGCGACAAGGCCTATGACGCCGTGGTGCGCTTGGGAGCCGAGACGGACACCCAGGACGCCGAGGGCAAGGTGGTGGCCGAGGCACCGGTGCCCGCCCTCACCTCGGCACTGCTGGAGGAGGCGCTGGGGCGCTTCCGCGGCACCTTCGAGCAGGTGCCGCCCATGTACTCGGCGGTGAAGGTGGGCGGCAAGCGGCTGTACGAGCTCGCCCGCGCCGGCGAGGAGGTGGAGCGGGCCAGCCGCCAGGTGACGGTGTACGAGCTGGTGCTGCGCGACTTCAACGCCACCCAGCTCCGCCTGTCCGTGCGCTGCTCCAAGGGCTTCTTCGTGCGGACGCTCGCCTATGACCTGGGCCGGGCCCTGGGCTGCGGGGCGCACCTGGAGGCGCTGCGGCGCACCCAGAGCGGCCCCTTCACCCTGGCCATGTCCCTGCCGCTGGGAGAGCTGCCCGCGCTGCTCCAGGAGCCCCAGGCGCTGGCCCGGCGGCTGGTGCCGGTGTCCGAGGCGCTGGTGGACCTGCCGGCGGTGCGGGTGAGCGCCGAGGAGGCCGCGCGCGTGTCCCACGGCGTGCCCGTGGAGGCTCCCGCCCTTCCGGGCCGGGTGCGGGTGGTGGACCCCTCGGGCGCGGTGCTCGCCGTGGCCGAGGTGGTGCGCGGCCGGCTGCGCTACCTGCGAGTGCTCGTCTAGTGTCCGTTTCCACCTCTCCTGTCCCGTCACCGGGCGGACAACCAGGCGCTGAAGGTTGACCGCCCGTCCGGGCGATGCTTATAAGCCGTCGATTCGTTAGAGGAGGAAGCCCGGTCTGTACCCCTCCGCGGACCGTGGCGACCGCAGCACCCACCCCCCGGAGCGGGAAGAAGCCAAGGAAGCACATGTCGGCACTGCATCAGGACCGTAAGAACGAGGTTGTCGCGAAGTACCGCACCCACGAGACCGATACCGGCTCTCCCGAGGTGCAGGTGGCCCTGCTCTCCGAGCGCATCACCATGCTCACCGAGCACTTCAAGACGCACAAGAAGGACCACCACTCGCGTCGCGGTCTGCTGAAGCTGGTGGGTCAGCGTCGCCGTCTGCTCGACTACCTGAAGAGCAAGGACGCCAACCGCTACAAGAAGCTCATCGAGGGCCTCGGCATCCGCAAGTAGGCCCGCGGTCAAATCGGGGCGCTGGCTTCTGTCAGCGCCCCGAGTCGTTCCAGGCAGTCGCAGCACGCAGTCGATGCAGAGAGCGGGGCGAGGAAAGAAGCAAGGGCGTGGTGTGGATGGAGGTTTTGGTTTCCGTTCGGACGGGCTGACCGGTGCATACGGGTCGGCCCGCGCGATCAGGGATCAAAGCTCCGACGCATCCCTGCCGGCGCTTCCGAGGCGCCCCCACCGCAGTCAGGCCGCGGTTGCCCGTATCCGCCTGTTCCAGGCTCGGCGACCGCATCAACCCCACAGGCCTCGCATCGAGGCGCGTGGACACCCACCTTATTGTCCAAAGGACAGGGTGCGCGCCAGCGGGGCCACCAGGAAGTACGAGGCAAGACGGATATGCATCTGAAGAAGAGCGTCAAGATTGGCGAGACCGAGCTGACCATCGAGACCGGCCACATGGCCAAGCAGGCGGACGGCTCGGTGGTGGTTCGCTACGGCGACACCATGCTGCTCGTCACCGCGGTGAGCGCCCGCGAGAAGAAGGACGTGGACTTCCTCCCCCTCACGGTGGAGTACCAGGAGAAGCTGTACTCGGCCGGCCGCATCCCCGGCAGCTACTTCAAGCGCGAGGGACGCCTCACCGAGAAGGAGACGCTGGCCAGCCGCATCGTGGACCGCTCCATGCGCCCGCTGTTCCCGGAAGGCTACGCCTACGAGACCCAGGTCATCGCGAGCGTCATCTCCGCGGACCCGGAGCACGAGGGTGACATCCACGGCATCACCGGCGCCTCGGCGGCGCTGTGGGTGTCGGACATCCCCTTCAACGGTCCCATCGCGGGCATCCGCGTGGGCCGGGTGGACGGCAAGCTCGTCGCCAACCCCACGATGAAGCAGCGCGAGCAGTCCGACATCGACCTCGTCATGGCCGTCAGCCGCGAGGCCATCGTCATGGTGGAGGGTGGTGCCGAGGAGGTGAGCGAGGCGGACATGGTGGCCGCGCTCGAGTTCGGCAAGCAGGCCGCGCAGCCCGCGCTGGACCTCCAGGACGAGCTGCGGCGCTCGCTGAACAAGACGGTGCGCAACTACGACCGCATCCCCGCGGTGGCCGAGGACCTGAAGGCCAAGGTGCGCGCGCTGGCCTGGGACGGCATCGTCCACGGCTACACCATCAAGGAGAAGGCGGCTCGCTACGACGCGCTCTCCAAGGCCAAGAAGGAGGCGGTGTCCAAGCTCAAGGAGCAGCTGGGCGAGAGCTACACCTCCCAGGTGGAGAAGCACGCCAAGCAGGTGGTGGAGGACCTGAAGTACGAGCACATGCGCACGCTGACGGTGAACGGGGGCCGCATCGGCGGCCGCGGCCACGACAAGGTGCGTGACATCTCCTGCGAGGTGAGCGTGCTCCCGCGCACCCACGGCAGCGCGCTCTTCACCCGCGGCGAGACGCAGGCGCTGGTGGTGGCGACGCTGGGCACCTCCGACGACGAGCAGCGGCTGGAGCTGCTCGGCGGCATGTCCTTCAAGCGGTTCATGCTGCACTACAACTTCCCCCCGTTCAGCGTGAACGAGACCAAGCCCCTGCGCGGCCCCGGCCGGCGTGAGGTGGGCCATGGCGCCCTGGCCGAGCGCGCGCTGCGCAACATGCTGCCCGCGAGCGAGAAGTTCCCGTACACCGTGCGCCTCGTCTCGGACATCCTCGAGTCCAACGGCTCCTCGTCCATGGCCTCCGTGTGCGGCGGCACCCTGGCGCTGATGGACGCGGGCGTGCCCATCAAGGCCCCGGTGGCCGGCATCGCCATGGGTCTGGTGAAGGAGGGCGAGCAGATCGCCATCCTCTCGGACATCCTCGGTGACGAGGACCACCTGGGCGACATGGACTTCAAGGTGTGCGGCACCTCGAAGGGCATCACCTCCATCCAGATGGACATCAAGATCACCGGTCTCACCACGGAGATCATGAGCCGCGCGCTGGAGCAGGCGCGTCAGGGCCGTCTGCACATCCTGGGCGAGATGCTCAAGTCGATGGCCGAGCCGCGCAAGGAGATCAGCTCCTACGCGCCGCGCATCACCACCATCCAGATCCGCCCCGAGTTCATCAAGAACGTCATCGGGCCGGGCGGCAAGGTGATCAAGGACATCATCGCCCGCACGGGTGCCGTCATCAACATCGACGACTCGGGCCGGGTGGACATCGCCAGCGCCAACGTGGAGTCGGTGAAGGCGGCCATCGCGATGGTGCAGGCGCTCACGCGCGAGGCGGAGATCGGGAAGATCTACACCGGCACCGTGCGGAAGATCGCCGAGTTCGGCGCCTTCGTGGAGCTGTTCCCCGGCACCGACGGCCTCATCCACATCTCCGAGCTGTCCGACAAGCGCGTGAAGAGCGTGTCGGACGTGCTCAACGAGGGCGATGA
>NZ_DASVSO010000842.1:0-12282 GCF_036388035.1 Archangium sp.
CATGCAGCTGGCCACCAGCATGCTGGAGACGCTCGGCGCCGAGGTGCCTCCGCCGCCCCTGCCCGAGCCGCCCGTGGCGCTCGAGCCCCGGGTACCGAGCATGGAGATCATGCTCGGCCCGCTCGACGAGCTGGAGTCGCCGCCGCCCTCGCTGCCCCCGCCCGTGCCCGTGGCGCCGCCCGTGCCCGTCGTCTCCGCGGCGCCGCACATCCCCTCCATGCCCCGCGCCAGCGCGAGGCCCCCACCCTCGGCCCCGGCCAAGACGCCCGCGCCCCTCCCGGGACTGGCGCCCAAGGTGGCGGGACGCCCCGGCACGCTCATCATCAGCGAGGACATGTTCAACGACATCCTCGTCGAGGAGAGCACCCCCGGCGGATCCGGTAGGAAATGAGCATGACGGGCGGCGACAGCTCCCTGCCGGCCCGCTTCGGCCGCTACGTGCTGCTCAGTCACCTGGGCCGCGGCGGCATGGCGGACATCTACCGGGCCCTGGCGCTCGGCGCCGGCGGCTTCGCCAAGCAGGTGGTCGTCAAGCGCGTGCTGCCCGAGGCCACCCGGCAGGAGGCCACGGTGAAGATGTTCATCGAGGAGGCGCGGCTGTCGGGCCACCTCCAGCACATGAACATCGCGCAGATCTTCGACTGCGGAGAGCACCAGGGCGAGTTCTTCATGGCCATGGAGTTCATCCATGGGCGGGACTTGCACGACCTGATGCGGCGCATGGCGGCGAGGGGACAGGGCATCCCCGTGCACATCGCCTGCTACATCGCCCTGGAGGTGCTCAAGGGGTTGGACTACGCGCACCGGGCGCGCTCGGCGGCGGGCGAGCCGCTCCACCTCGTGCACCGCGACGTCAACCCCACCAACATCATCGTCTCCTTCGAGGGAGAGGTGAAGCTGCTGGACTTCGGCGTGGCGCTCACCGGGGAGGGCAACTCCGACGTCGCCGTCAACGTGCGCGGCAAGCCGGGCTACATCCCCCCCGAGCAGCTCAACCGGAAGAAGCCGGACGCGCGCGGCGACATCTTCGCCCTGGGCATCACCCTCTACGAGCTGCTGGCCCGGCGCCCCGCCTTCAAACCCGGCCCGGTGATGGACGTGCTCAAGCAGACGCTGACGCTCAAGGTGCGGCCGCTGCGGCTCCAGGACTCGTCCCCCTTCCTGCCCGAGCCGCTGTGCACCATCGTCAACCGCTGCATCCTGGCCAACCCCGACGAGCGCTACCAGACGGCCGCCGACGTGCTCGATGCGCTGGACGAGTTCCTCCTGGCCGCCGGCCTGCGCGTGTCCCAGCGAGACCTCGCCGCGCTCATGGCCTCCTGCTACGAGCCGGAGGTCCGCACCCCGCCCGTGCTGCCCCCCATCTCCGAGGCGCTGATGGCCCGGGAGGCCCCCCCGGCCCCCGCCCCGGTCACGCCCCCCGTCTACGCGGTGCGGGAGCCGGATGGGCGCTCGCTCGCGAAGCTGGGCGAGGAGGACGTGCAGCTGCTCTTCGCCTCGGGGAAGCTGTCGCCGGAGGCACAGGTGTCCCAGGCCGGCGGCCCCTTCCTGCCGCCCTCGGCCTTCGCCCGCTTCAGCGCCGTGGCGGCCGCGGCCCGCGAGCGCCTCGAGGCCCGGCGCGCCAAGGCCCCCCCGCCGCGCTATGCCGGGGACCTCGGGCAGGTGCCCGCCGTGCGCGTCATCGCCCGGCTGATGCTCGCCAAGGCCACCGGCCGGCTCCACTTCGAGAACAACCGCGCCCACAAGGAGCTCTTCCTCAAGGCGGGGCAGGTCATCGCCGTGCGCTCGAACGTGGCCGCGGACCGCTTCGGCCCCTTCCTGCTGAGCACGGGCAAGCTGTCGCCGGAGCTGTGGTTCCGCGCGGTGGAGCACACCCGCCCCTTCTCCGGCCGGCTGCTGGACGCGCTGCTGGCCTCGCGCGCCCTCTCCCCGGCGGAGCTGGCCGAGTGGTCGCGCGACCACCGGCGCACCGTGGCGCTCGGCCTGCTCGGCTGGACGCGGGGCCGCTACGCCTTCTTCGAGCGCGAGCTGCCCGTCATCGACGGCACCGAGGAGAAGCTCGGCGGGCTGGCCCTGCTCAACGAGGGCCTGCGCGCCCACTACCCCCTGGAGCGGCTGGTGAGGGAGCAGGAGCCACTGCGCAACAAGCCCCTCTACCGCAACCTGGACGCCCCCGTGGTCGCCAGTGACCTGGCGCTCTCGGCGTCCGAGCTGCGCGCCGCCTCTCTGCTCAACAAGCCGGGAAATACCCTGTCCGGCGCCCTTGCGGAACTCAAGCGTCCGGAGGATGAAGTAGCGGTGCGCCGGGTGGCGCTCCTCTTCACGGAGATAGGGCTCCTGGCGCCGGCCTGAGCGGCACGCCAGGGATGGGGCGTATGGGAATCGTTCTCGGAATCGACCTGGGCACGACCAACAGCTGCATGGCCGTGGTCGACCCGGCCACGGGCCAGGCCCGTGTGTTGCCCAACCGCGAGGGCGAGCGCACCACCCCGTCCGTCGTCAGCTTCGACGCCTCGGGCAAGGTGACGGTGGGCAGCCCCGCGCGCCGCCAGGGCGCCCTGCACCCGCGCAGCACCCTCTTCGGCGTGAAGCGCCTCATGGGCCGGCGCTTCTCGGACCCGGCGGTGCGCAAGCTGATGCGGCTGCTGCCCTACGAGGTGGTGGCCGACCCCTCCGGCAACGCCGCGGTGCGCGTCCACGGCCAGGTGATGCGCCCGGCCGAGGTGGCCAGCCACGTGCTGCGCTACCTCAAGGAGAGCGCCGAGGCCCAGCTGGGCGAGACGGTGGAGGGCGCCGTCATCACCGTGCCCGCCTACTTCGACGAGGTGCAGCGCCAGGAGACGAAGAACGCCGGCCTGCGCGCCGGGCTGACGGTGCACCGGCTCCTCAACGAGCCCACCGCCGCCATGCTCGCCTGCCGCTTCGACGAGTCCCACCCGGAGAACATCGCCGTGTTCGACCTGGGCGGCGGCACCTTCGACATCTCCCTCCTCCATGTGGAGGAGGAGGTGGTGCAGGTGCTGGCCACCTGCGGCGACAACTTCCTGGGCGGCGACAACTTCGACGAGCTCGTGGTGGAGGCGCTGCACCGCATCTTCCTCAAGCAGACCGGGGTGGACCTGGCTGGAGATCCCGCGGCCCTCTGGCGGCTGAAGGAAGCGGCGGAGAACACCAAGCGCGCCCTCTCCGAGGTGGAGCAGACGGCGGTGGACCTGCCCTTCGTCGCCACCAGCCCCGAGGGCCCGCTGCACCTGTCCATTCCCTCCTTCCCACGCTCGCTCTTCGAGAACCTCGTGGCCAAGGAGCTGGAGCGGCTGCGCGCCCCGTGCGAGCAGGCCCTCCAGGACGCGGACCTCCAGGCCCGGGACATCCACCGCGTCATCCTCGTGGGCGGCATGACGCGCATGCCCGCGGTGCGCGCGCGCGCCGAGCAGTACCTCGGCCGGCCCGGGGAGCGCTCCGTCAACCCCGACGAGGCCGTGGCCGTCGGCGCCGCCCTCGAGGCGGACATCGTCGCCGGCGCCTCGCCGGAGCTGCCCCACGTGCTGCTGCTGGACGTGCTCTCGCGCAGCCTGGGGGTGCGCACCGAGGGCGGCCGCTTCAGCGTCCTCATCCCCCGCAACACCACCATCCCCGCGCGCGAGACGAAGGTGTTCGCCACCACCTTCGACAACCAGACCCACGTGGACATCGAGGTGTACCAGGGCGAAGCTTCCACCGTGGACGGCAACCGCTACCTCGGAGAGCTGCAACTGGCGGGACTGCCCGCCGCGCCGGGTGGCTCGGTGCGCGTGGCGGTGGACTTCACCATCGACGCGGATGGCATCCTCCAGGTCACCGCGCGCGAGCCCGCCACCGGGCGCAAGGCCGAGGCCCGCCTGCGCCCGCCCACCGCCAGCTCGCCCTGAAGGGGAGGCCCCATGTCCCAGGACTCCTCCCCCTTTCATGGCAAGAACCCCTTCGAGGTGCTCGGACTGCAGGGCACCGAGGACGCGCCCGCCATCCGCAAGGCCTTCCTGCGCATCGCCGCGCAGTCCCACCCGGATCGGCTCCGGATGAAGTCCGCGGAGGAGAAGGCCCAGGCGCTGGAGACCTTCCTCCTCGCCAAGAAGGCCTTCGAGCTGCTCTCCCAGCCGGACAAGCGGCGCGAGTGGAGCGAGCGGCTCACCCGCGAGACCCCGCGCACCCCCCTCGCGCCGGTGACGCCGCCCCGCACGCCCCTGGCGCCCCTGGTGCCGCCTCGCGAGGCCTCGAGCGCACCGGTGCGCGCCAGCCCCTCCCTCACGCCCGCGCTCGGCACCCCCATCGTCCCGCGACCCGGGATGCCCACCTCGCCCGGAGCGGCCGGCGCCCCGACGTCGCCCCCGCCCCGCACGCCCTCCGCTCCGGTGCTCCCTCCCGAGGTGAAGACCTCACCCGGCTCGCGCAGTGGCACCCTGCCCGCGGCCGCCGCGCTCCAGCTCTACAAGCTGGGCATGCTGGCCCTGGAGTCCTCGGACTACCCGAAGGCGTTCGACCTGTTCACCAAGGCCGCGAAGCTGGATCCCACGCCCCGCCACCAGGCCATGGAGCTGGTGGGCCGTGGCCACCAGTACCTCAGCACGCGCTTCTTCGATCGCGCGCGCGAGAGCTTCGAGCGCGCCCTCCAGCTCCAGCCGGACTGCCGCGAGGCCCGGGTGGGCCTCGACTTCCTCGACAAGCAGTCGGGCCGCTCCCTCAAGGGTCGCTAGCGCCCCGCTCCCTCACGGGAGGGTGAGGGTGCCTCTGTGGCCGTGCGCCTGACGCGCCACGTCACGCCGTGCGTCCCCTCCTCCAGAGCGCGGTCTCCCCTACCGGTGCGGTCACCTGTGTGAACTCAAGGTGAAAATGTAGCCACCAGTTGGAAAGGACCCTCAAATGTTGATAGACGGCCGCTCCGGCAGTGACCGCCGTTCGAGTGGCAACGTCCGTCGTGTCGCGAGCCACCCCCCTCACTCCGCCGGGAGGCCCCTCGTGCGTTCAGACGAAGCAGAAGTGGGCACTCCCAAGGATCTTCATTCCGCACAGCGCGGCTCCGCTGCGAATCCCCCGGTCCGCATCGACGCCGCCGGTTCCCGCTCACCCTCCAGGTCTTGCGAGGTTTCATGAAATCGCTTCGCCCACCCCACCTACTCAGGCTGATAGTCCTCCTCACCACGACCGTGCTCGCGTCAGGGGCCCTGGCGCAAGGCGTCACCGGTTCGGCGGTGACCGGGACCATTACCAACCAGGAGAAAAAAGCGCTCCCCGGCGTGGTGGTCCAACTGCGCAATGGAGCCACCGGGGCCACCTTCACCGCGGTGACGGGCTCGTCGGGCAACTACCTCCTCGACAACCTCCCCCCGGGAGGCCCGTACCTCTTCACGGCCTCGCTGGATGGCTACTACGGGCACACCCGCACCGGCATGCAGCTCGCGCTGGGTCAGCGCCTCACGCTCGACCTGGTGTTGCAGCCCTTCGAGGCGTTCGAGGAGGAGATGACGGTCGTGGCCCAGGAGGCCGATGCGCTCCAGGACCAGGGCCGCACCGGCCCCTCGATGACCATGAACTCCGCGGAGATGGCCCGGCTGCCCCTGCAGGGCCGCAACTTCACCGACCTCATCGCGACCACTCCGCAGGTGAGCGGCACCGCGATGGCCGGCCAGAACAACCGCTTCAACAACATCCAGGTCGACGGCGCGGCCTACAACGACCTCTTCGGCCTGTCGGGCTCGGGCACGCCGGGCGGCCAGGCCGGCGCCAAGCCCATCTCGATGGAGGCCATCCAGACCTTCGTGGTGCAGGTGTCCCCCTTCGACGTCCGCTACGGCAACTTCGCGGGCGGCATGGTGAACGCCGTCACCAAGAGCGGCACCAACGACTTCCACGGCTCGCTCTTCGGGTACGGGCAGAACAAGGCCCTCGCCGGCAAGCGGGATGATCCGACGTTCCTCGGCTACAGCATCTGGCAGTTCGGCGGCAGCCTGGGCGGTCCCATCGTCAAGGACAAGGTGCACTTCTTCGTCGCGACCGACCTCCAGGAGCGCAACTCGTCGTTCGGCAACCAGTTCCAGATCGGTGGCCAGAACGCGGAGGAGGACGCGGCCCGGGCGGGGTTCACCCAGGAGCAGGCCGAGCGGTTCACCCGCCTGCTCTCCGAGAAGTACGGCGTCAGCGACCCGGGGACCGCCCTGGCCCCGCAGCTGCGCAACCCGGACCGGAACGTCTTCGCCAAGATCAGCACGAGCGTCATCCCGAACAGCTACCTGGAAGTCTCGTACAACTTCGTGGGGGCGCTGCAGGACTCGCTGACCCGCTCGCCGACCGCTCCGTCCATTCCGAACCGCCTGCGCGACGGCTACCAGCTCTCCAACGCCGGCTACGCCCAGACGACCACCACCCATACCGCCCGGGCGAAGCTCACCTCGACGTTCCTCGACGGCCGGCTCTCCAACGAGTTCCTGACGGGCTTCTCCATCATCCGGGACGCGCGGGATCCCTCCTCGAATCTTCCGCTCATCCTGGTCAAGGCCGGCAAGCTCGGCGCGGCCGACTCGTGGCTGGCGGCGGGCGCCGAGCGCTTCTCCCAGCTCAACCAGCTGGACCAGGACATCTACCAGATCCAGGACAGCCTCACCCTGGTGGCCGGTGACCACCAGATCACCGCCGGGACGAGCACCGAGTTCTTCAAGCTCCGCAACGCCTTCCTGCAAGCGGCGACCGGCGTCTGGACCTTCGAGAGCCTGGATGACTTCGAGGCCGGACGGGCGAGTGCCTTCCAGCGTCGCTTCGGAGTCAGCCCGCGGCAGGAGCCGGGAACGGCCGCGTTCACCGTGACGCAGCCGGGCTTCTACCTCCAGGACAACTGGACGGTGTTCCGGGGCTTCACGCTCAATCCCGGCATCCGGCTCGACCTGCCGTTCCTGTCCAAGGCCAACACCAATGAAGCGCTCGTGAACAACGCCGCGCTCGCCATCGACACGAGCCAGGTGCCCAGCGGCAACCCCCTCTGGTCGCCCCGCCTGGGTTTCAACTGGGACGTGGAAGGCAATGCCAACACCATCGTCCGCGGCGGTCTCGGCGTCTTCTCGGGCCGGCCCCCCTACGTGTGGGTGTCCAATGCGTACAGCATCAACGGCCTCTCCCAGGTGGAGTTGACCTGCACCCGGGGCAACGCGGGGACCGGACCGGTCCCGGACTTCACCACCGATCCCAAGGCGCAGCCCTTCGACTGTGCCGGTGGGACCCAGCCGCCCTCGGCGCCCACCAACCAGGGCGAGATCGACTACTTCGACCGGAAGACGAAGTACCCGCAGAACTTCCGCGTGGCGCTCGGGGCGGATCGGCGCCTGCCCTTCGGCATCATCGCCACCGGTGACGTGCTCTACACGCGGGACATCAACGGCTGGTACACCACCGACGAGAACCTGGTGGCTCAGGGCCGCAGCGGCGAGAACCGGGAGCTGTACGGCACCTTCTCGACGGGTGGGACGCCGGCCAGCCCCAGCCTCCGCGTCACGCCCACCCGCCTCGACACGACCAACCTCGTGCAGGCCATCAGGGTGTTCAACAAGAACGGCGGGCAGGTCTTCAACGCCACCCTCCAGCTGCAGAAGGAGATCCGCGACTTCCTGGATGTCAGCGTGGGCTACAGCTTCACCAACGCTCGGGACCGCATCTCGCTCACGAGCACGCAGGCCCTCTCCAACTTCCAGTTCGCTCCCGTGGACGGGACGCTCGACAACCGGTTCCTCCGGCCGTCGGCGTTCGACCGCACCCACCGCATCACCCTCACCGCCACCGGGTCGCTGCCCTACGGCTTCAACGCGGGCCTCATCTACACGGGCCAGTCGGGCCTGCCCTACACCTGGAGCGTCAACGGGGACGTCAACGGGGACGGCATCAGCGGGAACGACCTGGCGTTCATCCCGGCGGATCCCAGCCAGATCTCCCTCCAGGACCCCACGCAGTACGAGGCGTTGAGCAAGTTCATCGACGGCCAGGACTGCCTCCGGGACGCCAAGGGCCGCCTGGTGCAGCGAGGCGAGTGCCGCAACCCGTGGCAGAACTTCCTCAACCTCCGGCTCGGCTGGACGTCGCCTGAGTTCATCAAGGGCCAGCGCCTGGAGCTGCAGGGAGACATCTTCAACGTCATGAACCTGATCAATCCCGAGTGGGGCCTCTTCGAGCAGGACGCCAACTTCGAGACCCACGCCGCGCAGTTCCTGCGCGCGGTCGGTTATGACAGGGACAACAACCGCCCGATCTACACCTTCACCGAGCCCAGCGCGGTGAGGACCACGGTGTTCAGCCCCACCCTCTCCCGGTGGCGGATCCAGCTCGGCGCGCGGTACGTCTTCTAGGCAGCGCCCGCGCCAGACACGGTGTGAGCCCGGGGCCCTCCGCGAGCAATCGCGGGGGGCCCCTGGTTTTTATACGGTGCCTCCATGTCCCTGCCGCGCTCACGCCGCCTCCTCGTCCCCCTCCTGCTGACCCTCGCCTGCGCCGCGCCGGCCACCGCGGTGCGCGCCCCCGCCGGCCCGCCCGAGCTGGTGCTGGTGGAGAGCAGCCCGGTGGAGACGACGCTGGACCACCCGGACATTCCCGACGCCCATGAGGTGTGGCCCGAGATGGTCAACGGGGCCACGCGGACGCTGGACATCGCGCAGTTCTACGTGAGCAACGCGCCGGGCAGCCGGCTCGAGCCCGTCATCCAAGCCATCGAGGCGGCGGCGGACCGGGGCGTGAAGGTGCGGCTGCTGGCCGAGGAGAAGTTCTACAAGACGTACCCGGAGACGCTGGAGCGGCTGGCGAAGCGGCCCGGCATCGAGCTGCGCCGGCTGGACACGGCGAAGTCCATGGGCGGCGTGCTGCACGCGAAGTACTTCGTGGTGGACGGGCGCGAGGCGTTCCTCGGGAGCCAGAACTTCGACTGGCGCGCGCTGGAGCACATCCAGGAGCTCGGGCTGCGCCTGCGCGTGCCCGAGGTGGTGCGCTCGCTCGCGGACGTCTTCGAGCGGGACTGGGCCCTGGCGGCGGGAGGCTCGGCGCCGGCCACCGCGGCGGTGGGAGGCCCCTTCCCGGCGCGCTTCGCGGGAGGCACGGTGGGGGTGACGCCCGCGCACAGCCCCGAGGGCCACCTGCCGGACCCGGGCACGTGGGACCTGCCCAAGCTGGTGCGGCTCATCGACGGGGCGAAGCGCTCGGTGCGGGTGCAGCTCCTCACGTACCGGGCGAAGGCGCGGGACGGGAAACCCTTCCCCGAGCTGGACGAGGCGCTGAAGCGGGCCGCGGCGCGCGGGGTGAAGGTGGAGCTGCTGCTGGCGGACTGGGGCAAGCGCAAGGGCACCATCGAGGGCCTGCAGGCGATGCACGCGCCGCCGGGGCTGACGGTGAAGCTCGTCACCATTCCCCCGTGGTCGGGCGGGTTCATCCCGTTCGCGCGCGTGGTGCACGCGAAGTACATGGTGGTGGACGGCGAGCGGGCGTGGCTCGGCACGAGCAACTGGGAGCGCGACTACTTCACGCACAGCCGCAACGTGGGCGTCCTCGTGGAGGGTGAGGCCTTCGCGAGCCAGCTCGAGCGCTTCTTCGCCGATGGCTGGTCGAGCCCCTACGCCGCCGAGGTGGACCCGAAGGCCACCTACACCGCGCCAAACATCGGCGGCACGCCGTAGGCCCGCGGCTCAGATTCGCGAAGCGCCGATGGGCAGGTGGCGCAGGCGCTCCAGCTCCTCGCGGGTGAGGGGGTCCTCCCCGCGCAGGAAGCGCTCCAGGTGGCCCAGGGAGTCGACACCGAAGAAGAGCTCCCCCTCGGCCACGAGGGTGGGGACGCCGAAGCCCCCCAGCGCGAGCAGCTCCTCCGTGTTGCGGCGCACCTGATCCTTCACCTCGGGCGTCCGGGCCTCCGCGAGCAGCACCGACGCATCCAACCCCACCGAGGACACGACCGAGACCAGGCGCTCCGGCTCCATCAGCCCGCCGCCCCCGGCCCACATCGCCGAGAAGAGCGCGGAGGCGAGCCGCAGCCGGGCCTCCGCGTCCCGCACGGCCACCGTCATCCGGAGCGCGGGCAACGGGTTGAAGGGGTGCGCCTCGGGCATGACGAAGGGCACGCCGAGCTCGTGGGCGATCCGCCGGGTGTGCTTGTAGATGTAGAAGCGTTTGCTCGGGACCTCCGCGGGCCCCATCGTGCCGAGCGCGTTGAGCACGCCCGCGAAGAGCACTGGCACGAGCTCCACCGTGCGGCCATGACGCTCGGCCAGCGCCGGGAGCTGAGTCCACGCGAGATACGAGTACGGCGAGACGTAGTCGAAGAAGAAGCGGAGCGGAGCGCGGTTCATGGCACGGACTCTAGCGGGTGGGCGAATCGCAGTGCGGATTCGCCGCCCGTCGACCAGAATGTCCGCGAACCTCCAGGACACCCCATGCGCCCGACCCGACTGTTCCTCGCCCTGCTCGCGCTTCTCGGCACCGCGTGTGCCACCACGGCGCGCGAGGTTCTCGCCTCCACCTCCTCGTCCGCCGCCGTGGCGGAGCAGCGGGCCTTCCTCTGGGAGGTGACGCGCCCGGGCGCTCCGGACAAGCCGCTCTACCTCACCGGCTCGGTCCACATGGGGAGGCCCGGCCAGTTCGTCTTCCCTCCCTCCCTGGAGGCCGCGCTCGCCCGCTCGCAGGCGCTGGTGGTGGAGTTGGACCCGGCCAAGGTGGCCCCGCGCAAAGCCCAGCAACTGCTGATGCTCCTGGGCCTCTACACCCCGCCCGACACCCTGAGCGCGCACCTGAGCCCCGAGACCCGCGCGCTCCTGCCCGAGGCCCTCCAGCGCGTGGGGCTCTCCCCGGAGACCGTCGAGCGCATGCGGCCCTGGTTCGTGTTCATGACGCTCTCCGTGCTGGAGCTGCAGAAGGCCGGCTACTCGGAGGCGGGCGGCATCGACCGGCTGCTGTTGAACCGGGCGCAAGCCGGCAACAAGGCCATCGTGGAGCTGGAGACGATCGAAGGCCAGCTGCGGATGCTCGCCAGCTTCTCCGACGAGGTGCAGGACCTCATGTTGAGGGAGCAGCTCCAGGGCGCCGCCCAGATGGCGACCAGCATGGCGCGCATGGCCACCGCGTGGGAGGGCGGCAACCCCGAGGCCCTGAGCCAGCTCCTCTTCGAGCAGAAGGACGACCCCGCCTACCGCCCCTTCTACGAGGCCCTCTTCTACGCGCGGAACCGGCAGATGGCGGACCAGCTCGTCGCGCTGTTCGACAAGCCGGAGACGCACTTCGTCGTGGTGGGCGCCGGCCACGTCGTGGGTGAGCAGGGCCTGCTCGACCTCCTGGCCCGCAGGGGCTTCCAGGTGCGCCAGCTTCCCCGCGAGCCCTGAGTCGGACTCAGTCCCCCTCGCCCTCCGTCACCTTCTCGCCGAGGCTCTGCAGGCGGGAGTAGAGACGGCGGCGGGTGATGCCCAGCAGCTTCGCCGCCGCCGTCTTGTTGCCCCCCGCCCGCTCCAGCGCCGCGTACAGCAGCTCGCGCTCGAAGGCGTCCAGGTTGAAGCCCTCGCCCAGCACGTCCGCCGCTCGCACCGCCTTGCCTCCGCCGCGCGACAGCGAGGGGCCTCCCGGGCCCACGTGCTCCGCCTGGATGTCCCCCTCCCCCGACAGGATGAGCGAGCGCTCCAGCGCGTTCTCCAGCTCGCGCACGTTGCCCGGCCACGCGTGGCCCGTCAGCCGTGCCTCCGCCTCCTTCGACAGCTTCGACACCGGCAGCCCCCGCCTGGACAGGAAGGCCCGCGCCATCGGCACGATGTCCTCCCGCCGCTCCCTCAATGGCGGCACCTCGATGCTGAAGACATTCAGCCGATAGTAGAAGTCCTCCCGGAAGCGCCCCTCACGCACCGCCTCGGCCAGGTCCCGGTTCGTCGCCGCGATGACCCGCACGTCCACCTTGCGCGCCTGCGTGCTGCCCAGCGGCACGAACTCGCGCTCCTGCAGGAAGCGCAGCAGCTTCACCTGCGTGGCCGGCGTCACCTCGCCAATCTCGTCCAGGAACAGCGTGCCCCCGTCCGCCGCCGCCAGGTGTCCCGCCTTGCGCTCCGTGGCTCCCGTGAAGGCGCCCTTCTCGTGGCCGAACAGCTCGCCCTCCAGCAGCGTCTCCGGCAACGCCGCGCAGTGCACCTCCACCAGCGGCCCCGCCACGCGCTTGCTCGAATAGTGGATGAGCCTCGCGAGCTGGCTCTTCCCCGTCCCGCTCTCCCCCAGCAGCACCACGCTCGCGTCGCTCGCCGCCACCTGCCTCGCGGA
>NZ_DASVSO010000843.1:0-4280 GCF_036388035.1 Archangium sp.
GTCCTCTTCCGCCAGGGCGGCTTCGGCGGCCAGCTGCCGCAGGTCCTGGGGCGGGACTTCTCGGGCGTGGTGGACGCGCTGGGCGAGGGCGTGAAGGGACTCGCCGTGGGCGACGCGGTGTATTGCTACCGGGGTGGCCAGGGCAGCAATGGCTCCCATGCGGAGTACACCTGCGCGCCGGCGGTGCTGGTGGTCCCCAAGCCCGCGCGGCTGGGTTTCGCCGAGGCGGCCGCGCTGCCCGTGGTGGCGCTCACGGCGTGGCAGTCCGTCACCCGGGCGCGGGTCCAGCGAGGCGAGGCCGTCTTCGTCGCCGGAGGTGCGGGGGGCGTGGGCTCCATGGCGCTCCAGCTGCTGCGCCACCTGGGCGCCCATCCCGTCCTCACCACGGCTGGCGGCGACACGAGCGCCCAGTACCTGGTTCGACAGCTCGGCGTGGAGCCCGGCCACATCCTCCGCTACCGCGGGCTGTCTCGGGAGCAGCTGCTCTCGGAGCTGCTGGCGATGAACGGGGGGCGGCCGGTCCCCGTGGCCCTGGACTTCGTCGGCGGCGACATGAAGGCGCTGTGCTTCGACGCGGCGGCGGTGGAGGGGCGCGTGGTGTCCATCGTGGAGGAGCCCGCCGACTCCCCCCTCAATCTCTGGGACGAGACGCGCAGCCCGCTCATCCTCCGCTCGCTGGAGTTCCACTTCATCCAGCTCGGTGCGCGGGCCCGTTATGCCCCCCGGGAGACGTGGGGCGTCTACCGCGAGCAGCTCGAGACCCTCTCGCGGCTCATCGAGGAGGGCGCCCTGAATCCCCCCGCCGTGCGCAGCGTGGGCCCGCTGTCGGAGGCCTCCGCGCGCGAGGCCCACCGATTGCTCGAAGAGGGCCGCGTGCAGGGGAAGCTCGTCGTGGAGTGCGGCTGAGCCTCCCTTCGCTACCGACCTTCCGTCAGTCAGCAATTCAAAGATTCGTGCGTGCCCGAGCCCAGGTCTCGCCATAGATTGTTTTCATGTCGGAGAGACCCTCAAAACGAAGCTGGACGGCGCTGAACTGGCTGAACTTTTTCGCGGCCGACATCAGCGACGGCGTGGGACCCTTCCTTGCCGTGTACCTTGCCTCCAACCTGAACTGGCAGGCGGGGGCCATCGGCATGGCCATCGCGGCCACGCAGTTGTCGATGGTCATTGGACAAGCGCCGGCCGGGCTCGTGGTCGACCGAACGCGCCGGAAGCGCCTGCCCATCATCGTCGCCTCCATCGTAGTCGGCTCGGTGGCCCTGCTCTGGCCGGCTCTTCGCACCCTGCCAACGGTCTTGGTCTGCCAGGTGGTGCTCGGGCTGGCCGCCTCGTTTTATGTGCCCAGCCTGGTGGCGCTGGTGGCCACGATGGGCGGGCGCGAGCACTTCGACCGCGCCCTCAGCAAAAACCAGAGCTACAACCACTCGGGCAACGTGGTCTCGGCGGTGATGACTGGCGTGGTGGCGCGCTTTACCAACAACGCCGGCATCTTCTATTGCATGACGAGCTTTGCGGTCCTCTGCACCCTCAGTGCCCTGTGCATCGCGCCCAAAGACGTGACAGTCCCCACACCCTCGCCGCAGGCGCAGACCGAGAAAAAGAAGAGCCTTTTCCGTGAGGTGCTGTGTAACAAGCCCTTCCTGATGTTTCTGTCGCTGACATTTGCCTTCTACTTTTCCAACGGGGCGATGCTGCCGTTGGTCGCACAGGAGATTGCCCAGGCGAAGCCGGAGAACTCAACCTTGTACCTGGCAGCTTGCATCATCATCGCCCAGCTGGTGATGGTGCCCACCGTGTTCGTGTGCGGCAAGCTGGCTGGACGGGGACGCAAGAAGCTGCTCACAATCGCTTTTCTGCTGCTCGCGACGAGGGGCATGCTGTACTTCCTGACCAACGACGTCAACGTGCTGCTCGGCCTTCAGGTGCTGGACGGAATGGCGGCGGGCACCTTCAGCGTCGTGGCGATCATGGTCGTCCACGATCTGATGGGCTCCTCCGAACGGGCGAGCTTCGCCCAAGGGCTCTTGGCTTCCGCACTGAGCCTCGGGTCCATGTTGAGCAACCTGGCTGCCGGTTTCATCGTGGATGCCGCAGGCTTCCCGGCCGGCTTCGTGTTCCTGTCCGCGCTGGCCCTGGCTGCGCTGTTGCTCCTGTGGAAGGGAATGCCCGAGACGGCCAAAGGGAACGAGGGTGAGGCCCGGGCCGATGCCGCGCGCCGCGCACCTACCACGCAGGACTTCTCACGTTGACAGGGGCGCCTTCAGTCCGGATGGCGCCGTGCTTTCGTAGCTCCCACGTTCGCTCCTTGTCGGGAACCAAAGCGCTAACCGAGCCGCGGGAAGTAGGGCTTGCCTCCGCCCACGAGAACCGGGGAGATGACCAGCCGGTACTCGTCGATCAGCCCCAGCCGCGCCAACGCTGACGCCAGGCCCGGGCCGCTGACCGCCAGGTCTCCGGGGTGCTCCTGCTTCAGCCTCGCCACCTCGACACAGTGGTTGTTCCTGCTGGCGTCGCCGCGGCGCTGCCCATCCGGACACTCCTGGTTCTTCACGCACGCCCGAGGCCCCGCGTCGGTGCCGGGGTAGGGCCCCTGCCGCGCCCCTCCTGGGCGGGCGGACTGGGCCGGCGACTGCGCTGGACGGAGGTGGACGTCATCAGCCTGACTCATGGCCCGAAGTCGGGAATCACATTTCCCGCACGCTCCCGGAGTGCATCGCGGGGCCATGCGGGACACAGTGGGTCGCGGGCCTCGCTGGAATGGAGGATGTGCCATGGCTGCTTCCCTACGTCTCGCCCCCCCTCGCGGCCCCATGCGCCAGGGCATCCTGGTGGGAGCGTTGGCACTCATCGTGGTGGAGGTGGTGGTCCTCACGCTGCTGTCGCTGCGGCGCGAGGTACCGAGGTTGGTGCACCTGGCCGTGGTCGCCGATGTCGTGCTCTTCACCGCGGCGGCACTGTGGCTGGTGGGCGGGCCGAGGACGGTGGGACTGTCGGCGGGCAAGGCGCTGCGCGCCGCGGTGGTGGGCGTGGTGCTCTTCTCGGTGAGCCTGCGAGTAGTGGGAGTGCCCGCGGGCGACATGCTGCTCGGCCTGGCGTTGGCGGCGGAGGCCGCTGTGGCGGCGGTGGTGCTGGTGGGGTTGGCGCGGGCGCTGCGGCAGCCGGGCGACACCTGGGTGCGCCTGCGAGAGGCACTGCGCGAGAGTCTCCCCACGCCCGTGGCGGAGGTGGCCTTCGGTGAGGTGCGCTTGATGGGCGCGATGGTGGCGAGCTTGCTGCGCCGCCCCCTGCTCGCGCCCGAGTCCTCGTCCACCGTCTTCGTCCCCATGGCCGCCAGCCGCACGGAGTGGGTGATTCCAGTCGTCACCCTCGCCATGGTGGTGGAGGGAACCGCGGTGCACCTGCTGCTGTACGCGCTCGGAGCGCGCAGCGAGTGGCTGCATGGCTTGCTGCTGGCCCTCAATTCCTACACGGTGCTGTGGCTGATGGGGGACCGGCGACTGATGCGGCAGTCCGCGCACCGACTGGCGCCGGAGGCCTTGGAGTTGTCACTGGGCCTGCGCTTCTCCGCGCGGATTCCCTACGAGAAGCTGGCTCGCGTGCTGCCACTGCGCACGGACGCGGAGCGGCGCTCGGTGCAGCCGCGCGGCGGGAGCAAGAACCCGAGGGTGACGCCCTTCGAGGAGCCCAACGTGCACCTGTGCCTGCACGAACCGGTGCGCGCCACCCTCTTCTTCGGCATCACCCGGCAGGTGGCGCACCTGGACCTCTTCGTCGAGCGACCCGAGGAGTTCATCGGCGCGCTCGCCGAGCGGACCCGGGCGATGACATCCTGACGCGTGTCTCGGACGACCCGCCTACAGCGCGGTGGAGCGGTTCCCAGCATGGCTTCATCATCCCCAACTTCCCGTCCCCCCGCCGCCCTTGCTCGCTCGACGCTCATCCAGATGGGCGTTCGCATTGGCCTCCTCATCGCCCTGACCACGCTCGTCAGCTACCTGCACATGTTCCACACACTGCGGAAGGAAGCCCTCCAGCAGCTGGAGCGGCATGTGGTGGAGCGCAGCCAGCGGGAGCAGGCCATCTTCGTGCTGGCGAAGGACAACCATGCGCTCCTCCAGAAAGCCCTGAAGGAGCGCATCCAGGCCTCGAGCCAGGAGGATCCGAATCCGCGCTTCGACAGTCTGTTCACCCGGTTCCCAGATGGAACCGTCCGCTCCCGCGCCGAGGGCTTCGACGGGACGAGGATGGCGGGCGTCTTCGTCCCTCCAGGCGTGAAGCTC
>NZ_DASVSO010000844.1:0-8241 GCF_036388035.1 Archangium sp.
CCGGGGCCTGCTGGACCGGCAGTTCCTCGCCGAGCGCATGAGCCCCGAGGGGCCGCTCGGCAACCGCCTGCGCGAGGCCATGCCGTGGATCGCCCGCGACGAGCGCTCGCCCGTGCTCTACGTCCCCTTCGTCCTCGGCGGGGACATCATGGGCCTGGCGCAGCTCTCGGATCCGCTCGCCGGCAACTTCCGCACCGAGCACGTGCGCTACGCGAAGATTCTCGGTGACTCGGCCGCGGTGGGCATCAAGAACGGCCGCCGGATGCAGGCGCTCCAGCGGCTCGGGCTCCGGGACCGGGACACCGCCGCCTACAACCTCAGCTACTTCACCGACTACGCCTCCAAGGAGATCTACAAGGCGCGGCGCTACGGGCGGACGTTCTCGCTGCTGACGTTCTCCGTGGACAACCTGCCCCTGGTGAAGATGCGCCTGGGAGCGCAGGACGCCAAGCGCGCCGTGCGCGGCATCATCAAGGCCTTCTCGAAGATCGTCCGGGACTCGGACGTCATCGCCAAGGCGAGCGACCAGGAGTTCTACCTGCTGCTGCCGGAGACGGACTTCTTCGGCGCGATGATGTTCGTGCGCCGCGCGCTGGCCGCGGTGCGCGAGGAGCCGGACGCGCAGGAGGTGGAGGCGCGCCTGCCCCTGGCCCTGGTGGGCGGGGCGAGCACCTTCCCCAAGGACGGCGAGGACTTCGACGAGCTGATGCACCGCTGCCGCCGCCGCATGGACGAGCGGCGCTCCTCGCTGCAGCGCAAGCTGATGCTGGACACGCTGCCCTTCTGGGACGAGGTGGACCTGCTGCTCGGCAACGCCTCCAGCCCCAAGCTGCCGGTGGAGGAGAACGCCGAGCCCTCGCGCCGGGGCAAGGTGTCCGACGTCCTCTTCGATGAGCTGCAGGCGGAGATTGCCCGCGAGCTGCTGAGGGATCCGAGCTCGCGCGGGCTGCTGTACGTGGGCAGCCCGGAGATTCGCGCGGACCTGCCCATCGCGCTGGGGCTGGACTCGGCGCCGCACGAGCTGGCCTCGCGCATCTACCTGCTGGGACGGCGGGCGGACCTGGAGTCGCACCCGGCGCTCACGCCCGTCTTCCTGGAGGGGGACGAGCGGATGGGCCGGCACGAGTTCCTCCTGTGGCTCTCGGAGAGCGCCGCCTACGCGCTCATCCAGCGCCGGGGGCTCGGCGCCACCTGGGGCTTCCACTCTTCGGACACCGCCGTGGTGGACGGGCTCATCACCCGCCTGCAGTCGGAATACGATCTCCAGCCGTACTAGCAGGGAGCGCCCGTGGCCCAGGTTCGAAAGATCCTCATCGCCGATCCCGACCTCGAGTCGGTCCGCCCGCTCTCCCGTGCGCTGCGCACCAAGGGCTACCAGGTGCACTACGCGCCGGATGGCTCGCGCGCGCTGGAGGTGGCCGTGCTGCGCCACCCGGACCTCATCCTCTTCGATGAGGCGTGCCGGATGCTGGACGCGCGCACCTTCATCAACATCCTGCGCACCAACCCGCGCACGGACGACATCCCGGTGGTGGTCTCCACCGGCCAGTTCGAGGCGGACAAGCTGCGCGGCCTGCGCGACGGCTACCTGCGCAAGCCCTTCAACATCGACGAGGTGCTCTCGCGCATCGAGCACGTCTTCCGCCGCAACGAGGCGGCCAAGGACCTCAAGAGCGATGCGCAGGAGATCGAAGGCTCGCTGAGCCAGCTCAGCATCCCGGACCTGATGCAGATCCTCGGGATGAACAAGCGCAGCGGGAAGCTGACGCTGGAGCGGGGCAACGAGCGCGGGGAGATCTCCGTGGTGGAGGGCCGCCCGGTGAACGCGCGCGTGGGCCGGGCCGAGGGAGAGAAGGCCCTCTTCCGGCTGCTGGTGTGGGCCGAGGGCTCGTTCACCTTCTCGCCGGGGGGCAGCGGGGGCAAGCCGCGCATCCAGCGCGGGATGGACGACTCGCTGCTGGAGGCGATGCGCCAGGCGGACGAGGTGAACCGGCTGCTGCCGGGACTGCCGCCGCGCAACGCGCGGCTGGTGCTCGCGCCGGACGCGGACCTGACGCAGGACCAGCACCCGGTGACGGCGCAGGTGGTGGAGCTGCTGCGCCAGCCCCGGGCGGTGGGCGAGGTGCTGGACCTGGCGCCGGCCACGGACCTGGAAGTGGTGGGCGTGCTGCACACGCTGCTGCAAAAGGGCGTGGCCCGCATGGCCGAGGGCGAGACGGAGGCGGGGAGCGGCGGTCCGCTGCTGGGGCCCGCCGAGCTGCACGCGCTGCGTGGGCGCATGCTGAGGGGCAAGGGCTCCTCGCGCGAGGCCACCGCGAAGATCTTCGTGTGCGGCAGTGGCCCGGCGGTGGCGCGGCGGTTGCTGTCCCAGGTGCCCGACATCGCGGCCGTGGCGGCCGAGCCCACCGCGGTGAAGAGCGGCTTCGGGACGCTGGGGCGGTTGGACTTGCACGAGCTGCTGCACCTGGACTTCTGCGTGCTGCCTCCGGCGGAGGCGGCGAAGCCCCTGTGGCGGCCGTTCAGCTCGGGAGCCGCGGGAGCGCTGCTGTTCGACACGGCGGAGGCGGCGGTGAAGCTGGCGCACTTCCTGGCGTGGGACATCCGCATTCCGGTGGTGGTGGTGGGCCACCCGGTGCCGGCGGAGCTGCACGGAGCGCCGGCGGGAGCGGCCAGCGTGGGGGAGGACCTCATGGAGGCCCTGCGCAGCCTGCTCATCCTGTCGCTCAACCCGGCACCGCTGCTGCCCGGCGTGCAGGTGCAGCGCCCTGTCGCTCCCGCCGCCGCCGGGTAATCCCTCTCCGGTCGCGTGGAGGGTTCCGCCGTGGCGCCATGGGTTCAGAGCGTGGGCTCGCGGAGTGTCCACGAAGTTTTTGTGTAGCCGAGGTGCGGAAGCGGGTGAAGGAGTTGGAGAGGGATTCGCCGGAAGTAAGGCTTCAGGCCGGCCCGTCCTCCTCAATCCCTCCCCGCACCTCGCCCCTGCTGTGCCTTGACGGCCAATTGCGCCTCGGCCTCGGCTGAATCCGCCTGAAGCCGGGGCGCCATGCCGGTTTTGTTAGGGATTCTTGGGGGGCGGGGAGGGGTTTGGCTGGCCGCTGAGGATGTTCGAAGGGGTGCTCCTTGGAGTAAAGCCCAGCCCGACATCACCCTCCAACATGAAACCTCTTCCTCCGAAGCAAACAGCCAGCATCCATGGGCAGGCCCTCGAGTACATCATCGCAGGGCAGACTTCCCGCAATTCACGGAGCCAGAGGTCGTGGTGGAAGCCGTGCGCTTCGTCAATGCTCATCGGACCCAGTCGTGATGACAGGGAAGGAGCCGTGAGACGAGCGGCGACCGGAAGAGGAGCCCCGCGGCATGCAACCCCCAGGGAGGGAGCCGGGGCAGGGCCTCCCACGAAAAAAGTCGCCAGCGGGCGATGTTCCGCCCACTGGCGACTGGGTGAGACCGCGAGTTCAATGGGTGCCGCTGCTTAGTAGAAGCAGCCCCGACGACCGCCGCGAAGCTTTGTCTTGACCTTCATGTGTTTGCTCCTCTTGGGTGAGACCGCGAGTTCAATGGGTACCGCTGCCTAGATGGGGCAGCCCCGACGACCACCGCGAAGCTTCGTCTTGACCTTCATGTGTTTGCTCCTCCTGAGTGATATGCGCTACGTACAGATTGAGCACGGTCGAGGCGTTTGTGACTTCGAGACAGGTTACATTTCAACCTGGTGACGCGAATCAAACGCGGACCCTTCTCTGGAAGGGCTGCTGCTAGCGCACGCCGACCAGGCCGCAGCGGGTGGCGTCCTCCGTGTTCTCGACGGTGAGGCCCAGCTCCTCCTGGAAGACGTCCAGCAGGTAGGGCAGCACGCCGATGGTGCCCTCGCGCAGGCGGAGATGGAGCGAGAGCTCCGCGCTGGAGAGCTTCTGCTCCGGGTGGGGGCGCTGGAGCAGCGCGTTGACCTGACGCTGAACCCCTCCCAGTGCGCGAAGCGTTGAGCGCTCGAGCACCAGGAACTCCGCCGTCACGGCCGCCACGGTGTCGAGGACGTCTCCCCGGGCCCCGAAGGGCGAGCCCACGCGCGAGCGGAGCAGCTCCCGGAGTCGCGGGGCCAGCTCCTCCACCTCGTCCCTCGCGGGCGTGAACACGTCTCGCAGGTCCTGCAGCGCGTCTTCTCGGAAACCCCTCAGCCCGCGCTGGGCGTGTTCGAACAGCTCGTTGTAGCGAGCCTCGTGCCAGTCTCGCTGGAGGGCGAGGTGCAATTGCGTGGGCAGGATCATCCGCCAATCGCGCTCGACCCGCTCACGCAGCCGGCTCCAGACGCCCCCCGGCTCATCCTCCACCTCGAGCAGCGCCGCGCGAATCGTCTCGTAGGCACGGCACATGTGGCTCCACAGGTTGAACTGGAGGCTATAGAGCTGGAGCCCCCGCATCCCGTACTCCATCGCCGCGGCAAGCTCGCCATCCCACGCCGCCACCGGCTTGGGAGCGCCCGCCACGGGCTTGCCCTCCATCAGCGTCGCGAGGAACTCCTCCACCATGTGCGGGGGACCGGCGCAGACGCCTCGGGTCGACAGGAAGTGGTTGTCCTGCTCGGTGAAGCGCACCAGCTCGGCCGCCGTGATGGGCGTGTCGTACGGCATCGGCTCATCCACGAAGAAGAGCATGTAGGACGCCACCATCCGCACGCCGTCCGTCACCCGGAACAGGGAGGAGAGCACGGGATCCAACTCGCGGTTGGGGACGGGCGCGTTGGCTCGCATCAGCAACAGGGTCGGCAGGGCCAGCGCGGTGCAGCACAGGGCGTGAAGGTCCCCCAGCCGCCAGCGCCCGTCCGGGGGCAGGGGACAGCGGCGCAGGAATTCCTCGCGCACCGCGAGCACCTCCTGCAACACGGGCTTCCAGTGCTGGCTCATCGACCGGAGCGCCGTCACGTTCATCAGCGCCTCGTCCCGGTAGCGGCTGCCCGGGTAGGGGCAGGCTCGCCAATCGGTCGGCAGCTTCATGCGCATGGCATCGGGGAAGACGTTGCTCTCCCCGACATGGCGTCCCTCCGTGTCGAGCGCCGGGTGGGCGAGGCGATGCACCGGGAGCACCGCTTCGAGGAAGCCCAACTCCAACGGCCGCCCCACCAGCCGCTCCATGACGCGGGGACAGTCCGGGTTCCACCACAGGGGCTCGCTGGGCGCGACCCGCAGGGCCTCGGCCTCCAGGAACCTTTGATGATGGCGGTTCTCGGACGTGGGCTTCGGGGCCTCGCGCGAGAGGATGTCCTCGGCCAGCAGCGACTCGAGCAGCTCCCTCACGCGCTCCCAGGGGTAGGGCTCACCCGTGCTCCAGGTGGTGGCGCTGCCCGCCATGAACTGGTCCTGCTCGAGCAGGTGCTCTCCGAAGGAGAGCAGCTCCGGCTCGTCGATCGTTATCTCCTTGAGGCCGTAGAAGATGCGCAGCTCCCGGGTGCCCTCGGGAGTGGTCACGTACTCGCTCAGGAAGCGACGCCGCAACGGCAGGTACAGCGTCTCGTGGGGATCTACCGACACAGCGTTCTGACTCATGCGAGAGCTCCTGGGCACAGGCCCGGCTGAAGTCCCCCAGGAGGACGGCTCCTTCGGGTGCACAGGGGTCGCTCCAGCCGGGTGTGTTTCGCGTACGGGCGGAGTGAGCGCGGGGCGCGGCTCTTGTGACGCCAGGCACCTCCGGAGAACCTGGGTGCACGCCTGGAGGTCGAGCGAGCCGCGCCGCCAGGAGCGTCACAGTCCCTGACAAAGCCAACGGGTCCCCTCCACCCACAAGACGACACCATTGAAACAGGGGACGATTTGGCCAGGCACTCTTCATCCAGCACGAGCCCGGGCGCTCATCCGGCTTCCCTCTCCAGGGTCTCCTCCATGAAGGTCGAGGGCCTGTTCCCCCGCACCTGGCGCGCCCTGGTGCGCGGGCGAGGGCGGCCCGCGCTCTGGTTGATTCCGGTGGGGCTGCTCGCGGTCTGGGGGGGCTGGTTCCTCCAGGCGCGCATCATCGTCTACGAGCGCAGCGCGCAGGCGCGGCTGGAACTCCACCGCGAGGTGTACGCGATTGATGCACCCGTGGAGGGGCGGGTGGTGATGACGCAGGTGGAGCTTCACCGCGCCGTGCATGCGGGAGAGGTGCTCGTGGAGCTGGAGCATGCGCAGGAGGAGCGCCGGGTGGCGGAGGCGGAGGCCGTGCTTCAAGGACTCGGGCCGCAACTGGAGGCGGCGCGCGCGGAGCTCGAGGCCGAGCAGAGCGGGCTGGTGGAGCAGAAGGGGCAGGGGGTCGCTGGCGTGGAGGAGGCGCGGGCCCGGCTCGCCGATGCCGAGGCGGTGGCGCGGCGCGCCCAGGAGGAGGAGGCCACCACCCAGCGGCTCTGGAAGCGCGGGGTGTTGAGCGAGATGGAGTGGCGCAGGTCCCACACGGAGCTGGAGCGCGCCCAGGCGACGGAGCGGGCCGCGCGGGCCACGCTGGCGCGGGTGAGATCGGAAGGCTCGGTGCAGTCCACCGACCGGCGCACCCGCCTCGCCGCGCTGCGGGGGGTGATTGCCAGGCTGGAGGCGGAGGAGAGCGTGGCGCGCGCCAACGTGGAGCGCCTGCGCCAGGAGCTGGAGCGCCGTGTCATCCGCGCGCCGGCGGATGGCGTCCTCGGCGAGACGGCCTCCGTCCGGGTGGGCGCGCAGCTCCAGGCCGGAGCCCCCATCGCGACCATCGTCGCGGGGGGAGCCGTGCGCGTCGTGGCCCAATTCTCCCCCGAGGCCCTGGGGCGTATCCGCGAGGGGCAGCGGGCGCGCATGCGGTTGGAGGGCTTCTCCTGGACGGAGTTCGGCATGCTGGAGGCCTCGGTGGTGGCAGTGGCGAGTGAGGTTCGCGAGGGCCTGGTGCGAGTCGAGCTGTCGGTGGATGAGCTGCCGTCGGGCATTCCGCTCGAGCACGGGCTGCCGGGCCTCGTGGACATCGCGGTGGGGCAGGCCACACCGTCGCGGCTCGTGCTTCGCACCCTCGGGCGGGGGCTCGACGCACCGGCACGCACGCAGCCCAAGGCCCTGCGAGTGGGTGGTGAGACGGAGTTGCCCAAGGGGGGGAGCTGAGCCATGGCGGGTGCACCACGTCTCTTCATCCCAGAGGTCATCCAGACGTCGGCCATGGACTGCGGCCCGGCGGCCCTCAAGGCCCTGCTCAATGGCTTCGGCGTGCCGGTCAGCTATGGACGGCTCCGAGAGGTCTGCCAGACCGACGTCGACGGCACGTCCATGGACGTGCTCGAGGAGCTGGCCGTCAGCCTGGGGCTGGATGCGGATCAGGCCATGCTCCCGCGCGATCAAGTCCTCCTCGACGAGACCGGGGCACTGCCCGCCATCGTGGTGGTGCGGCTGGCGGACGGCAACCTGCACTTCGTGGTGGTGTGGAAGAAGTGGGGCAATCGCGTGCAGATCATGGATCCGGCGCTGGGGCGGCGGTGGGTGGCCCTGCCCGAGCTGCTCGACCGGTTCTTCGTGCACGCGATGCCCGTGCCCGCCGAGGCGTTCCGTGAGTGGGCCGGCACGCAGGAGTCCCTCGTGGGGCTGCGCCGCAGGCTGTCCGCGCTCGTCGACGGGCCCATGTCGGAGCGGCTCGTCTCCGAGGCCCTCGGGGACTCCAGCTGGAAGGGCCTGGCCTGCCTGGATGCGACGGTGCGCCTGGTGCAGACGCTCGTGGAGGGCGGTGGCCTCCAGCGGGGGGAGGCGGCGGCTTTCGTCGAGCAGCTCCTGGGCGAGGTGCGCACGGCCCTGGACGAGGGGCGCGCCGAGGCGCTCATTCCCCCCACCTATTGGACGGCGTTTGGAGCGCCGGACGCCGAGGAACTCACGCTGCGCGGCGTCGTGTGCATCCGGGCCCGGGGGTTGCGGGGCGAGCGCGGGGAGGAGGAGCCCCCGCTGTCCCCGGGGCTCGAGGCCGTCTTGCGCGAGGCGCCCACCCGGCCCCTGCGGGAGCTCGTGGCCCTGCTGCGCCGGGATGGGGTGCTCACGCCGAGGGTGCTCGCCGCCTTGGGGGTGACCGCGGCCGTGGGGGGCTTCCTGGAGGCGCTGCTCCTGCGCGGGGTCATCGACGCGGGGCGCTACCTCACCACCGCCGAGCAGCGGATCGCCGGCGTCGTGACGCTGCTCGCCCTGCTGGGCGTGCTGTTCACGCTCGAGCTGCCCCTCTCGCTCGGGACGCTCCGCCTGGGGCGGCGGCTGGAGCTCCGCCTGCGGCTCGCGTTCCTCGACA
>NZ_DASVSO010000845.1:0-37435 GCF_036388035.1 Archangium sp.
GGTGGAGGCCGGCGCGGTGACGGGACGGGCGCCCTCCATCGTCCAGCTGACGGTGCCGAAGCAGGCGGGCGGTGACGGCTTCGCGGCCCTGGGGGCGGAGCCCTCGGACATGTACGTGGTGGGCGTCACCCCCAACAGCGCGGCGTACAAGGCCGGCATCCGCGCGGGGGACAAGCTCACTGGCTTCCAGGGCGAGCCGCTGCGCTCCTTCAACGTCCTGATGGGAGAGCTCAGCAAGCAGAAGGAGCAGCCCTTCCAGCTCTCCTGGCGCTCGGCGCAGGACGGGCAGGAGCACACCGAGACGCTCACCCAGGCCATGCTCACCACCAAGGACGGCTTCGGCCAGGAGTCCTCCTCGCTCGTGCTGGGGGTGTCGCCCTGGATGCCGTCCTCGGCGGAGCTGCTCTCCCTGGACATGGTGACGGTGAACCTCGGGATCGGCGAGGCCCTGCGCGAGTCCGTCACCATCGTGCCCCGCATCGTCGGGCAGATGGTGAAGGTCATCGGCGGGCTCTTCAGTGGCACGGTGTCGCCGAAGACGCTGGGCGGGCCGGTGATGATGTACCAGCTGGCCTCCAAGAGCGCGGAGCAGGGCTGGGACAGCTACCTGCACCTGATGGCCGTCATCTCCATCAACCTGGGGGTGATGAACCTGCTGCCCATCCCCATCCTCGACGGCTTCGGCCTGCTGGCGGCCTTGTGGGAAGGCATCCGCCGCCGTCCCATTCCCATCCGCGTGCGCGAGGTGGCCAACGTCGTCGGTCTCATCCTCATCGTCGCGCTGATGGGGATGGCCTTCATCAACGACATCACCCGCTAGAGGTGCGATGCAGCGGCTGCTCGTGGGCGTGATGGTGGGGCTGGGGGTGTTGGCGGGCTGCGCACCGCGCGCCACCCGGCCCACTCCCCGCGAGAAGCCGGCCCCGCCCCGCGCGTATCTGGAGGAGGGGGTGGCCTCGTACTACGGCCCGGGACTGGCCGGCCGGCCCACCGCCAGCGGCGAGAAGTTCGATCCCAAGAAGCTCACCGCCGCCCATAAGAAGCTGCCCTTTGGCACCTGCCTCCGGGTGGTGAACATGGAGAACGGGCGCTCGGTGGAGGTGCGCGTCAACGACCGGGGCCCCTTCGTCCGGGGGCGGGTGGTGGACGTGTCGACCGCCGCGGCGAAGCAGCTCGACATGCTGGACAAGGGAGTCGCCCGGGTGCGCCTCTACCGCTGCGCGGACCGGACCTCCTTCCTCTTCATCCCCTTCGGCCCGTTGGCGGGGTAGAAGGCTCGCATGTTCCTCGCGCTCGACTCCTCCACCCTCACGCTGTCCCTGGCCCTCGTGGAGCGGGAAGGGGAGGGCGTGCGCGTCCTCGAGCACCTGGTGGTGGCTCCGCCTCGCAAGCAGAGCGAGGCGCTGCCCGGCGTCGTCGGCGAGCTGCTCGCGCGGCACGGGGTGGCGCTGAAGTCCCTGGAGGGTCTGGCCATCGGCCTGGGCCCCGGCTCCTTCACCGGCCTGCGCATCGGCCTGTCCTGCGTGAAGGGGCTGGCGTACGCGGCGCGCCTCAAGGTGGCCGGGGCCTCGTCGCTCGCGGCCGTGGCCCTGGAGGGGCCCGAGGGCCCGCCCCTCTTCGCGCTCGCGGTGGCGCGCAAGGACGACCTCTACCTCGGGCGCTACCGGCGCGTGGGCTCGCGGGTGGAGGCGCTCGGCCCCGAGGAGGCGATGAGTCCGGAGGAGGTGGCCGCGCGCATGGCCGCCGAGCCGGAGGCGCTCGCGCTGGGGCCCGCCCTCACCGACTACCGCGCCGCGCTGGTGTCCCACGGCGTGGCGCCCTCGCGGCTGCTGGACGCGCCCGCCTTCCCCTCGGCGGCGGCGCTGGCGCTCCTGGTGCGCTTCCCCGAGGAGCAGTCCCTGGAGGCCGTCTTCGCCCTGGAGCCGCACTACGTGCGGGCCTCCGAGCCCGAGCGCAACCCCAAGTTCCCCCCGCTGCCCGGGCCTCCGCCCACCGCGCGCCTCAAGGAAGACTGACGGCCCCGGCGGGCGCTACACCCGGTAGGTGCGCGCCACTGTCTCCATGCGCTCGGCCGCCTCGCGCAGCGTGCTCGTGGCCCGGGTGGTGACCTGGAGGCTCTGAATCGTCTCGTCCATCATCGTGGACAGGTCCGTCACCGCGGTGAAGATCTGCGAGATGCCCGCGTTCTGCTGGTTCACCGCGACGGCGATCTGCCGCGCCGCCCCGGCGTTGTCCCGGACGATGGACGTCAGCTCCCGGAGGCTCTCGCCGCTGGCCCGCACCTGCTCGAGCCCCTCCTGCATCTGCCGCTGTCCCTTCTCCGTCATCGTCACCGTGGACTGGATGGACTGGCGGACGTCATCGAGGATCTCCCGCACCCGGCCGGTGGAGTCGATGGACTGGTCCGCCAGACTGCGGATCTCCCGCGCCACCACGGAGAAGCCCTTGCCGTGCTCGCCCGAGCGCACGGACTCGATGGCCGCGTTGAGCGCCAGCATGTTCGACTGGTCCGCCAGGTCCTTCACCGTCTGGGCGATGTCGCCAATCTGCAGGGTGCGCTCGCCGAGCGAGACGATGTTGCTCGCCAGCTTGCCCACCTTCGAGTGGAGCTCCTTGAGGCCCTCGAACGTGGCGGCCACCTTCGACTCGCCCGCGCTGCCAATCTCCTCGGCCCGGGAGGCCACCTCCATCACGGCCTGGGAGCGATCCGCGGCCATCTGGGAGGTCTGACGGATCTCCTGCGCGGTGACCTGCGTCTCCTGGAGGGCGGCCGCCTGGCGCGAGAGGTTGCGCTCCTGCACCTCGGCCGCCTGGCTCAGCTCGGACATGGCCTCGGTGAGCAGGCGCGTGCCCTGCTGCATGCCGAGCGTGCTCTCGCGCAGGTGGTCCATCATCCGCGCGAAGGCCCTGGCCAGCTCGCCCACCTCATCCTGGGAGGTGACCTCCACATCGTGGGAGAGGTCCCCCTCCTGGACGACGTGCGTCACCGCCTGGCTCAGGGCGGTGATGGGGCGGGAGATGCTCCGCGCCAGCCACCAGGAGCCCAGCACGGCCAGTCCCAGGAAGAAGGCCAGCAGCGCGAAGGCCCCCGTGGCGGCCTGTGTCACCGGGGCGTAGGCCTCGGCCGCGTCCACCGTCGCAACGAAGCGCCAGCCGTCCCCCACATCCTCCAACTCCTTGCCGTTGAGGGCCTCCTCGGACACGGCCCGGGTGAAGGGCGGAGCCCCGGGAGGGCGCGAGTCGAAGAGGAGGGTGCCGTCCGCGCGGCGGACCTCCAGGGCGAAGCTGCTCTGCGCGCGTGCGTGGGCCCTGCGCACCGAGTCCCTCACCACGTCGCCTACCTGGCTCCAGTCGTATGCGGCGAGCAGCATGCCGAGGCGGGCGCCACTGAGCGGGCTCATCACCGGCGCCGCCAGCGGCAGCACCCTCCGGCCGAAGGCGGGGTCCTTCTCGGCGGAGAGGGAGTCGGCGGTGAAGCGCTCCTTCTGCGCCTCCACGTACCACGCGCTCTGGCGGACCTCGCCCTCCTTGCCCTGGAAGGACTTGAGCAGCGCCGGCGAGCTGGCGGAGACGGCGCGACCCTGCTCGTCGAAGAGGATGAAGCCGCTGATGGAGGGGTGACGCTTCGCCAGCCCCGCGAGCACCGCGTCGCTCTTGTCGTAGGTGTCGAAGAGCAGGGCTCCGCGCAGGATGGCGTCCTCGGACCAGCTCCTCACGCTCGCCTCGCGCTCGGCGAGTGCCCGCTCCACCAGGTCCTTGAGGCCCTCGGCCTCCGCCTTGAGCGTGGCGTGGATCTGCCGCGACAGCGTGCGCCGGGTGAAGGACAGGCCCAGGGCCGTGAGGGACAGCAGGGAGAGGGCCGACAGCAAGGCCACGGAGAGGGTGATGCGGCCCCGCAGCTTGAGGCCATCCAGGAAGGGGAGGTTCATGGTTTCAGAGCTCGAGCAGCGAGACGGACACGGTGAGGGCGCCGATGACGCGGGCGCCGTCCTTCACCGGGAGGGACACCTGGACGACGTAGGACTGGGAGGACTCGTCGAAGAAGGGCTTCTCGCGCAGCTCCCCACCCCGGCCATCCTTGAAGGACTCACGCCACTTGGCCTCATCGCCCTGCCAGTAGTCGGAGGTGCGATGCGTCGCGCCCACCAGCGCGCCCTGGTTGTCCATGATGAAGGCCTCGGCCACGGCCCCTCCGAGGTGCTCGAGGTCGCGGCCGAGCGCACGTGTGCACGCGCTGCCCAGCACCTTGCGCTTGTGGGGGGTGAGGGCCGGAGTCGCGCTCCACTCCGAGTCCAGCTGCCGAACGGTGTCCAGGGGGACGCGCTGCGCGTTCTGCCGCTTCACCTCGCGCACCACGGCTGGATCCGCCGCGATGCGCCGGAGCTGGGGCATCAGCCCGTCCACCTTCTTGAGTTGCGCCGAGCCATCCGGCGGCAACTGCGCCAACAGCCACAACGAGACGAGCTTCCACATCAATATGCGTCACCGTTCGGCCTCGCGGAGATGCGTGCAGGTGGCTCCCAAGGTCCCCTGTGGCCGGTGCTTCGGCAGGATTCTACCGGAGGGCCTTCGCGAGCCCTTTCGCGGCTCTGCTCCTGCTTCCTGTCCTGGCAGCCTCCGCCGGGGGGCCAGCAGGCGGGCGTACGTCTCCAGGTCCGAGCGTTTCGGGGCTCACTTCTAGTCGACTAGAAGTGATGTCTTACCTTGTAGTACATGTCGGTCGAGGGACAGGGTTCCAGTCGACTAGAAGTGAGGCCCACGCTGGCCGGTGCTGGAGTAAAGGACGCGCCATGAACGAGAACCTGCGAATCGCCGTGGTGGGCGCTACCGGAGTGGTGGGCGGCGAGGTGCTCTCCGCCCTCTTCGACCGGGACTTCCCCGCCGAGCGTCTCTCCGTGCTGGCCTCGGAGCGCTCCGCGGGGGAGGAGCTGGAGTACGGCGAGGAGACCCTGGAGGTGGAGAAGGCCACCCCCGAGTCCTTCCGGGGCATGGGTCTGGTCATTCTCGCCACGCCGCCGGAGGTGTCGCGCGGGCTCGCCCCGGCGGCCCAGGCGGCGGGGGCCTGGGTGGTGGACGCGAGCCTCGCCTTCCGCTCCGACGGCAACGTCCCGTTGGTGCTCCCCGGCTTCAACTCCGAGGTGCTGGGCGCCTCCTTCAAGGGCCGCATCGTGTCCGTGCCCTCGGCGGTGTCCACCGCCCTCGTCACGGTGCTCGAGCCGCTGCGCCAGGCCTTCGGCGTGGCCCAGGTACAGGTGACGGCCCTCATGGGCGTGTCCTCGGCGGGCCAGCAGGGCCTGCGAGAGCTGGAGGCCCAGACGGCGGCCCTGCTCTCCGGCCGCGAGCCCGAGGCGCACCCCCTCTTCCCCCACCGCGTGGGCTTCAACCTGGTGCCCCAGGTGGGCCTCTTCATGGCCAACTCGCCCTGGACGGAGGAGGAGGCCGGCTGGACGCTGGAGGCCGCCCGCCTCTTCGCCCCCAAGGGCGAGGTGCCCGTGGTGGCCGGCACCGCCGTGCAGGTGCCCACCTTCTTCGGCCATGGGCTGAGCCTCCATGTGCGGCTGCGCAAGCCCGCCCCGGTGGAGCAGGCGCGTGCCGCCCTCAAGGGCTCGCCCGCGATCAAGGTGCTGGATTCACCCGGAGAGAAGGTCTACCCGATGACGAGCCTCGTCACCGCCGATCCCACCGTCCATGTGGGCCGCCTGCGCTCCTTCCCCCAGGCCCCCGAGTGGCTCTCCCTCTTCGCCGCGGTGGACAACACCGGCCGGGGCGCCGCCCTCAACCTCGTGGAGGCCGGCCTGCGGCTCGCCGAGCGCTCCGCCTGACAATTTGGCAAGGCCGCCGGGGCACTCCTGCCCATTTGACGGAGGCCCCAGCCCCTTTCCCCCGGAAATGCAGGGAGCGGGGCCGGGTTTCCCCTGGCCCCCGACTTGCTACCCTCCTGCCCGCCCATGCGTACCCTACTCATGACCGCCGCCGTGCTGGTGTCGACCGCGGCCTCCGCTCAAGTGCAGGTGAGCCTCACGTTCGCCAATGCCACGGACACGTTGAGTGTCGGCAAGGGCGACTGCAACAGCCGACGGGTCGTCTCCTGGACGTCCACCGGGACGGCCTGCCAGGAGCTCACCCTCTGGCTCACCGAAGGCACCGAGTGCAAGGAGACCGCCGACCAGCAGACGACGCGCTCCGTGCTGACGTCCATCCCGCAGACCACCCTCAACCAGACCCGACAGGGGACGTTCGAGATCGACCTCTCGTTGCTGCCCTTCTCCAACCCGACGGACAGTGGGACGAGGTCGTGCGGTGTCGGGGGCCTCGAGCAGGCGTTCCGGGTGTGTGGCGCCACCAAGGCGATCGACTCCAACGTGTTCGGCGGGACGACGTGCGCCAACTCCGTGACGAAGGCGACGCCCGCGAAGATCCTCTATGACGCCAATCCGCCAGGGGCGCCCTCCATCGAAGCGGTGGACGGGCTGGACAAGGCCCTGCGCGTGAGTGTCAGTGAGCCGGCGGGGACCACCACGCTGAAGGTGTACGTGAAGCTGGCGGACGGAACCGTGGTCACCAGCGCGGATCAGGGCGTGGGGCAGGGTGACTTCGAGGTGGAGGACCTGGAAAACGGGGTGACGTACCAGCTCACGGCCACCGCGCTGGACGCGGCCGGCAACGAGAGCAGCGAGTCCGAGGCGGTGGAGGGCACCCCCACCAAGACCAACGGCTTCCTGGAAGAGTACGTGAACGCTGGCGGCAAGGAGATGGGTGGCTGCGGCGCGGCGGGCGGCGGAGTTGCGGGCGGCGCGGTGCTGGCCGTCCTGGGTTTCTGGCTGTTCTCAAGGAGAAATCGTTCATGGCTCGAGCAGTAGCCCTCGGCGTCGCGGCATTCCTCGCCGCCCTCCCCGGCGAGGCGCAGGAGATGTCCGATCTGCCCATCCAGTCGCCCCGCAGCGGCTCCGTGGAGTTCCGGCTCGGTGGCTACCGGCCGCAGCTCGACGCGGAGGAGGGGCTCACCACCGCGCCCTTCTCCAAGGTCTTCGGGGACAGCAACCTGCTGCTCTTCGAGGCGGAGCTGCAGCGCTTCTTCTACCAGGGCATCGGCTCGGCGGGCGTGAGCCTGTCGCTCGGCTACGCGGAGAAGTACGCCGCCGCGCTGCTGCCTGACTCCGAGAGTGCGCGGAGCAAGGAGCGCACGGGCTTCCACGTGCTGCCCGTGCACGTGCGCGGCGTCTACCGCTTCGACTACCCCGCCTTCCGCTGGAGCATCCCCGTGGTGCCCTACCTGAAGCCCGGGCTCGTCTACATCCCGTGGTGGATCACCAAGGGCGGCGAGCCCGAGAAGGTGGAGGGCCGGGAGGCGAGCGGTGGCAAGTTCGGCTTCGAGCTGGCGGCCGGCGTGTCCTTCCTGCTGGACGTGCTGGAGCCGCGCCTGGCGCGCGACTTCGACTCGGACCTCGGCATCAACCACAGCTATCTCTTCGCCGAATACACCTACGCGAAAGTGAACAACTTCGGGGGCGAGGGCTTCAATCTCTCGGACTCGTACTGGATGTTCGGTCTGGCGCTGGATTACTAGACCGTACATGACACCCCATGTGCGTCCTTCCCTTCGCGCGCTGACGGTTTTCTGGTGGGTGGCCCTGGTCCTGGTGGGCCCTGGCTGCCGGCGGATGGTGAAACCCGAGGCGGGGGAGGCGCGCACGGTGGAAGCGGGCGTGCCGGTGGGCTTCGGCTCCGAGGCCCAGGACGCGCCGGTGGTGACGTGGGACTTCGGGGATGGCTCGCCGCCGCGGCAGGGCGCGCGGGTGTCCCATGCCTTCCCCCGCGCGGGCGCCTTCACGGTGCGCGCGCTGGAGAAGGACGAGGTGCTGGCCAGCGCCCAGGTGACGGTGGTGCCGCGGCCGGTGCTGCGCGCCATCCCCGCCGACGCGGAGGTGGCCGTCTTCTTCTCCCAGCTCCGGGGCAACGTGGAGCCGCTGGTGGACTTCTACTCGCGGCTGCTGGGCGAGGCGCAGGCGCGGAGCTCGCTGGAGGAGGCTCCCATGCTGTCGCTCGTGCTGCGCGAGCTGAAGGGGGAGCCCCGGGTGGTGGACGTGGAGGAGGGCGTGGGCTTCTTCTCGCTGCCCGGCTTCGAGGGCAGCGTGGGGCTGCTGGGGGTGATGGACTCCCAGGCCGCGCTGGACGCGGTGGTGGGCGAGCTGGAGTCCGGCGGGGCCAGTGTCGTGAACCGGCGGCCCGCCGAGGGCCTCGTCCACCTGCGGCGTCAGAACGGCGAGTCGCTGCTGCTCTTCGCGGACCGTGGCTACCTCTACCTCGTGGTGCCGGACACGGACGACGGGGAGCTCGAGGAGGCCGAGCCGCGGGAGGGGGCGTCGACCGAGGCGCTGGCGGTCGTGAAGCCTCAGCGGGTCCAGGACGAGACGTCCCAGGTGGACGCCATTCGCGCGCGCATCACGGGGATGAGCGGCCCGGGGCTGTCCGAGGTGCCGCTGGTGACCGAGCTGCGGCCCAAGGTGGGCACGGGCAACGTGTACTTCTTCGCGCGTTCGGTGGGCGATGACGCCGCCGCTGGCATCCGGGGCATCTGGGCGGCCTTCCGGACGGAGGAGGGCCGGGCGGAGCTGGAGGGCTGGGTGGCCTCGGAGCAGAACCTCTTCCAGGGCAAGAGCGCGCCCGGCGCGTCGCTGCTGGGCAAGGCGCCCGCGGGCCCCATCGCCGCGCTCATGGTGTCCATTCCGCCCGAGGAGCTGGCGAAGCTCGTCTTCGGCGCGCCCAACTCGGAGCGCCGCCAGCGCACGCTGCAGCGCCTGCAGGAGCAGGGCTTCGACGCGGCTGGAGCGGACAGCCTGCTGGGCGCGCTGCGGGGGGACCTGACGCTGCTGGCCTACTTCGACGCGCCGGCCTTCTACCGCAACTTCATCCGCGGCACCCGGAGGCCGGAGCCGCGCGGCACCCTGCTTTTCGAGGCGGGGCTCGTCCGCTCCGAGCCGGTGCTGGGGTGGCTCACCGGGCGGCTGAAGGCGCGCGGGCAGCCCTTCGAGGTGGTGAAGGGCGCGGACGCCACGCGCCTGCGCACGCGGGTGATGGAGCAGCCGGTGGAACTCACCGTCTCGGCCGATCGGCTGACGCTGCACGGAGGTGAGTCGCTGGAGGGCCGCGCCGCGGGCGACGTGGGCGTGGCGCTGCGGGAGCGCTTCGGCGCCAATGCCTTCGAGCCCGGGCACCTCTCCGCCATGGTGGACGTGGGCCGGCTGCGCGCCGAGCTGGACGCGCCCCAGGAGGTGCCCGGCGTGCCCTCCCAGCAATTGCCCGTGGCCCGCTCGCTGGTGGGCACGCTGTTGGACCAGTTGCCGCCCGTTGAACTCGTCTTCCTCGACTTCAACCCCGAGGAGGGGGGCGGTCGCTTCCGGGCGCGCGCGGTGCTCCGGTCACGCTAAGAGGGGCCCGTGCCTGACACCATCACCGTCCTGTACTTCGCCGCGGCCCGTGAGCGCGTGGGGCTGCCTCGCGAGTCGTTGGAGCTGCCGCCGGGCGCGCGCGTGACGGACGTGCTGCGCCTGCTGGCCACGCGTCACCCCACGCTCGCGCCGCTCCTGCCGCACCTGCGGGTGGCGGTGAACCATGAGTTCTCCGACACGGACACCGAGGTGCCCCCGGGCGCGGAGCTGGCGCTGATTCCACCGGTGGCCGGGGGCAGCGGCGGGCTGTTCCGGGTGGTGGATCGGCCGCTGCGGCTGGAGGAGGTGGTGGAGGCGGTGGCCGGCGAGGCCTATGGAGGGCTCGTCACCTTCTCCGGCTCGGTGCGCAACCAGACGCGCGGCCGGCGGGTGTTGCGGCTGGAGTACGAGGCCTATCCCCCCATGGCGGAGAAGAAGCTGGCGGAGATTGGCGCCGAGGTGGCCGAGCGCTTCAGCGGGACGCGGCTGTCCATCGTGCACCGGGTGGGGACGCTACAGCCCGGCGAGCTGGCGGTGGTCATCGCCGCCGCCGCGCCTCACCGCAAGGAGGCGTTCCTCGGGTGCGAGCACGCCATCGAGCGGCTCAAGCAGGACGTCCCCATCTGGAAGAAGGAGTTCTACGAGGACGGCGAGGTGTGGGTGGGCCTGGGGCCCTGAGCCTCACTGGACGCCGAGGTTGGCGGGCAGCGTCCGGGTGCCCGCGTCGGGCCGCGCCGCCTCCGGGGAGAGGGGGCGCGCGGGGGTGTCCACCCCGAGCCGCTTGCGCTCGGCCTGCTCGAGCTCGCGCGCCTGGGTGAGGGCCCGGGCGTTGGACTCGGCCATGCGCTCGGGACTGGGCCCCGCGAGGAGGAAGCCCACCGGCAGGCTGAGGAAGAGGATGGCCACCATCCCCAGCCAGCCGAAGTCCTTCAGTCCGAGGGCCGCCGGGCGCTTGCCCGCCACGGAGGGCGCGAGGTGCAGGGAGAGCTCGCCCTCACAGAGGCGCAGCTGGTCCTCCTGGGTGAGCTCCACCCAGGCCCGGTCCCCGGTGCGCTGCAACTCCGCGTCGGGCACGGGGCGGAAGGCCTCGCCGCGACGGCTGCGCTCGATGCGCGCCGCCGGGGGGATGAAGACGCGGTAGCCGTGCTCGGTGCGCTCGGCGAGGAGGTAGGGCTCCTCGGGCAGGGTGAAGCCATAGAGGGGCAGGGGGGCCGTCTCGTCCTGAGCGGCGAGCACGCGCGGTTGCTCCGCGTCGAAGCTCCACACCTCGTTGCGGGTGGTGCCCCAGTAGAGCTCGCAGAAGAGGCCGTCGTTCTTCGCCTTGGTGCTCATTGCGTCGGGAGCATAGGGTCTTCCCGTCGCCTTGGCGCCTCCTTCGGGCGTGGGACCGTTGCCCCGAGGGCACTCCCGGCCGCCCGGAGAGCCAGCGTCGGCTCGCTCCAGGCGCCTACTCGCCGAGGTCGTCCGCCAGCAGGGGAAGGCCACCGTCCAGCGGGTCCTCGGCCTCGGTGGTCTTCGTCGGGCTCGCGGCGCCCGCGTCTGGAGGAAGGGCGGCGGGAGTGTGGGCGGTGCCACCGTCCGTCAGGGCCGGGGAGGGGGCGCTCTGACTCACGGCCTGGGCTGGAGGGGCGGGGACGGCGCGAGCCAGGTACGGGCGCACGTTCGCGAGCGCCACCGTCAGCACCACCCACAGCAGCGCGAGGAAGCCCACCGCGTGCACCACCGTCTCCACGCGCGCCGGCACCTTCCGGCGGCTCACCGCCTCGAAGACGAGGAAGAGCATCCGCCCCCCATCCAGCGAGGGCAGGGGCAGCAGGTGGAAGAAGGCGAGCGCCACCGAGAGGCTCACCAGCACGCGCAGGAAGGCGCCCAGGCCACTGGCCGCGGCGCCCGAGGACTGCTTCACCAGCCCCGCCGGGTTGGCCTCCAGGACGCCCTGTCGTCCCTGGAGCAGGCGCTCGAGCAGGCGGGTGCCCTCGGCCACGAGGTTTCCCGTGTGCGCCACCGCCTGCAGCAGCGCCTGGCCCAGGCCGTGGGTGCGGTACACGTACTGCTGGCTCACCCCGATGCGCCCCTCGCCCCGCTCGTCCGGACGGGGCCGCACCGCCACCTCCCGGGGCTCCTCCTGGCGCTCGATGCCCAGCGTCAGCTCGCGGCCGGGGCTCTGGGCGATGAGCTCCACGAACTCCGACCAGTTCTCCAGCGGCTGGCCGTCCACGCTGACGATGCGATCTCCCGGCAGCAACTGCGCGCGCGCCGCCTCCGAGCCGGGGGTGATGGTGCCCACGGTGAGGGGCACCACCACGTGCGTGCCCGAGGTGTGGAGCGCGACGAGGATGCCCAGCGCGAAGAGCCAGTTGGCCAGCGGTCCCGCCAGCAGCACCAGCATCCGCTTCCAGGGCGTCCGCGAGGCGAAGCTCGTCGGGTCCGCGGGGTCCACCCCCGGCTCGTGGGGGTTCATCCCGTGGATGTGGACCGAGCCCCCCAGCGGGACGGCGCCCAGCACGTAGTCCGTCCCCCGGAGCCGGAAGGTGAACACGGCGGGCCCGAAGCCGAGCGTATAGCGGGACACGCGCACGCCCAGCAGCCGGGCGGCCACGAGGTGTCCCAGCTCGTGCAGTGCCACGAGCAGGCCGAGGGCGAGGAGGAGGGGGAGGTAGTGCATCCGGGGCAGCTTGCCTTAGAGCTTCCGACGCTGCCCTGTCCGCTTGTAGGCCAGGTAGTCGGCGAGGATGGTGCCGTGGTCGAAACACAGCTCCGGGGGCAGGGCAGCGAGGGGGAAGGCCTTCGCCTCGGCCGCGTCGTCCGCGCCCTGGGGCTCGCCCTGGGCCCGGCCGATGAAGACGGTGGAGACGGTGTGCTTGCGCGGGTCCCTGCGCGGGTCCGAGTAGGTGAAGAACTGCTCCACCAGCTCCACGTCCAGGCCGGTCTCCTCCTTGGCCTCGCGCACCGCGGCCAGGTCGTAGCGCTCGCCCTCGTTCACGAAGCCCCCGGGCAGGGCCCAGCCGAGCGGCGGGTTCTTGCGGCGGATGAGCACGATGCGTTCCCCTGGCAGCTCGATGATGCAGTCCACGGTGGGCAGGGGATTCTTGTACGGGGGCATGGAGGGGCCAGTCTAGCCGCTGGCCTCGCCGTTGCACTCGGCACGTGTGCCCTTGCTCCGCTAGCATGCGAGCCGTGGCCGCTACCCGACTGTTCCGCCCGCTCCTCCTGTCCGCCCTGTCCCTCTGCCTCGGCCTGGGCTGCACCCGCGCCTACATCCAGAACGAGGGCCCCTACGAGTTCAAGACCGTGGAGCTGTTGCGCGACGACTGCTCCCTGCTGACCTCGCCCGAGGCGCTCTGGGATGGAAACCTGCACATCTCCGGCGAGGTGCTGCGCATGGAGTACGGGCTGATGGACATGCAGCTCGTGGGCTCCTTCCTCGGTGCGGGCGCGGAAGACGATGACGCCTTCTCGCTCGACGGCAGCCTGGCCAACGCCTCGCTCACCGCCAACGGCCGCGAGTGCATCGTGGACCAGGTGACGGTCCACCTCGAGGGCACGACACAGTGCGCCACGGAGTTCGATGGCGTGCTGCGCGTGCGCTACGAGCCGCGGCCCACGCAGTCCGCCGCGTGCGCGTGCGAACTGTGGGTTCGTTATCAGGCCGTCCAGAACTCGGCCCCCTGCAAATCCGCTCCTTGAGGTGGAGTGCGAGAGGCTTCTAGAACGGGGCTCCTGACGTCGTCGTACTGGAGGGAGCCCCATCATGGCCGAAGCACCTCGTCCGCCGTCGCAAGAGATGCAGTCCGTCCTCGTGGAGAACCGCGTCTTCCCGCCGCCCGGGGACTTCGCCCGCCGTGCCCACATCCGGAGCATGGAGGACTACCGCCGGCTGTGGGCCGAGGCCGAGAAGGACCCCGAGGCCTATTGGGGCGCCCGCGCCCGCGAGGAGCTGTACTGGAAGGAGCCCTTCCAGACGGTGCTCGACTGGAAGCCGCCGCACGCGCGCTGGTTCGTCGAGGGCCGCACCAACCTCGCCTACAACTGCGTGGATCGGCACCTGGACAAGCGCCGGGACAAGACGGCCATCCTCTTCGAGGGCGAGCCGGGAGACCGGCGCAAGGTGACGTACGGGGAGCTGGCGCGGGACGTGAACCGGCTGGCCAACGGCCTGCGCTCGCTGGGCGTGAGCAAGGGGGACCGGGTGGGCATCTACCTGCCCATGATCGCCGAGGCCGCGGTGGCCATGCTGGCGTGTGCCCGGATTGGCGCGGTGCACTCGGTGGTGTTCGGCGGCTTCTCGGCCGAGGCGCTGCTGGAGCGCATGAACGACGCGGGCGCGAAGGTGCTGCTCACCGCGGACGGAGGCTGGCGCAAGGGTGCGGTGGTGCCGCTGCTGGACAACGTGCGCAAGGCGATGCCGCAGCTGAAGAGCATCGAGCGCGTGGTGGTGTTCCAGCGCACCACGCAGGGCGCGCTGCAGCTGAGCGGCAAGGAGCTGGCCTGGAGCGAGCTGGTGGCGAAGCAGGCCGACACCTGCGAGCCCGAGTGGGTGGAGAGCGAGCACCCGCTGTTCATCCTCTACACCTCGGGGAGCACGGGGAAGCCCAAGGGGGTGCTGCACACCACGGGTGGCTACTCGGTGCATACCTCGCTCACCACGCGCTGGGTGTTCGACCTGAAGGAGGAGGACGTCTACTGGTGCACCGCCGACGTGGGCTGGGTGACGGGGCACAGCTACGTCGTCTACGGCCCGCTGATGAACGGCGCCACCTCCGTCATCTACGAGGGCGCGCCCACGCACCCGGGGCCGGACCGCTTCTGGGAGCTGATCGCTCGCGAGAAGATCTCCATCCTCTACACCGCGCCCACGGCCATCCGCGCCTTCATGCGCCTGGGAGAGGAGCACCCGAGGCGGCACGACATGTCCTCACTGAGGCTGCTTGGCTCGGTGGGCGAGCCCATCAACCCCGAGGCGTGGATGTGGTACCGCGACGTCATCGGAGGCGGGCGCTGCCCCGTGGTGGACACCTGGTGGCAGACGGAGACGGGCGGCATCATGCTCTCGCCGCTGCCGGGGGCCACGCCGACGAAGCCTGGGAGCGCCACGCTGCCGCTGCCCGGCATCCACACGGAGGTGCTCGACCGCGAGGGCAAGCCGGTGCCGGCGAACCAGGGTGGCCTGCTCTTCGTGACGAGGCCGTGGCCGTCCATGCTGCGCACGGTGTACGGGGATCCGCAGCGGTACGTGAACACGTACTTCAGCGAGCTGCCGGGCAAGTACTTCACGGGTGACGGCGCGCGGCGGGACAACGACGGCTACTTCTGGCTGATGGGCCGCGTGGACGACGTGGTGAACGTGGCGGGCCACCGCCTGGGCACCGCCGAGGTGGAGAGCGCGCTGGTGGCCCACAAGTCCGTGTCTGAGGCCGCCGTGGTGGGCCGCCCGGACGAGCTCAAGGGCACGGCGCTGGTGGCCTTCGTCACGCTGAAGAAGGGGATTGCCCCCTCGCCGGAGCTCAAGAAGGAGCTGAGCGCCCACGTGTCGAAGGAGATCGGCGCCATCGCGAGGCCGGACGAAATCCGCTTCGCGGAAGGGCTGCCCAAGACGCGCTCGGGGAAGATCATGCGCCGGCTGCTGCGCGACGTAGCCGGAGGCAAGCAGACCACGGGCGACGTCACCACGCTCGAGGACCTCAACGTCCTCGCGGCGCTGCGCAGCAACGACGAGTAGCCCTCGGGGCTTCGTACGGGAGTGGCCGCATCGGACAGACGCGGCCGCCCCCGTACCCTGGACCGCAACAGGCCTCCTATTTGCCCTATGCATCACGGGCGTGACGATGGCGGTGGCGGCGCTGCTGCGGGAGGCACGCAAGGGCGAGGGCAAGTAGGCGGCGGGATGCGCGGTGGCACCACACTGCCGGTAGTCGCTTCGCCGAGCTCGGCCCTGGAAGACCTAGTCGAGCACCGGGGTCGATGAAGACGGGGTACTTGGCGTTGTGCGGATGATGGTGAAGTTGTGGGCGCCCAGGAGCACGTAGTTCTTGCCCTCTCGCTTCAGTTCACCGACGCAAACGACCGACTCACCCGAGTCATGCGCGATCGTGGCCAACTTGTAGTCGGCCTTGGTCAGCGTGACAGACACCTTTGCCAAGTTGACGCCAACGAAGCCGAGAACCCCCACCGTACCCTCCTCTTCATGAGGGAATCGCTCAAGCCGGACCACCCTGCCAACGAGTTGATAGTTCAGGAGCGGCCGCTGGAAGCGAAGGTGAGCCCCGCCCGCACGAAGGTTGCGCACCAACTGCGGGCTAAAGGAGACGGAACTCGGCACCTTGTCGATCGGCTTGAGGAACGACCATCGGAAGGAGACGTTCAGTTCCTCGAACGCGTTCCCTTCAGCCATCTTCGCGACGGCGTCACAGAGATCAGCACTCAAGCCATGCTGGACGCCCTGCTCAAATGCGTACTCAGTATCTGCGATGGCGGCATGCCGGGCTGCGTCCAGCGCGACCGTGAGTCTCCGCATCACGCGGCGCTCGAAGGGATCATCAATCGCGGGGGTGCCAAAGTGCAGACGCCCCTGAGGGGGGGTCGGCAGCTTGGTCGCGATCGTAATGACGTAGCTGCCCACTCTCGTCTGCCCGAAGCGGGCAGACTCCGACACGAACTTGGCTGCCTTGCCGGAGAGCAGGTTCAGGTAGAAGGGCTTGGGCTCTTCCTCGGCAGCCGCAGCGGCGGCGTACATCTTCATGACGCCCTGAAAGGCGTGTGCTCCTGCTTTGAGCGGGATGGTTCCATCTGCGACGTCGCCTCGCTCAATTTGCACATCCGCCATATCGAAGGCGGCGTCGATGATGCTCCGATACACCTCGTCAGGAGAGCGATGCTCAAACGCGCTGACCGACTCCAGCAGCTCCGACATGCGCTCAGCGAAGTCCCGGAAGGAGGGATTCAAGAGGCATACGACGTCGACCGCTTCACCGGACCGCTCGTCTTTTCGGCTCCAGAACGAAGCTCGCAAGGGATCCTGCTCGAATACCTGCCAGCCGGTGCCACGAAGGTAGGACTCGACCGTTGCGGGCTCCAGCCGCATGAGCTTTTCTCGGTCGTGGACCACTGCCTTCACAGGGAGCCTCTCATCCCGATGGTATGCATGATCCTGGTGAGCGCCTCCACCGAGAAGATGTTGTTCCGCTGAATGTGCACCGTAATCTTCTCTTGCTCGGAGTCTTCGGGGTTCGGGGCGCCACGGAGAGAAAGCCAATACCCGCAGTGCTTGAGAAGGGCTGCCTCCTCGGTCTGTTGGAGCCATTGCCCGCAGGGATCGGGGACGCACACGACGACCAGGAGGCGAGGTGTCCACACAATGGGGTCTCGGAGGTCGTCATAGTTCTTGATGGGTAGCCGGAAGGAGAACTCCGTCTCCCTCAGCTTGAAATCCGCCGTGCACTTCAACTGCAGGTCGAGTCCAGGGGCGCTGCGGTGAAAGGTGCGGTCCGCCGAGATCTTCACGTCGATAGAGTCGTTGTCGACGCGTGTCGGCTGCATGGCGAAACCGGCCGTCGCGCACACGGCGTGCACGTACGCGATGCTGAACTCCTGCTTTTGGAGGTTCGGTTCCATGCAGCAGCGCGCCCCGCTAGAACCAGGGCCAGTAGCGACGCTGCCGGATTCGGTGGCTCACGCCAATAGGGTACATTCGTTCAGTCGGCATCGGTTGGGCTGCGTGGGCGTGACACCCGGTTTTTTGACACCTTTAGGGAGACCCTCGTCCGCTGCAACACCGTTGTGGAAGATTAGCGGTGGCGGAGTCTCCTTGTGCGCTCTGTGCTCGATTCGTCATGGCTCGGGAGCAAGGGACGGAGTATCTCTGCCACCGCCATGGATTTCACCGCGACGCGACTCTGGAATGAATCGATGGAGTTGGCATTGGGAGACCCGGAGGGGGGCAAGGCACGCACCCGGCTGCGCGAAGCTTTCCTCTCCTTCCGGGAGAACGTCCGGCTGCTCACTGCGGAGATCCATCGGGACCTGCCGGACTTCACCGTCCATGACATCACCCACTTGGACGCCTTGTGGGAGATGGCCGCCCTGGTGGCTGGGCCTGAAATCCGGCTCACGCCTCCAGAAGCCTTCATCCTAGGAGGTGCCATCCTGCTGCATGATGCGGGCATGGCCATGGCGGCCTATCCCGGAGGGCGCGCGGAACTCCAGCGCACCCAGCGCTGGCAGGATACCGTCGCCATGTTGCTGCGCACGAGGTTGGAGCGACTCCCACTCACCGAGGAGATTCTTCGTGCACCAGAAGACATCACGACCGAAGTGCTGCGCGAGATGCTCCGGGCCAGCCATGCGGAGCATGCGTCCCGCTTGCCGCTCATCGAGTGGACGAGCCCGTCGGGCACCCGGTACCATCTTATCGAGGACGTCGGGCTGCGAAAGACCTTCGGGGAACTCATTGGACGCATCGCCCAGAGCCACCACTGGCCGGTATCTCGGCTGGGAAGTGAGTTCTCCGAGGTCGTCGGCGCGCCCTCCTGGTGTCCCGGCTCCTGGCTCGTGGATCCCCTGAAGATCGCATGCCTGCTGCGTATCGCGGACGCCAGCCATCTCGACGAGCGACGCGCTCCGGGCTTCCTGCGGACGCTCCGGAGGCCCCGAGTCCACTCGGACGCGCACTGGGCATTCCAGGAGCGGCTGCTCAAGCCCCGGCGAGAAGCGGAACGGCTGGTTTATTCCTCGTCACGCTTCCCGCTAGAGGAGGCCCCTGCTTGGTGGCTGTGCTTCGATGCGCTGCGCATGGTGGACCGCGAGTTACACGCGGTGGACTCGCTACTGGCGGATCTGGGGCGTCCTCGGCTGGCGGTCCACGGCGTGGCGGGGGTAGAGGACCCTCTGCGCCTAGTGCGGCTGATTCCCACGGAGGGCTGGCTTCCCGTGGACACACGGGTGAAGGTGAGTGACATCCCCTCACTGCTCAAGAGACTGGGTGGTGAGCAGCTCTATGGGGAAAACCCAGGGGTCCCGCTGCGTGAACTCATCCAGAATGCCGCAGACGCCGTGTGCGCTCGGCGGGTGCTGGAGGGACGGTCCACCAACTGGGGGGATGTCATCATCCGGGAGGGTCAGGATGAGCAGGGGCCGTGGTTGGAGGTCGAGGACACCGGCTTGGGCATGTCCCAAGAGGTGCTTACCGGACCGCTGCTCGATTTCGGTACGAGTTACTGGACATCGCCGCTTGCGCGCGAAGAATGCCCTGGACTCATGGCCAAAGGGTTCCGGCCCACGGGAAAGTACGGTATCGGGTTCTTCTCCGTCTTCATGTGGGGCGACCGTGTCCGCGTGGTCACCCGGCGCGCCGAGGATGCACAGAAGGACACGCGGGTGCTCGAGTTCCACGCCGGATTGGGCTCGCGGCCCCTGTTGCGTCCGGCTCGCGAGGAGGAACGGCTCCGCGAGGGGGGCACGCGCGTCCGGGTGTGGTTCGATGCGCCCTTCAAGGTCCCCAAGTGGCTGTGCTCCGTCCTGAACGAGGAGAAACTCCAGAAACTGTCGTTCAGCGATGCGCTGGCGGTGCTCTACCCCTGTCCCGACGTGAACGTCTACACCGAGGATTCCGCGGGTCGTCACGAGCGGGTGCTCGCAGCCTCGGATTGGATTGACATGGAAGGGACCGCGCTGCTGGATCGGCTGCGCCTGCAACCAGTGCTCACCAATCTTCCCTGGACCGAGAATGAGCACGAGGACGTGCGCCAAGCCCGGGGAAGGAACCTGCGGCTGCTGCACGGCCCGGCAGGTGAAGTCCTGGGCCGGGCGACCATTACTTTCATGTGGAAGTACGGACCCGGCTACTCTCCAGGCGTCATCGTCAACGGTGGTTTCCGGATCGACAAGCTCGAATCCATCGCGGGAGTGCTCGTTGGCTCTCCCCAATCTGCGGCACGGGAGTCCGCGCTGCCCAGAGTCGAACCGAAGGAGCTGGCACGCTGGGCCACGGAACAGGGGAAGCTCTGGCAGCGCGAGTCGCTGCCGACCGAGAGTCTGAATGAGGTGGCACAGGTTGTCAGGAATTGCGGCGGGGAGGTGATGGGCTTGCCGATCGCGTTCACGGACACAGGATGGCTGACGCCAGAGGACATCGCCCGGCGTGAGTGGGGCCCGGAGGTTGTCTTGGTGCAGCCCTCGGATGTGGGGCTGGAGATCTCGGATGGAGAGTTCGCGCGGCAATACTTGCTCGTGATGGATCGGCAATACTCACAGCTCCACGCGAACATCCTGGTGGTAGAGCAGCTCGGTCGCAGCCTGCTGCACCCCAATTGGTTGGGCACCCTGCCGCCATGGCCTGGAACGAATGAAGACAAACTCCACGGGATTATCCCCAAGGGGACGCTCGCGAGGGCCGCCGTGGAAGCACTGGCACGAGCATGGGGCGTCGAAACGGAGCACGTGGTCGTCGCCCACAAGGCCGACGCTGACTCGGACCTCATCATTGGACAGAGTGAGGCGCACCGGGGGACGCTCAAGGCCTTCGGTTGGCTCATCGTCCGTAAGCCCTCGTAGAGCCTTTCAACCCGTGGTCCGCAACGCCGCCGGCGGCGTGCGCCCGGACAGCGCGGAGAGGGTGTCAAAGGATTCGAACCGCAGGACCTGAGCGAGAGCGAGACTCGGCGTGGACGGTTGAACCTACCGGCTTCCAGGTCTTTCCGAGGAGTTGCGGCTGGCCCGAGAGGTGCATCGACCTCGTGGACGGTACGCAAGGGGAGGGGATGGGCTGGCCGCTGAGAATGTTCCAGGAGGAAGGTTACTACTTCGTTACGTCCAGGCGCTTCCAGGGAAGGTTGTTGCCCGTAAGGGTGTCAGACGAATCATGTGAGTAGGCCCCCACCTGACACACCAAGGACCTCCTGGAAGTCAGGCGCGGGCCATGCGAACACAGCACCTGGCCTCCAGCAGGCGGAGAGGCCCGTGAGGAATACGCATGGACGAGGAGAAGAAGTCCGAGGCGAGCGGGGAGGAACCGGCGCGGTTGGGGCCGTACCTGATTCAGGAGCAGGTGCAGCAGTCCCATGACAGTCAGGTGGAACTCTACCTGGCCACGCACGAAACGAGCGGGGCCACGGCCTTGGTGCGTAAGCACGCCGTCGAAGAGGGCGCGGCACCGCGGAAGGACTGGCGGGTGCGCATCGGCTTCTGGGCTTCACGGGGCTACTCCGCCATGGAGGTGGAGCACACCGACTGGGCCAGGGCCCAGGACAGGCAGTCGGCGGAGTCGCTGCTGTTCACGTTGGAGACTGCGCTCGAGGAAGTGCGGCGCATGGTCCGCGCCGTGTCCGACACCTCCGAGCCCCGCCTCCGATGGCGCTTGGGGTTGGGCGTGGTGAGCGCCGCCACGGTGGGCGCCCTGCTTTTCGCGCTGGTGCGTCTGGCCTCGGTGTCCCAACCCCCGAGCGTCCCGCCAGCGCCCCCGATCTACAAGGAGCCCACGGCAGCCGAGGTGCCCGCTCCCTCCATTGACAGGGGGCTCGTGGACACCACCCCACCCCAAGGGCAAACCGTGCTTGCCCGGCCTCTGCCGAAAGAGCCCTACAAAGGGCAGAAGCGCCCTCCATGTACCCGCTACACCGAGGTGGAACTCATCGGCGCGTGCTGGATTCCTCACAGGCTGAAGGCCCCGTGCCCGGATTCCCTTCATGAGCACCAGGGGGAGTGTTACGTGCCCGCCTTCAGCGCCAAGCCGCCACCCCAGTCGCTCGGGCAGTGAATGGTGCGGGTGGGCTTGCACCGGCCCGGCGCACAGCCCGGGTGGCACCCGTCAGCGGCCCTCCTCGGCCCCTCCGCTCTAGCCCACGCCTTCAACAGGGTCCCATCTCTCCTATACGCCGCCGAAGGTGTCAGACAATTCGTAGGACGCGAGGTGTCGGAACAAGTCCTTTGACACCTTCGATGGGAGCGCCGAATGGCCGGGCCTCAGAAGTCCTGCCGAGCCTGGCGCGTGAGGTCAGCGCGCCCCTTTCGGGGCAGATGGCCTCTTCCTGGCGCTCTTCTTCCTGGCCGGAGCGGCCTTCGCCTTTGCGGAAGCATCCATCGCCTTTCGTGCCGCGGTCTTCTCGCCTCGACGCAGCGCGAGCGCCGCCGCGATCCACTCCGGCGCGTAGCTCGACGTGCAGCCCTTCGGGATCGGTCGCGGGTCCCACCGGCCGAGGCGCTCGCCGATGGCGATGGCCTCCTGGGTGTACGCGGGCAGGTGGATACCGATCCAGACGAGGCAGAAGTTGATGCCCTCCTTCACCCGGTACGGTGCGGGCGGCAACTCACGCTCGATGCGCGCGAGCGTCGCGCGGACGTCGAGGTCCTTGACGAGCCCGCGCGCGACGCGCCCGGCGAGGAGCCTCCACCCGGCGCGGCGGGGAAGCTCCTTGCTACCGTCCATCCACCGCGCCTGCAGCGCCTCGGCGATGGGCGCATGCACGAGCACGCGTCCGACGAGCTCGTCGACCAGGGTCGGGTTCGAGAGCGGCTCAAGGAGCGCGCGCGCCTCCTTCTCGGTGAGCGCCGCGGGATCGAGCAGCATGCACGCGAGGATGCGCGCCTCGTGGTTGCCCGTCGCCCACAGCTCCAGGCCGAGCCCGTGGTTCGTTCCGAGCGCCTCTGCGAGGCCACGGATCTTGCCGAGCAGCACGCCGAAGACGTTGTCCCCCGCGCCATCGCGCACGTAGCGTTGGCGCACCTTCTCGTCGCCCTGATCCTCGAGCTGCTTCATCACCTGGGACAGCGTCATCGTTTTTGGCATGCGAGTCTCCTCTAGGGCGGTCTTTTACCCGATCGCCTTGGTTGATCGCTCGCTCCGGTCAGACAGGCAGTCGGCGGAGTCGCTGCTGTTCACGTTGGAGAATGCGCTTGAGGAAGTGCGGCGCATGGTCCGCGCCGTGTCCGACACCCCCGAGCCCCGCATCCGGTGGCGCTTGGGGTTGGGCGTGGTGAGCGCCGCCACGGTGTGCGCCCTGCTCTTCGCGCTGGTGCGTCTGGCCTCGGTGTCCCAACCCCCGAGCGCCCCGCCAGCGCCCCTGATCTCCGCCGAAGGTGTCAGACCATTCGTAGGACGCGAGGTGTCGGAACAAGTCCTTTGGCACCTTCGCCGCAGCTTCTTCACGCCTCCGAGCGCCCACCGATCTCCGGGAAGCGCTCATAGGCTCGCTTGAGGGCGTTCAGGTGCTCGGGCTTGTCCAAGTCGAGGGGCGCTGCGGTGAGGCTCACCACCCACCCACCCGACGCCGTCCGCCGGGCCCGCGCCAGCAGCTCGGCATCGCGCGAGGGGTCCGGGAAGCCGATGGCCTCCGCAGCCGCAGCCGACCAGTAGTTGATCCACCCAAGGTACCTGGGAACTCTGGGCGAGCGGATGTTCCACGGGAGCTTGAGCATTGGCAGCCCAAGAGGCGGCCCGTCCGGATTCCCGAGCTTCGGCCCTACTTGCGCTGCAATGACCTGCCTCACGGGCCCGGGGGCCACGGTTCCCCACGTGGCGCGCACGCCTTCCGCGACGTTCTCCAGCAGGTCCGCTGCCGCAGCGACAACGGGCTCGTCCTGGGGGAGCTTGGCATGGACGATAAGCAACGGCTCGCCCCCTGGACTCGCAATCGCACTCTCTCGCTGCCCATCCATCAACACCGGGTAGCTCTCGTCCCCATTGCACAGCAACCCAAACTCACCGTCCGCGGCCGACTCCGCGAGCCACGCCGTGCGCTGAGGAAGCGCGACGGGCCGCCCCGCGTCCGAGACCCGCCACGCCAACCGCAAGCCGGGGAGAGCCCGCTCCATCCCTTCAACAGCCGCGAGCGGCCGCCCGTCGTCGCTCGTGAGAGCTGGCGCGAAGACATGCAGATGGAGGCGAGCCCGAGTAGTCATCATTTGCACCCTGTGACGACGATATCAAAACTGTCGTCCTCATCCAGCAGAGCGGCTTTGTGGGCCTCGCTGATCACCCCCACTTTGAAGGTATACCCACAGGCCAGAGCAGTCGCCCGGTACGCCCTGAACTCCTTGACCTCCTTCTTGACCGTGATCCCCTTGAGGAAGTCGCTGTATTCGTCGAAGTACTCGACCTTGAGCTCCCACAGCACCCTCACTCCCACCTGAAGCGCGTCGAAGTTCTTGCCATCGACATGTGCATCCTTCCCGGGCCAGCGGTTGGGCGGATACCAGTCGGCGCACCTGTTGTGTGCCTTGTTGCCGCCTGAATGCGGCACCGGAATGGCCTCGCACTTGCGGTCTCGCTCCCTGTCGGTGGGCTCGGGTGGCAGCGGGGGTGGCCTGTCCTCTCCCTGTGGCTCCGGCTTTGGCCGCCGCTTTCTCTCGGGCTCCTGTGTGACCGGCTTCGTCTCGGCCACTGGGCGCGCTTCCGGCACGGGCCGTGTCTCGGGCACGGGCCGCGCCTCGGGCACGGGCGGCGTGGGCGGCGGCCGCACCTGGGGACGGCCCCGCTTCTCGTACGCCTCCAGCGCCTCTGAGATCGCGAAGCCCACCACCACCACGCCGGCGACGACCACCGCCCCCAGGGCTATTTCCGGGGCGGCGAGGACACAGACCCCGATGCCAAGCGCCCCGGCGCCCATGGATGCTACCGAGCACCGCCCCGTGGTGTCCCTGAACCGCACCCGCTCGTGGTCGAGCGCGTAGAAGCACCGCTCCACCAAGTTGGACCACGCAGCCCTACGCCTCGGCTTCGCCCCAGCGCTGACGGGCCAGCTCCAGGGTCCGGGCATTCTCGGACACCTGGTGCAGGAACCGCTCGCGCGCCTCGGGATCAGGGAAGTCGCTGGCACGGGCCCGCACGCACCGCAGGGCTTCGTGCAGGGCCGCTTCTCCCGCGTTCACATCCCCCTGCGCGAAGCAGGCCTCCACCAGCGCCAGGTGCATGGCCACCGCGTAGACGCCCTCGCTGCGCATCCGCTCCAGCTCCCTCACGCCCAGCTCCGCCACCTCCCGCGCCTCCGTGGCGCGCCCCTGGGCGAGCAGGATGGTGCTGAGGACCGCGCGCGCGTATACCACGTAGATCAGGAATGGCTCCAGCAGCTCACACGCCTTGCGTGCATGGGACTCGGCTTCGCGTAGCGCGCCCTTTGCCGCCGCCATCCGCGCCAGCACGGCACTGGCCATTCCCGGGATGAAGGGATAGGCGCACTCCCGCTCCACCCACTCGCGCGCCCAGGCGTGTGACTCCTGCCGATCCACCTGCTCGGGACTGTCGGCCAGCGTCATGCCCAGAATGAACAGGGTACTCTCCACCATGAGGTGTTGCTCCGTGCGTCTCGCGGTGGCCAGCGCCTCCCTCAGGATCGCCACCGTCCCCGGCAGATCTCCTGTGGCCGCCAGGCACATCCCCGACAGCACCTGCATCACGAGCGCGGTCCGCTCCGAACCGACAGCGCTGAAATCCCGCTGCCCCTGCTTGGCTATCTCGAAGCTCCGCCACGGACAGGCTTCGAAGAAGTAGACGGTGTAGCTCTTCAACAAACCCATGAACCCCCGCGTTATGGGCGAGTGGGCCATCACGCCAGCGCCCATTTCCATGAGCCGCCCGAGCTGGGTTTCCGCGTTCTGGCGCTCGCCGGACCAGATGAGTGTGCATTCCACGACGACAACGGCCTCGATATAGGACCCGACCGCTTCGGGCTCCGGCGTGGTGTGCACCAACACCTCACGCAGGCTGGACACCAGTTCCGAACGTCTGGAATAGATGTCACTGAGGATCAGCATCCCGATCAACCTGCACCACAAGGGACTGCCCGCCTTCAGTCCCTGCAATGCCGGGATGCCTAGCTCCAGGGCCCTGGGGAGCTGAGCCATCCAGAAGAACACGATGGCCTGGAGCGACCGCAGCCGGGCGAGGGCCTCGCCGCTCACCCCACACGCCAGGGCCGGCTCCACGCACCGCAGCGCGCCCTGCAAGTCGTTGCGTTCGAAGAGCCGCTCGGCGGCCCGGGTGTAGAAGTGGATGGCACGCTCCGGCTGCTGCCCCCACTGGAAGTGCGTGGCGAGCACCAACTCATCCAACTCGCCCAGCCGCTCCAACCAGGCCGCCGCGATCTGGTGGCCCATGGGCCGCTGGCTGTCGGGCACCAGGCCGTAGGCCGCATCCCGCAGCAGGGCATGGCGGAACCGGTATTGTTTCTCGGTGGGAAAGCGGCTGTCGGGTAGCGGCTCGATGACCTCCTGCTCCACCAGCAGTTGCAGGTGCTGCTCCAACGGCACCTGCTCGTTCTGGCGGCCCAACAGCGAAGCCACGCCCCCAGGCCAGAAGGCGCGGCCGAAGATGCTGGCGGCCAGTAGCACCTGGCGCGCCCCATACTCCATCCGCAGCAGACGGGCCTGCAGCACCGCCAACACCGTCTCCGGCGCCGCCTCCCCTCGCCCCTCCGCAGCCATGCGGATGAGCTCCTCCAGGAACAGGGCGTTGCCGTCCGATTGCTCCACCGCCCGCTGCACCACGGTCTCGGGCACCTGGGCGCCCAACACCTCACGCGCCAGACGCGCGCAGGCCTTACGGCTCAAGCCATTGAGTGACAGCTCCTGCAGGCGCCTTGCCCACAGTCCCGGGAAGAGCTCCTTCACCTCGGGCCGGGCCAGCGCCAGCACCAGGAAGGGCTGCTCGGCCAGCTCCCGCAGCAACACGTCCACCAGCTTCACCGTCAGCGCATCGCTCCAGTGCAGGTCCTCCAGCACCAGCAGCACCGGTTGCCGGACACACTCGGCCTTCAAGAAGGTCACCAGGGCTCGGCCCACCTGCGCGCTCATCAACTGCGGATCACCCCGCGCCGCATGCAGCCGGGGACTGCCCTCCTCGGGGAAGGGAATGGCGCACAGCTCGCCCAGGAATTCCACCGCCTCCTGGGCCTTCGCCTCGGGTAGGTGCATGGCCACCCGCTGGTACAGCCGGATGCGCCGCGCCTCCAGGCTCTCTCCTTCTCCCACCGCGCACAGCCTCCGGAGCGCCTGGCCCAGCAGACCGTACGAGGCGCCCGTGCTCATCGGGTCTCCGCGCCCCAGTAGCACCAGTGGCGGCTGCTCCCGGGCCTCCATGCGGCGGAGGAACTCGTGGCGCAGCCGGGATTTGCCCACGCCCGCCGCGGCCGTCACCAACAGGGCCCGGGCGGAGGACTCCTCGACACAGGCAGTGAAGGTGAAGTTGAGCAGCGCCAGCTCCTGCTCCCGGCCGACACACTGGGTGGGCTTGCCCAACAGCGGGCGGGAGGCGTCGGCGTCGAGCCGCTCGCCATGCAGCACGAAGGTGCCCGAGTCGGAGCGGGAGAGCTGGAAGCCCGGCCCCAACAGGCCGGCCGAGACATCGTCCATCAACACGAAAGCGGAGGGCGTGCTCTCGAGCTGGCGCAGCAACCGTCCTGCCCTGTCCATGGCCTCGCCCACCGGCAGCCGCTCGTTGAAGATCCCCAGGCCCGTGGCCAGCGCCACCTCGGCTTCGGGCCAGCGCTCCTTGAGGGTGAGGGCGCAGCGCGCCGCCAGCGCCGCCTGGTCCGTGGCCGTGCCACGCTCCGCCGCCAGCGTGGCCACCAGCGAGCCATCCGCCAACAGCTCCACCTGGGCTCCCTGAAGGGCCGCCAGGTCCTTGCGCAGCACGTCGCGCAGCGCCATGCCCTGATCCCAATCCGCCGTCTCATCTTGGGCGCCGCTGGCGAGGGACACCAACAGGACACTGACGAGCTTCTGCTCGCCCTCCGCCCCGCTGTCGATGCGCGGCTCCGCCCCGGCGCGCGGCAGCAGCAGCTCGGGGACGGACTCCAGGGCTCCGAGCGCCGCCAACAGGCTGGAGGCGTCCGACAGCCTGCGCCGCGGATCCTTGGCCAGCATCTGGTCCACCAGTACCTGCAGGCCCACGGGCAGGCCCGGGCACAGCGACTCCAAGCGCGCCGGCTCGGCGTGCAGAATCTTCGCCAGCGTGGCGGCGAAGTGTGGCGCCGCGAAGGGCGGCCGGCCCGTGAGGCATTCGTACAGCACGCAGCCCAGCGAGAAGATGTCCGCCGCGGGAGGAATCTCCGACGCACTGGAGGCCTGCTCCGGCGCCATGTATCCCGGCGTGCCCACCACCGTCCCCGTCCCCGTCACCGCCCCCAGCGAGCGCGTGGCGTAACGCGCCAGACCAAAGTCCAGCAGCATGACCTCCTGGGGCCGGCCCCCTCGCAGGAAGAGGTTGGAAGGTTTGAGATCGCGGTGGACGATGCGCTTTTGGTGGGCGGTGGCGAGCGCCTCGGCGGCCCGGCGCAACAGGGAGAGCGTCTCGGATAGGCTGAGCGGCTGGCGGGCCAGACGCCGTGCCAGGTCCTCCCCTTCGAGCCACTCCATGGCCAGGTAGGGCTGGTGCGCCTCGGTGGAACCATGCGCCACGTAGGAGACGATGCCGGGGTGACGCAACTCGGCCAGCAGCACGGCCTCGCGATTGAAGCGGTAGGCGACCTCCGGCGAGGTGACGGCATGCAGCAGCTTGAGGGCAACGGTCCGGCCCGTGGAGGAATCGACGGCGCGGTACACGAGGCCCATCCCTCCCCGGCCCGCCAAGGACTCAAGGATGAAGCGGCCTGCGATGATCGTCCCCATGGGCAGCGTTCCGGGGGGGTTGGCGGGGGGAGAGGCGGTCTTGTCGTCCATGGCGGTGTGCTGGCGCTCGGCGGGCAACAATACCCGAGGACACACCCATCCTCGAAGTCACCCCCGGGCCACCGGGCAGGTGGCAACACCCCGAGAGCGAACTCCCGCAGTGAGTCCTGTGACACCTTCCCCGGCACCTTCCCCTGGTGAGTAGGCCCCCACCTGACGCACCGAGTACCTCCTGGAAGTCGGGCGTAGTCCATGCGAACACCCGCACCTGGCCTTCAGCAGGTGGAGAGGCCCGTGAGGAGCACGCATGGACGAGAAGAAGAAGCCCGAGGTGAGCGGGGATGGACTAGAGCGGTTGGGGCCGTACCTGCTCCAGGAGCAGGTGCAGCAGTCCCATTGCAGCCAGGAGGAACTCTACCTGGCCAAGAACGAGACGAGCGGGGCCACGGCCCTGGTGCGCAAGCACGCCGCCGAGGAGGAAAAGGCACCCCGGAAACACTGGCGGGTGCTCCTCGAATTCTGGGCCTCACGGGGCTACTCCGCCATGGAGGTGGAGCACACCGACTGGGCCAGGGCCCAGGACAGGCAGTCGGCGGAGTCGCTGCTGTTCACGTTGGAGGGGGTGCTCGAGGAAGCGCGGCGCATGGCCCGTACCTTGTCCGATACCCACGAGCCCCACCTCCGGTGGCGCCTGGGGTTGGGCGTGGTGGGCGCCGCCACGGTGGGCGCCCTGCTCTTGGCGCTGGTGCGTTTGACCTCCGAGTTCCCACCGCCGAGCGGCTCGGAACCGCGGGTGGACCCCCCTCCCGTGCTGACGGGCTACGACGCACAGGAGTCCGCCGGGACGCCGGATGATCCTTTCGCCAGCGGTACACTCGTGGACACCTCGGACGCTGGAGAATCCGTGCTCGCCCGTCCGCTGCCGCGCGAGCCTTTCAAAGGACAGAAGCGTCCTCCCTGCACCCGCTACGCCGAGGTGGAGATCATCGGAGCCTGTTGGACGCCGCATAAGCTCAAGGCCCCGTGCCCGGACGTGCTCTACGAATACCAGGGCGAGTGCTACGTGCCTGCTTTTAGTGCCAAGCCGCCGCCCTCCTCGCTTGGGCAGTAGGGCTCGCGGGACCAAGGCTTCATCCATCGGAGGAGCGCTGGGCGGGGGCCTCGAGATTCATCAGATGCCGGAGAGGGTGCTGGAGCGGAGCCCGCGGCCATGGGGGCATGCTTTCACGCGCCAGGCGTTGAAGGAGCTGCGCGAGCAGTACCGTGCCTTCGTCGCGGCGTTCCAAGAGGAGGCGGATCGATGGAGGCGGGGAGACTTCTCGGCGCGCTTTCCTCTCTACTCCTTCCCGCCGCGCGTCGTGCCGGATCGCTCGAATTCTTTGACACCCTCTCGGGCCTGTATCTCAGCTCGCGCTCACCGCCTGAATTGGTGAACGGTTACCTCCGCTGTTATCCTGAGCGCCATGCCCCCCGTCTCCCATCTCTACACGGAAAAGCCCCTTGAGTATGCGAGCAACCATCGCCTGCTGATCCGGCATTACCTGAATGGCGACTCCTCGTCTGTGTGGAGCGAGGCCCCGTTCCTGCTCCCATGCCAGAACGATACGGGTCCGAACACCAAGGGGTCGCAGGACTTCGACAACTACCGGTTCAACATCCGGGATTGTGACCTGCTCAAGCTGGTCGACCTGAGGACGAGCGTGAACTCGCGCCGACGTTCGACCCTCGTCCATTGCGAGATGACGACGGAGCAGCACGATACGGTCGTGCGTTTCCACCCGGAGCCGGGTGCGAACCGGTTTCCGGCCTATTTCCTTCCGTGGCGGCAGAACCAGATCACCTGCATCGAGCTGGGGACGCAGGCGGACTTCTTCTTCACGAGCATGCTCACCGGCTGCTCTGTCTATGTTTCGACCTCCCCAGGCAAGCCCATGAAACCATGGGTGTACCACGCGAATGGGCTCGCCTTGGTGCAGCGCTCTCTGCGCACCACCAACGTCCCGTCCGGTTCGGGAGACCCCGACACGGTGGAGCTGCTCGAGTACCTCGGGAATGGAGGCCCCTCCAGCCGGCCGACCGGGCAAGGGAACCAGCCAGACCGGTCGATCGAATACATGGACAAGCTGTACTCGCAGGCGCGGCCCCACGGCCACACCCCGTCGAAACGGCTGACCAAGTCGACATACTACGCAGCACTAAAAACCCAGATCGCGGGAAGGAATGACTGGTCACAGTCGCCGGTCTCGGTCTTCGGCATCCGGGACCAGACGGGCTGGCGGTTCCACTTCCAGCTCGGCATCCGGCAACACGTGGGGGAGAAGGTGGTGGCCCAGCAACTCCGCGTGCACCCTCTGCCCTGAGCCCACCCAGGCCTCAGAAACGGTCCGGCTCCGTGTCTACGGGGGATGTACGCCGGGCCCCGGGCCCGAGCGCGGGAGCTCCTGCGGCAGCACCACCTTGGCGGCAGGCAACCTCTGGTGGAGGCGGAAGGAATCGAACCCGCGCCGGGCGGTGCGAAACTCCCAGCAGAATCTAGCGAACTGCCGCAAGGGATGCCCCTTGGCACGGGTGAGCCCCTCCACCACCTCGCGTCCTACGAATCGTCTGACACCTTTGGCGGACTGCCGCGGAGCTCGTGAAGGAGTTGGCCGAGCAGCACTTGCGCCAGGCGGCCAGGCGCCTGGGTCAGGAGAGTTGACGCCCGCGGTCTACTCGAGCTGGTCGCGCCACTCTTCGCCTGGCCTCGCCGTCCCGGGTGGCCGACTACGTGTTCTGGCACGCGACCACCAACGTGGTGAAGGGGGCCGGTCCCGGCTCACCCAACCGCCTGCTGCACTCGCGGCTGCCCACCACGTCGCAGCGCGCGGCCCTCTACCGCTACTACAACTCCGTCACGGAGGATCACTTCTACACCACCAACTGGTACGAGGTGGGCGGGGGCGGCGGCCCCTGGGTCTACCAGGGCATTGCCAGCTACATCTTCACCGGGAACCAGGCCCGCATTCTGACGCGCCGGGTCATTGGGGACGATGTATATGGGGGGTCCTTCCTCGAGGTCCCCATGTCGTCGCTCCCGCGCCCATCCCGTCCGGCGCTCCCTGGCTTCCTCTTCGCCGCCGTGCTCGTGCTCGCGTGCAGCAACCAGGGGGCCGCACCGTCCGAGGCGCCCGGTGCGGTCCCCGTCACGGTGGTCACCCTGAAGTCGGAGTCGGTCCTGCTGACGCGCGAGCTGCCCGGTCGCACCAGCGCGTTCCTGGTGGCGGAGGTGCGCCCCCAGGTCAACGGCATCATCGAGCGCCGGCTCTTCACCGAGGGCGCCCTGGTCAAGGCGGGCCAGCCGCTCTACCAGCTGAGTGACGCGGCCTACCGCGCGGAGCACCTGGGCGCGCAGGCCGCGCTCGACCGCGCGAAGGCCGCCCTGACGGCCGCGGAGCTGAACGCCAGGCGCTCCACGGAGCTCGCGGAGCAGGCGGTGGTCAGCCCGCAGGACCACGAGCGGGCGGTGATCGCCCTCCGGCAGGCCGAGGCGGACGTGAAGGCCGCGCAGGCCGCGCTCCAGCGCGCGAGCGTGACGCTCGACCACGCCCGCATCGTGTCGCCCATCTCCGGCCGGATCGGCCGCTCGTCCGTCACCCAGGGGGCGCTGGTGACCGCGAACCAGCCCCAGGCGCTCACCTCGGTGCAGCAGCTCGACCCGGTCTACGTGGACCTCACCCAGTCCAGCGGGGAGCTGCTGCGACTGCGCAAGGAGGTGGCGGCGGGCAGGCTCGAGACCGCCGACGGCACGCCGGTGACGCTCCTGCTCGAGGATGGCAGCCGCTACGCACACGCCGGCAAGCTGACCTTCTCCGACGTCAGCGTGGACCCGAGCACCGGCACCTTCGGGCTGCGCGTGCTCGTGCCCAACCCCGACAACGTCCTGCTCCCGGGCATGTACGTGCGCGCGCGGATCGGCAACGGCGCGCGCGAGCAGGGGCTGCTCGTGCCCCAGCAGGGCGTGGCCCGCGACCCCAAGGGCCACGCCACCGCCATGGTGGTGGGGAAGGACGGCAAGGTGGAGGCGCGGGTGGTCAAGGTCAGCCAGACGGTGGGGGACCGGTGGCTGGTCGAGGAGGGCCTGGTCGCGGGGGACCGGGTCATCGTCGAGGGCCTGCAGAAGGTCCAGCCCGGCGCCCAGGTGGAGGTGACGGAGGCCGCCGCACCCGAGGGCGCCAGGCCCGGGGCCGAGCCCCAGACCATGCCCGCCCCCTCCCAGCACTGACCGGAGCCCCCCATGGCACGCTTCTTCATCGACCGCCCCATCTTCGCCTGGGTCCTGGCGATCATCATCATGCTCGCGGGCGCGCTCTCCATCGCGCGGCTGCCCATCTCCCAGTACCCGGCCATCGCGCCGCCCACGGTGACCATCACCGCCATCTACCCCGGGGCCTCCGCGAAGGCGGTGGAGGACTCGGTGACGCAGGTCATCGAGCAGAACATGAAGGGGCTGGACGGGCTGCTCTACATGTCCGCGACGAGCGAGTCGAACGGGGTCGCCACCCTCACGCTGACGTTCCAGCACGGCACCGACCCGGACATCGCCCAGGTGCAGGTGCAGAACAAGCTGCAGCTGGCCACGCCCTCTCTGCCGCAGGTGGTGCAGCAGCAGGGGCTCAGCGTCACCAAGGCGAGCTCGGGCTTCCTGATGGTGGTGGGCTTCGTGTCCGAGGACGGCAGCATGGGGGGCGACGACATCCAGGACTACGTCGCCGCGAACATGGTGGACCCCCTCGCGCGTGTCCCCGGCGTCGGCAGCACCCAGGTGTTCGGCGCGAAGTACGCGATGCGCATCTGGCTGGACCCGAACAAGCTCGCCACCTACCGGCTCACGCCGGGGGACGTCACCCTCGCCATCCGCGCCCAGAACCAGCAGGTGGTGGTGGGCCAGCTGGGTGGCACGCCCGCCGTCCCGGGCCAGCAGCTCAACGCGGCCATCACCGCCCAGGATCGCCTCCAGACGCCGGAGCAGTTCCGCGCCATCGTCCTGCGCAGCAACCCGGACGGCTCGGCGCTGCGGCTCGGTGAGGTGGCGCGGGTGGAGCTCGGCTCGGAGGACTACAGCATCATCAGCCGCTACAACGGCAAGCCCGCGACGGGCGTCGCGGTGTCGCTCGCCACGGGGGCCAACGCGCTGAGCACCGCGCAGGGGGTGGTCGCGGCACTCGAGGAGCTCGCGCCCTCGTTCCCCAAGGGCCTCCAGGCGGTGACGCCCTTCGACACCACGCCGTTCGTGCGCGTGGCCATCAAGGGCGTGGTCACGACGCTGCTCGAGGCCATCCTCCTCGTGTTCCTGGTGATGTACCTGTTCCTGCAGAACGTTCGCGCGACCCTCATCCCGACCATCGCGGTGCCGGTGGTGCTGCTCGGCACGTTCGGGGTGCTCTCGGCGCTGGGCTACTCGGTCAACATGCTGACCATGTTCGCCATGGTGCTCGCCATCGGCCTGCTCGTGGACGACGCCATCGTGGTGGTGGAGAACGTGGAGCGCCTGATGAGCGAGGAGGGCCTCTCGCCCATCGAGGCCACGCGCAAGTCCATGGATCAGATCACCGGCGCGCTGGTCGGCATCGGCCTGGTGCTCTCGGCGGTGTTCGTGCCCATGGCGTTCCTCGGGGGCGTGACCGGCGTCATCTACCGGCAGTTCTCGGTGACCATCGTGGCGTCCATGGCGCTCTCGGTGCTGGTCGCGGTGGTGCTGACGCCAGCGCTGTGCGCGACCATGCTCAAGCCCATCGCCAAGGGACACCACGCGTCCGACACCGGGTTCTTCGGCTGGTTCAACCGCCAGTTCGACCGAGGCAACGCCCGCTACCAGGGGGCGGTGCGGGGCATCCTCTCGCGGAGCCGGCGCTTCATGCTCACCTTCGCCGCCATGGTGGTGCTGATGGGGGTGCTGTTCGCGCGGCTGCCGACCTCCTTCCTGCCCTCGGAGGACCAGGGCTTCCTCTTCTCCATGGTGCAGACGCCGGTGGGCGCGACGCAGGAGCGCACCATGAAGGTCATCGAGCGGGTGGAGCGGCACTTCCTCGAGGACGAGAAGGCCACCGTGGCCTCGCTGTTCACCGTGCAGGGCTTCAGCTTCGGCGGCAGCGGGCAGAACAGCGGCATCGCGTTCATCAACCTCAAGGACTGGTCCGAGCGGAAGTCCCCCGAGCTGGGCGTCAACGCGGTGGCCGGGCGGGCCATGGGGGCGCTGAGCCAGCTCAAGGACGCGCTCGCCTTCGCGTTCCCGCCCCCGGCGATGCCCGAGCTCGGTACCTCGGCGGGCTTCGTCTTCTACCTCAAGGACAACCTCGGCCTGGGCCACGAGGCGCTCACCGCGGCCCGCGACCAGTTCCTCGGTGCCGCGGCGCGGAGCCCGCTGCTCGCCAACGTGCGCCCGAACGGCCAGGACGACACGCCGCAGTTCCGCGTCGACGTGGACGTGGCGAAGGCCGGCGCGCTCGGGCTGTCCATGGCGGACATCAACGCCACCCTCTCCACGGCGTGGGGCGGCCAGTACATCGACGACTTCATCGACCGGGGCCGCGTCAAGCGCGTGTTCCTCCAGGCGGACGCGCCGTTCCGGATGGTCCCCGAGGACTTCCAGCGCTGGTCGGTGCGCAACCGGCAGGGAGAGATGGTGCCCTTCTCGAGCTTCGCGAGCACGCGCTGGGGGTTCGGCTCGCCCCGGCTCGAGCGCTACAACGGCGCGTCGGCGAGGGAGATCATGGGCGAGGCGGCCCCGGGCGTGAGCTCCGGTGACGCCATGGCGGAAGTGGAGCGGCTGGTGGCGGGGTTGCCGCGGGGCGTGGGGCTCGAGTGGACGGGGCAGTCGTACCAGGAGCGCGCGGCGGGGGCCCAGACGCCGCTGCTCTACTCGCTCTCGCTGCTCATCGTGTTCCTCTGCCTGGCGGCCATGTACGAGAGCTGGACCATCCCGACGGCGGTGCTGATGGTGGCGCCGCTGGGCATCCTCGGCACGGTGCTGGCGAGCGCGCTGCGGGGGATGGAGCGCGACATCTACTTCCAGGTGGCGCTGCTGACCACGGTGGGCCTGTCGAGCAAGAACGCCATCCTCATCGTCGAGTTCGCGAAGGAGAACTTCGAGAAGGGAATGGAGCTGACGGAGGCCACGCTGGCGGCGGTGCGTGCGCGCCTGCGGCCCATCCTGATGACCTCTCTGGCCTTCGGGCTCGGCGTGCTGCCGCTGGCGCTGGCCACCGGCGCGGGCTCGGGCGCGCAGCGGGCCATCGGCACGGGGGTGCTCGGCGGCATGATGGTGGGCACGCTGCTCGGCATCTTCTTCGTGCCCCTGTTCTTCGTGGTGGTGCAGCGCGTGTTCGGCCGGCGCGGGGGCACCGAGCCGGCAGCCGCGCCCCCGGAGGGCACCCGCGCGCCGGACCTGGCGGGGTAGGCCCCCGCTTCCGGGTGACGGGTGAGACCGGACCGGCAGGGGCTGGAACGGGCTGCGCCACTACGGGGCACGGCGAGGAGTACGGGACTTGAACCCGTGGGCCCGGCAGTCCCACCTGTCACCCGGAGTCCCCTCCCGTCTTGGAGACAGCAACGCCCCGCGGGGAACGACTCCTTTGACACATTCCCCCCGTGCTCCTGGCACAAGCCCTGTTCAAGGCCAGCACAACCGGGAGTAGGACCGCGGTGTACACAACCCGAGGTGGCCATGACGCGGATGCAGTGGACGTGGAAGACGAAGCGCTTCCTGGGGCCGGTCGCCGTGCTCCTGATCGCCCTCGTCGTTGGCTGCGGCGAGGAAAAGCCCACCCCCACGCCCCTCACCCTCCTGGAGAGCACGCAGTCCGCCACCCGCGCGCAGGCGCTGGGGACGGTCACCCTTCGTGTAACGGCGCGGGATGCCGGGAGCCGCTCGCTTCGCTTCTCCTGGGAGGCCAGCGCGGGCACCCTCGGCACCCCGAGCGAGACGGAGAACACCAGCGAGGTGACGTGGACCGCCCCCGCCTGCTCCGAGCGCGGCACCGGCGATGTTTCTGTCTCCGTCACGGCCTCGGACGAGCAGGGTGGCTCCGCCTCCACGTCCTTCTCCCTCTCGCTCCTTGGCTGCCGGACCCTCGCCATCGCCAGTGGCTACACCCACTCCCTGGCTCGACTCAGCGACGGTACCGTCTGGGCCTGGGGGCACAACCAGTCGGGCCAGCTCGGTGATGGAACCACCACCGCCGCGCGCGCCACGCCCGTCCAGGTGTCCGGGCTGACAGGCGTCACCGCCATGACCGCCGGCTCCGGCTGCTCCCTGGCCGTGCGCCAGGACGGCACCGTCTGGGCCTGGGGGAGCAACGGCTCGGGTCAGCTCGGTGATGGGACCACCACCTCGCGCTCCTCCCCTGTCCAGGTGTCCGGACTGACGGGCGTCACCGCCCTGGCCACAGGCGTCGGCCACTCCCTGGCTGTGCGCCAGGATGGCACCCTCTGGGCCTGGGGGAGCAACGGCTCGGGTGAGCTCGGCGATGGGACCACCACCTCGCGCTCCTTCCCTGTCCAGGTGTCCGGACTGACAGGACTCACCACCGTGGCCGCTGGCTTCAGACATGCCCTGGCTGTGCGCCAGGACGGCACCGTCTGGGCCTGGGGAGTCAACGACTACGGCCAGCTCGGCGATGGGAGCACCACCTCGCGTTCCTCGCCCGTCCAGGTGGCCGGGCTGACGGGCGTCATCGCCGTGGCCGCCAGCGCCAACCACTCCCTGGCCGTGCGCCAGGACGGCACCGTCTGGGCCTGGGGGCATGCCGCCCCGGTGGGCACGCCCGGCGATGCGTCCAACCCCTCGGTGGTCTCCACTCCCGTGCAGGTGTCCGGGCTGACGGGCGCCACCGCTGTGGCCGCTGGCGTCAATCACTCCCTGGTCCTGCGCCAGGACGGCACCCTCTGGGGTTGGGGGGACAACTCCCTTGGCCAGCTCGGCGAGGGGCCCTCCACCTCGCGCTCCACGCCTTTCCAGGTGCCCGGGCTGACCGGTGTCACGGCCCTCGCCTCCGGCAGCCAACACACCCTGGCCCTGCTCGACGACGGTACCGTCCAGGCTCTCGGGGCCAACGCTGTCGGCCAGCTCGGCAATGGGAAGACGACCCACCGCTTCACCCCTGTCCAGGTGCCTGCGCTGACGGGTGTCACCGCCCTCCTCGCGGGCAACCAGCACTCCCTGGCCCTGCGCCAGGACGGTACCCCCTGGGCCTGGGGGGGCAACTCCCAGGGCCAGCTCGGCGATGGGACCACCTCCTCTCGCCTCACCCCCGCCCAGGTGCCCGGGCTCACCGGGGTGACCGCCCTCGCCGGCAGTGGGGACCACACCCTGGCGCTGCGCCAGGACGGCACCGTCTGGGCCTGGGGTTACAACTTCTACGGCCAGCTCGGCGATG
>NZ_DASVSO010000846.1:0-5471 GCF_036388035.1 Archangium sp.
AGGCCCGAGAGCCCGAGGCGCTCGCGGCCGAGCTGCGTGCGCGGCTCGGCCTGGAGGCCCAGGTGGTGGAGGGCCGGGTGCAGGTGGAGGTGGAGCAGGGGCACGCGCTGGTGCCCCGGCTGGTGGAGGCCTTTCCGGCCGGCCGGCTCGCCTCGGTGTCCCTGCGCCGTCCCACCCTCGCGGACGTGTTCCTTCAGCTTACCGGTCGCGCGCTCGGCGCGGACCAGCCCACCGCCGAGCCCCCTCGTAGGAGTCGTCGTCGATGAACGCCCACGCCACCACCGCCCCGGACACCCACGCGCCCGAGACGGCGCCGCGCCCGGTGGAGCTCCTTCCTTCCGTCGAGGAGGCGAGGGCCCCCGGCGCGCTCGCGCTGCAGTGGGCCACCGTGCGCGTGCTGCTGGTGCGCGACGTGGTGCGCTTCTTCCGTCAGCCCAGCCGCATCATCGGCGCGCTCGCCCAGCCCATCCTCTTCTGGTTCGTCATCAGCGCGGGCTTCTCCGGCTCCTTCCGCGTGGAGGGGGCGCAGGGCCTGGGCTACCAGCAGTTCTCCTACCCCGGCATCGTCACCATGGTGGTGCTCTTCAGCGCCATCTTCGCCACCATCTCCGTCATCGAGGACCGGCGCGAGGGCTTCCTCCAGTCGGTGCTGGCCGGGCCGGGCTCGCGCCTGGCGGTGGTGCTGGGCAAGGCGCTGGGCTCCTCGGCCATCGCGCTGATGCAGGCCTCGCTCTTCCTCCTCTTCGCCCCGCTGGCCGGGGTGAAGGCCGCCACCCTCGACGTGCCGTTGCTGGCGGCGGTGATGGTGCTGTCCGCCCTGGCCCTCACCTGCATGGGCATTGCCCTCGCCTGGTGGGTGCGCTCCACCTCCGGCTACCACGCGGTGATGAGCATCGTGCTGCTGCCCATGTGGGGGCTGTCCGGCGCGGTGTTTCCTCTCAAGGGCGCCGGACCCGCGCTCGCCTGGGTGATGCGCCTCAACCCCATGCGCTTCTCCGTGGAGGGGGTGCGGCGCGCGCTGTACGGCGCCGAGGCCTCCCTCGCGGTGGGCACGGCCTCATCCGGCGCGGGCCTGGAGGTGCCGGTGCTCTTCGTCTTCGCCACCGTCTTCCTCGGGCTGGCCGCCTTCAGCATCAGCCGCCGCGAATAGCTGGAAAGACGGGTCTTACATTGACTTCCGGGTCCACTCTTCTGCTACGACAGAAGGACCCGTTACATCAGTCCGCCCGCGACGGAAGCGCGTCACGCCAGCGGCACGAGGGAGTGTGCATATGAAGTTGCGTACGCTGGGCGTCGCGGTGCTCGGCACCGTGGGGCTCGCCGCCCTGTCGGCCTGCAAGAACGAGGAGGCCGCGCCGACCCCCGCTCGTGGGGCCGTGCAGCCGCCGGCCCAGGCGAAGGCCGCGCCGAAGCCCGAGGCGGCTCCGGTGGCGGAGCCCGCTCCCCAGGCGCTCACCGGGGGGGGGACGGTCCGGGGCACCGTGTCCTTCAAGGGCACGCCTCCCCCGCAGGCCGCCATCGCTCCGAGCATGGACTCCGCCTGCGAGGGCATGGCGTCGACGGACCAGGCCATCCGGGTGAAGGCCGGCAAGCTGGAGAACGTGCTCGTGCGTGTGCGCGGCCTGCTGCCCAGCGCGCAGGGGGCGAAGCCCGCCGTCATCGACCAGCACCAGTGCACCTACCTGCCGCGCGTGCAGGGGGTCGCCGCGGGCCAGCCCATCCTCATCAAGAACAGCGATGGCACGCTGCACAACGCGCGGGCCCTCGCCGGGACGAAGTCCATCTTCAACGTGGCCCAGCCGCCCAACGGCAAGGCCGTGCAGCGCGCGCTGCCCGCCGAGTCCGAGGTGGTGCGTCTCAAGTGCGACATCCACCCGTGGATGACGGCCTGGGTGGTGGTGAACCCGAATCCGTACTTCGCCACCTCCGGCGCGGATGGCTCCTTCTCCATCGAGCACCTGCCCGCTGGCACCTACACCCTCGAGGCCTGGCACGAGACGCTCGGCACCCGCACGGCCGAGATCACCGTGAAAGAGGGGGAGACGGCCTCCGCCTCCTTCGAGTTCTCCTCGGCGGATGCCAAGAGCACGGCCTCGGGTGGCGTGAAGTAGCATCCTGGGGGCGTGGACCTCGTCCCCTCCAGCGATGCGCGGTTGTCCGTCGCCCGGGTGCGCTGGCTGTACCTGCGCGCCCTCGGGCTCGTCTTCGTCCTCGCCTTCGCCTCGCTCCTGTCCCAGCTCCCGGCGCTGCTGGGGCCCCAGGGGCTGAGCCCCGCCTCCGCGCTGCTCGAGGGTGTGGGCCAGGTGCTCCCGGCTCCCGAGCGGTACTGGCGGTTGCCCACGCTCCTGTGGTGGCTCGGGGCGGGGGAGGGGGCCCTGCGCGGCGTGGGCTTCGCGGGCCTTGCCTGTGGCGTGCTGCTCGCCGCCAACGTGGCCCCCCGGTGGGCCCTCGTCGGCGCCTGGGCCTGCTACCTCTCGCTCACCACCGTGGGCGATGTCTTCCTCGGCTACCAGTGGGACGTGCTGCTCCTCGAGACCGCGCTCGTCTCGCTCCCGCTCGCCCCGGGCCACCTGCTGCCCTCCGGTGTCTCCCCCGCGCCTCCCCGGGGCGCCATCCTCCTGCCGCGCCTCCTCCTCTTGCGGCTCATGGTCATGTCCGGGGTGGTGAAGCTCGCCAGCGGGGACCCGACGTGGAGGGACCTCACCGCGCTCCAGTACCACTACTGGTCGCAGCCCCTGCCCAACCCCGTCGCCTGGTTCGCGAACCTCCTGCCCCCCGTCCTCCAGCGCGCCAGCGCCGGGGGGATGCTCGCCCTCGAGCTGGGGGTTCCCTTCCTCCTCTTCGGGCCCAGGCCCGCCCGGCTCGCCGCGGCTGGCCTGCTCGCCGCGTTGCAGCTCGGCATCCTCGCCACCGGCAACTACGGCTTCTTCAACCTCCTCACGCTCGTGCTCTGCCTCTGCGCGCTCGATGACGGCGTGCTCGCGCGCTGGCGCACCGGGGCGCCGCCCCCCGTCGCTCCCGTCCTTCCTCGCCGAAGCGTCCGTTTGGGTGCCGTGGCCCTCGGCCTCTTCGCCGCCGCCTATGCCGTGCTCGGGCTCTCGATGGACGTGCAGCGCTTCACCGGGCGCCCGCTGCCGGGCTTGCTCGACAAGGCGCAGGAGGCCCTCTCCGGCTTCCGGAGCTTCAACACCTATGGCCTCTTCGCGGTGATGACCACCGAGCGGCGGGAGATCCTCATCGAGGGCAGCTCCGAGGGACAGACGTGGAAGGAGTACCTCCTGCCGTACCGTCCGGGCCGCTTGGACGAGGCGCCTCCCTTCGTGGCTCCGCACCAGCCGCGGCTCGACTGGCAGATGTGGTTCGCCTCGCTCTCCACCTGTCGGAACAACCCGTGGCTCATCCGCCTCCAGGAGCAGTTGCTGCGTGGCGACGCCACCGCGCGGCACCTCTTCATGGAGGACCCCTTTCCGGAGACGCCGCCGCGCTTCGTGCGCACGCGCCTCTTCGACTACCGCTTCACGGATTGGGACACATGGCGCGCTACCGGCCACTGGTGGACGCGGAGCGAGGTGGGCCCGTACTGCCCACCTCTCACGCTCGTGAACGGGCGACTTCAGGCGGTGCCTTGACCGTGGCCGGCCCCTCGCGCCGCAGGGTGAAGCCCACCCGGGCGCCTCCGCCCGGGCGGTTCTCCGCGAAGGTGTCGCCGCCGTGGGCCCGGGCAATCCGCTGCACCAGCGCGAGCCCCAGTCCCAGCGAGCCCGCCTCGCGCGCCTCGCCGCCCCGGTCCTTGCGGTAGAAGGGCTCGAAGATGCGCGTCTCCTCGCCGGGCAGCAGCCCCGGGCCCCGGTCATCCACGCAGAAGGCGAGCCGCCCTTCGCGCTCGAGGAGCCGCAGTGCCTCCGGGCCCTGACCGTGCTTGCGCGCGTTGTCCAGCAGGTTGGCCAGGGCGCGCCCCAGCAGCGTGGCGTCTCCCACCAGCTTCGCGTCGGGGGCGTCCACCGCGAGCGTCTCCACCGGCACTCCCGCTCGCTCCAGTGCCCGCGTCGCGAGGTCCTTCCCATCCAGCTCGCGCGGCGCCACCTGGCCGAAGTCCAGCCGTGAGCTCGCGAGCAGCTCGCCCACGAGCGCGTCCAGCTCCACCACCTCGCGCTCCATCTGGTCCGCCGTCCGCTCCGGGCCTCCGGCGTCGCGCATCAGCTCCACGAGGACCCGCAGGCGCGCCAGCGGCGTGCGCAGCTCGTGTGACACCGCGGCCAGCAGCTCGCGCTGATCCGCCATCTGCCGCTCGATGCGCGAGGCCATGTCGTTGAAGGCCTCGGCCAGCACGGACATCTCGCCCGTGGCGTGCCGGCCCAGCGTCACCCGAGTGTCCAGCCTGCCCGCGCCCAGCTCCTGCGCGGCTCGCGCCAGCGTATCCATGGGCCGGGACAGCCGGCGAGCGAGCCACCCCGACGCCAGCCACAGCGTGGTCCCGGCCAGCAGCAACACCATCGGTCCGCGCCAGGGCTGCCGGGGCCGGGTCTGCCCGTAACAGGCCAGCGCCGTTCCGAGCCTCACGCCGTCGCGCTCCACCGGCACGGAGAGCTCCGCGTACGAAGGGCAGGCCTGCCCGGTGCGCAGGAGCAGCACCCCGGAGGCGTCCCGCAGCTCCACGTCGAATCGAAGGTCCTCGGCGACGGAGCGGGCGAGTGCGTCCCGGCGCGCGGGGTCGTCCCACACCTCGGCGAGCCGGTGGCCGGCGAAGGTGCGCACCCGGTCCATTTCCTGGCGCCAGGAGGGGCCGCCTCCCATCAGGCCCCCCATCACGCTCATCACCGTGGCCACCACGACGAAGGTGGTGAAGATGGAGACGCCGAACCAGACGAAGAGCCGGCGGCGCAGCCTCGCGCGGATGAAGCACCCCAGCCGGCTCATGGGTCCGCGCGGGAGCCGGCTCATGGGCCGTCCTTGCTGAACAGGTAGCCCACCCCGCGCACCGTCTTGATGAGGCGCGAGCCCTCGTCGCCCAGCTTCTGCCGCAGGTGGGAGATGTGCACGTCCACCGTGCGCTCGCCCACCACGGTGTCGCTCCGGCCGGCCTCGCCGAGCAGGGCATCGCGGGGAATGACGCGCCCGGCGCGCCGCACGAGGGCCACCAGCAGGTCGAACTCGAGCCCGGTGAGTTCCACCAGCCGGCCGCCCACGCGCACCTCGCGGGCGGACGCGTCGATGGCGACGCCGCTGGCCTCCAGCTTCTCCGCCACCGAGGCGGGTTGGGCGCGTCGCAGCACGGCCCTCAGCCGCGCGAGCAACTCGCGAGGGCTGAAGGGCTTGGCCAGGTAGTCATCCGCGCCCAGCTCCAGCCCCACCACGCGGTCGGTCTCGTCGCCGCGCGCGGTGAGCATGAGGACGGGGATGGTGCTCTTGGAGCGGATGCGCCGGCACACCTCCAGCCCGTCCATGCCCGGCATCATCACGTCGAGCAGCAC
>NZ_DASVSO010000847.1:0-8214 GCF_036388035.1 Archangium sp.
GGCGGCACGCTCGCGCTCGTGGAGCTGCCCCTCAGTCCACCGAACGCCGCGGCAGGTCGACCGTGAAGGTCGCGCCCCGGCTTGACTGCTGACCCGCGCTCACTTAATTAATGACCCGAGGTCATCAATTGACGCGGAGAAGCACCGCGCCGGGAGGGTGGGTCATGGGCATGCAGGAGCAGATGGTGCGCTACTTCGCCGAGGAGAAGACGGAGAGCTGGCTGTTCATCCTCGTGGGAGTGGTCGCGGTGGGCGCCTCGGTGTGGCTGCTGCGGTCGGGCTCCTCGTACCGGGGCATGGCGTACCCGCTCATCGCCGTGGCCCTCATCCAGCTCGTGGTGGGTGGCACGGTGGCCTTCCGCACGGACGCGCAGGTGGCGGCACTCGTGCAGCAGCTCGCCTCGTCCCCCGCGGCCTTCCAGTCCGCGGAGGTGCCCCGGATGGAAGCGGTGATGCGCAACTTCGAGCTCTACAAGGTCATCGAGGTCGTCCTGCTGCTCGCGGGCGTGGCGCTCACATATGCCTTCCGCCGCAAGGAGCTGGTGTACGGCATCGGCGTGGGACTGGTGGTGCAGGCCTCGCTGATGCTGGTGCTGGACCTGTTCGCGGAGAAGCGCGGGGACGCTTACCTCACGGCCCTCCGCGAGCTGCCCACGGCGAGCGCGCCCGTGCAGGACGTGCAGAAAGCGCCTTGACCAACGGCTCCGCGCCGAGCACCTATTCTGAATCTGGAGGATATTTTTTCATCAACTCTTCGGGCAGGGGGGTCCGAAGAAATCTCAAGCCCGTTCCCTTCCGCTCGGGAATGACCCGAAAACCCTCGCCAGCGATTCTGACACGTTCTCCCTCGGTGGCCTTGCCACTGGCAAGCCACTCGTCTGCCTCGGCTCTCGTCGCAAAGGCCTGGGAGACGACGATGTAATCAATGGCGGGAGTATAGAATGCGCGAAAGAACTCGCGGTACTCATCCAGCTTTTGGGTTTCGCGGACATAAAACAAGGCCACAGCGGCGATACGAAGCGCCTCGTCTTCTGGCGAGCCCTCTTGGTACTTCTCGTTTACGCCGCGCAGGATGTCCAAGACGGAGTCGACATCAAAGTTCTGATTGTATTTCATTCTCGCATCCAATTCAGAGGGCAAGAGGAGCTAGAATCAACATACCAGAGCCACCCGTCGTGAGGACGAAGGCAACGCCAGCGACGATGACGACAGCTCCAAGTGCCACCTCGGCCTTGTGTTTCCCGAGCCAATCAATTGCCTCGTCCATGCGCGAGAACTTCAGACGCTTTTCCTTCTCTCGCGTCACTTCCTCCTGCTCCTCTTCGCACTTCTTGAATTCCTCAGTGCAGTCGTGCTCGCACCGCTCGTAGTACCATCCGCTTTGTTGCTTATTGTGAGGATAGGGCCAGTTCTTCTTCTTCCAGCACAGCTCCACGCACTCCTCATGCTGTTTCTGGCAATCATGACCACCAGCACCCCCGCTCGCGAGTGCGGCACCGACTCCGTCCGCATCCTCGGAAACGACATAGACTTGGGACACTGGCCGTTGCCCGTGGGCACATCCAACGCTGACCATCGCTATCGCTGTTATCAGCACGATCAAGTTCATCATCTATCCATCTACTCCGAGCCTTACGCGGCGTGACGGTAGGGGTAACGGAACGACCGCGGAAGGCTCATTGCTTCCGAGAGGATGGCCGCATGACCGGTATCGTCTGGGCGGAAACGCCTCTCCCGCTCAAAGAAGACGGGGGGAGGGTCGTCGCCGAGCCGTTGCGCTACGCTGGGCCTGTGCCCGTGGAACTCCCCCTCCCCGCCCCGCGCCCCCAGGCGTCCGGCCCGCGCATCCTCCTGGTGGATGACGACCCGGGCGTCCTCAAGGGCCTGCGGGGCCTGCTCTCCGACGAGGGCTTCTCCCCCGTGGAGGCCCGCTCCGCCGCCGAGGCCCTGCGCCTCCTCGACGCGCCCGGCCACCCGCCCGCGCTGATGCTGTTGGATCTGCGCATGCCCGGAGAGACGGGCCTGGAGTTGCTCGCGCGGCTGCCCAAGCCGCTCCCCGTGCCCGTGGTGGTGCTCTCCGGTGAGGCCTCGCCCGCCGAGGCCGTGCAGGCCCTGAAGCTGGGCGCCACCGACTTCGTGGAGAAGCCGCCCTCCCCCGAGCGCCTCCTCACCGCGCTGCGCAACGCGCTCGCCCTCAGTGAGCTGCGCGAGGAGCAGCAGCGCTTGCAGGAGGAGCTGGCCCGCCCTGGCCACCTCGTGGGGGACAGCGCGGCCATGGAGTCGCTGCGCAAGCTCATCGCCCGCGTGGCGCCGAGCGACGCGGCCATCCTCATCACCGGCGAGACGGGCACGGGCAAGGAGCGCGTGGCGCGCGCGCTCCACCTCGCCTCCGGGCGCAAGGGGCGCCTCGTCGCGGTCAACTGCGCCGCCATCCCCTCCACCCTGCTGGAGAGCGAGCTGTTCGGCCACGAGCGCGGCGCCTTCTCGGGGGCCACCGCGCGCAGGCTCGGCCGCATCGAGCAGGCCCACGGCGGCACGCTGTTCCTCGACGAGCTCGGGGACATGCCGCTGGAGCTCCAGGCCAAGCTGCTGCGCGTGCTGGAGACGAAGGAGGTGGAGCGTCTGGGAGGCGGCCTGCCCGTCCCCGTGAACGTGCGCATCCTCGCGGCCACACACCGGGACCTCGCGCGCGCGGTGCAGGAGGGACGCTTCCGGCAGGACCTGTACTTCCGCCTCAACGTGCTCCCCCTCACCCTGCCGCCCCTGCGCGAGCGGCCCGAGGACATCCTCCCCCTGGCCCGGGCCTTCGCGGCGGAGTTGGCCGGGCCCCACGTGCCCCTGGTGCTCGCGCCCGGCGCGGAGCAGGCCCTGCGCGCCTGGCCCTGGCCCGGCAACGTGCGCGAGCTGCGCAACTTCATCGAGCGCCAGAACCTGCTGCGCGGCGAGGGCCCACTCACGCTCTCGCCCGAGTCCCTCGCCGGCCCCACGCCCCTCGCGGCCACGCCCTCCCACCTCATGCTCGGACAGAAGAGCTACCGCGAGCACGTGGATGACTTCGAGCGCACGCTCATCAAGGCCGCCCTGGAGGAGGGAGGCAGTGTCGCCGGGGCCGCGCGCCTGCTGCAGGTGGACCGGGGCAACCTCTACCGCCGCGTCAAGGCGCTCGGAATCCCCGTCGCCTGAACGCTCGCGATGTCATCCGCACATCTCCCCGCGACATCAGGATGTGGGGATGACATCCTCGCCGCGACCCGAGCTCCGTGTTTTCGCGCACTTGCCGCACCGGTCGACCTGGAACGCCACGTGCTCCCTCCGTCTCGCATGAACCGCCTCGCACTCCTTCTCTGCTTCCTTTCCTTCGCCGCGGGCGCCCAGGGCACCCCGGATGCCGGCCCCCCGGCGGCCCCCGCTCCCGCGGACTCCGGTACCCCCGAGGCCTCCAGCCCCAAGGACGACACGGCCCCCCTGGCCACCGCTCCCCAGGAGCCCTCGCCCGAGGAGGACCCGTGCCTCTCCGAGGACGCGGAGGACGAGGAGGCGGGCGACTCCGAGGTGCTCGGCGCGCTGCGACTGAGCATCAACGGGGAGACGCGCGCGCTGGCGGGCGTGGAGCTCAAGGGCCTCGAGCGGCTCTCCGAGCAGCAGGTGCGCACCCTGGCCCGCATTCCCGCCCAGGGCCCCCTGTCCCCCGAGCGGGCCGCGGTCGCCCTCAAGCGGCTGGCGCGCACGGGGCTCTTCGCGAAGGTGACGCCCACGGTGCGGCTCGCGGAGGGCACGACGCCGACCCTGGTGGTGACGCTGCAGGAGCACCCCTCCGTCACGAGCGTGGACATCCAGGGCCTGGAGGCGGGCGAGCTGAGGGACTTGCAGGACGACATGTTCCGGCTCCCGCCATACGCCTCGGACGATGACGACGACGAGGACGACGCTGGGGATGACGACGACACGGTGACGAGCGTGCACATCGAGGCGGGGCGTGGCCGGTTCGTCATCACCGCGAAGACCTGCCCGACGCCGAACCCACCGAGGGAGCTGCTGGCCCACTTCCAGAAGGGCGAGTTCCACCCGGGCCTGGTGTGGAAGGGCCTGCCCGCGGCGCTGGAGCGCGCGGTGGACGAGCTCCAGGACGAGGGCTACCAGCTCGCGAGCCTCGACGCCACGCTGACGTCGGAGGGACGGCTGGAGGTGCGGGTAGACCCAGGGAAGGTGGAGGCGGTGGAGGTGCGAGGCGTGGACGAGGGGGTGGCGCAGCGGGTGCGCGAGGTGCTGGGCATCCAGCCCGGGGACGTCCTGCTGCGCAGCGACCTGCGCCGCGCGGCGAAGCGGGTGGAGGCGGAGCTGCCCTTCCTGTCGCTGTGGGACGTGGAGACGCTGCCCGCGCCGACCACGCGCTTCGTGGAGGAGCGCGACGAGAGCGGCGCGCGGCGCTACCGCCCGGTGGCGGAGGAGCAGCGGCGCAAGAAGAAGAAGAGCTGGGACGAGGGCGTGGAGCTGTCCTGGGAGAAGCTCGCGGAGCAGTGGGACGAGAAGTCCGAGGACGCCATCAAGACCGAGGGCCGGCGCGTGGTGGTGTACGTGCGCCCGCGCGGTCCCGCCTTCGACGTCGACGTCATCCCCATGCACACGCAGGTGACGGGCTTCGCGCCGGGCCTGTCCACCTCGCTCACGCTGTGGGACGTGCGCAACCGGGCGCACCTGGTGCTGGACGGGGCGCTGACCATTCCACTGCGGTGGGGTGGCCAGCGGATCGCGGAGGATCCCGAGCAGACGCGGCTCCAGCGGAGGCTCAACTGGCTGGTGGGCGCGAAGGTGCAGGTGCCGGTGCTGCGGCTCGCGGAGGTGGGGGTCCAGGTCCATGACTTCACGGACACGCTCGACCGATGGCGGCTGGGTGCCATCGACTCGTTCCTCTACTCCGCCCTGCTCAACCGGCCGGACGCCGAGTACTTCCGGCGCAGCGGCTACACGGCCTTCGCCACCTGGCGCTTCCGGACGAAGTGGCTCGCCGGGGCGGAGTACCGGCGGGACACGTACGAGTCGCTGGTGAGCTTCTCGCCGCCCTTCTCCCTCTTCCGGCGCGACTCGGCGCCCTTCCCCAACCCGGCGGTGGACGCGGGGCGGATGACGTCCATGGTGGGCCGGCTCGAGTTCGCGAGCGACGCGGTGCGGGCCGAGGGCGTGGGCTCGCTCTTCCGGAGTCCCGAGGTGTCGCTGCTGCGGCACGACTGGGAGTGGCCCGAGCGCACGGCGTTGCGCAGCCTGCTGACGGTGGAGGTGGGCAGCCCGGCGCTGGGCGGAGACGAGCAGTTCCAATTCTGGAAGGTGGTGAGCGACAGCGTGCTGTACGCGAGCACCGGCCGCGATGCCGGCCTGCGGCTGCGCGTGCGCGTGGCGGGCGGCGAGGACTTGCCGATGCAGAAGCGCGAGGCGCTGGGGGGCTGGGACGCCCTGCGCGGCTACGCCTTCAAGGAGTTCCGGGGCGATGCCTCGCTGCTCGCGAGCGCGGAGTACCGGTGGGGCTTCGTCGGAGCCTTCGCGGACGTGGGCGCGGTGCACCGGGGTGAGGCGGGCTGGATGGACCCGCGGCTGGGCGTGGGCGCGCAGCTCTACTTCGGAGACACGACGCGCTTCACGGTGGCGTGGCGCACGGACGAGCGGGCGTCCATCGTCCCCGAGGCGCGGCTGTTCTTCGTCCGGCCCTTCTGAGGCACCATGAGGGCCCCCGTCACGCGCATGAGCAGGAGACACGTCGCGGCGCTGGTGGCAGCGGTGGGCCTGCTCGCGCCCCGAGCCCGGGCGGAGGAGCCACCCCGGGCGACGTGCTCGGCGACGCGGGTGGGGCGGCGCGTGGCGGTGCGACCCGAGGCGCTCGCGCTGGTGGCGCCCGAGCTGGAGCGGCTGATGCGGCTGGGGCTCGCGGGGCGGCTGGAGGTGGAGTTGCGGCTGCTGCGGAGCCGGCCGCTGTGGTTCTCCGAGCAGGTGGACAGGACGCGGCTGACGCAGGTGCTGGCGTACACGAAGGGGAGCGCCTGGGTGCTGGACGACAGGCCGCTCGCCTCACCGGGGACGCTGGAGCTGGAGCGGGTGGCGTGGGTGCTGGAGGAGGAGCCGGAGGAGGACGCCGCCTTCGTGGTGGAAGTGGGCGTGCGGCTGCAGGTGGTGACCACGGCGAGCCTGGGGAAGGTGGCGCAGTGGCTCACACGGGGGGAGAAGACGGAGGCGGAGCGCTCGGCACTGACGCGAGGCCTGCTGCGCACGGTGGCGGAGGACCTGACGCGAGGAGCCGAGGGACGCTGCACCGTCCAGCAACCGTGACGCGGGTTCGATTCCCGCCGCCTCCACTCCGTATCCCATGGACAATCACCTGCTCCACCCCTTCCCCTGCTCTGCAATCCTCTCCTGCTCCCTCCGCCAGTCTTCCAGGATGGAGATGGGGTGTAGCGAGCGGTAATCAATCTTCTTGTGATACACCGCGAGATGGTGTTCGCCCGCGATCCGCACGAAGACCGACAGGGGCGGAGCAGGGTGACTCTTCCACCAGACCGCTGCCTCCGTATGGGTGTCGAACGAGGCCGCCGGGGCAGGCAACCCGCGTGACGTGACGGCCTCGATGAATCTTTCCAGCGCGTAATCGCGGCGGAGGGCACGTATGACCCTCTCACGAGAATAGAAGACCTCCAGATATTCATTCCCCACCAGGATATAGGCGCTGCTGGGCGGCTCGGGGAGGTTCCTCAACCATGTCTCCGCCTCGTCGCGCGTGTCGAATCGGGCGATGACTGGAGGAGGATTGCGGTAGTAGGTCTTCAGGTAGTCGTGAAACTCCTCGCACTGGCCTGTTGAAGCAATGAACTCGAGCTGAGCCCTGGCGACCTGAATGAGTTTCTTCTTCTCCTCGGCTCGCAGGGTGTCGCCGATTCGAGAGAGAGTCTGCCAGGCCTCGCTGACCTCCTCGTCATTCTCGCCACGCCAGGAGGTTCTCACATCGACAGCACCGTCTGCCGAGGGGCGTGCGAGATAGTCCTCGAAGCGATAGAGCTGGCCTGTTCGCCAGATGAAGAAGCCTGCCTCTTTCAGGAGACGGTATGCCTTGGAATCGCCGGGCGGATGGAGCTTCTGCCACTGGTCGACAACCAGTGCTTCCGAGGCGGAGAGCAGTTTGGAGATCGTCACGGTGCCTCCAGCGTCAGCTCAAACCCCAAAGGGTTGCCCGAGGAAGCCACCAGCACGACCGGTACGAAGACGAGCGCGGCCCCACCTGAAGCGCCGACCACGGCGACGAAGGCGACGCCGGCAATGATGATGACCGTACCCGCCAGAATCTTGGTTCGATGTCGCCTGGCCCAATCAATCGCAGTGTCCATGGCCTCGAATCTCACAGGACTGGCTTCCGCCTGTGCAAGGCACATGGCGAGTTGCTTCATGCATGCCTCCGGGCAGTATCGCCTCCTCCCGGTCCTCCACTGCCCATACTGACTTGAATCGTGTGCATACTTGTCGACTTGGAAGATTCTGGTGCTTGCAAGGCAGGTGGGAACGCAGACCTCATATTGACGGTGACAGTCCTGGTCCGTGAACACGACCTGTTCAAGCCGCCCATGGAAACCGTCGACGTGCACGTGCCTCGAGTACATCGTCAGGTCGAAGTCCCCGAGTTCCAGGAGTGAGTCACCCGCCCATCGGGCGCTTCCTCAACGATGAGTGCGTACCTGGACAGCTCACGTTCTCCAGTGGGTCCGGGGATTGGAGAGCGAGTCGCACTACAGGAAACAAGGAGCAGGCCGAGCAATGAAGCGCCAAGGCTCCGCAGAACCGAAGATGTATTCATCAGGGAAATTGTCGGTGAATGTAGCACCTTCAGACGCAACGATGGCAAGCAGCCAGGAGAACCTGGACGTCATCAAGAGCGCGGACTGGGTGCTCGACCTGGGGCCCGAGGGCTGCGCTGGGCCTCCTCGGCCCAGCGCATAAGAGCTCGGCGGGCAGCCGCACCGAGCGGGCGGCACCGCGATGGATTCTCTGCATCATTCCGCAACTCACCGGCTCTCTACCGTTGCGGGCCCGTGGCTCAAGCCCCGCGCCGCGAACGCACTGGAGAGAATGCCGTGACCGTCATGAAGGAATGTCTGCTTGCCTGCCTGCTTCTTCACCTCTCCGCGTTGGCCCATGCCGCCGCTCCCGCCACCCGCAAGCCCGCGCGTCCCAAGCAGGTGA
>NZ_DASVSO010000848.1:0-20629 GCF_036388035.1 Archangium sp.
CAACCTGATCGAGGCCGGCTATCGGGCCGACGACATCAAGATCGTCGATGGTGACGTGTACGTGGGCAACGACGCTCACGTGACCCACCAGGCGTCCCTCGAGATGCTCCAGTCCACCGGGAGCGCCGAGCAGTACCGGACGACCAATCTCGTCAGCAGCAGCGTGACGAAGATCTGCGTCATCCCCACCTCCCAGTTCAACGGCTACAGCACGCTCAGCGCGGGCCTTGATCTGGCCATCGAGAATTACAATAGCCAGAACCTCTCCTTTACCATGGTGCGCGGCTCGGCCGCCGACTGCAGCGCGACCATCAGCGCGAGGACCACGAGCGGCACCGGCGGCTCCGCGGGCTTCCCCTCGGGCGGCAAGCCCTACGGCACCATCAATATCGGCACCGGGCTGCAGAGCTACAGCGTGGACGTGAGCGAGCACGTCATCACCCACGAGCTCGGCCACTGCATCGGCTTCCGCCACTCGGACTACTACGATCGGTCCATCAGCTGCGGCGGCGCCACCAGCAACGAGGGAGCCTCCAACGTGGGTGCCATCCTCATCCCCGGCACGCCGTCCGATGCCCGGGTGGGCGGGTCGATCATGAACTCCTGCTTCCGGGCGACCGAGTCCGGCGAGTGGAGCAGCTCCGACAAGACCGCGCTGTCTTACCTGTACTGAGAAACGGAGCGACAGCCCCCGGGTCCATCCATGACGCCGTGGGGCCCGCTGCTCGCGGGCACCGTACTCCTGGGCATCGTGGCCTGTGGACATGCGGTGCCCGCGGCTCCCCGGTCCGCGGGCATCCGAAGCTGCCGGAGTTGAGCAGCTTCTGGCGGTGCGGCGGACAGGGGACGTGGGCTTCGGCTCGAGCCCGTACGTGGGCGCTCCTCCGCGCAGCTGCGCCAGCTGGCAGAGCACCGCCTCGGCGCTCTCGCTCGAGTCCGCCACCTCGAGCCCCCGCGAGGGTGACGCTTCCCATGGATGCTCGCCCTCCAACCGGGTCGATGCACCCCGCGGACCCTCCGAGCGACATGTCGAATCAGGCGTGGCGACATGTCTGGCGACATGTCGACCGACACCGGTGAGATAGCTCCAAAGAGCCCGGTCCCCCGCATGCCCAATGCCTGGGCCGGCGCGGGGTGTCCCCGGTGAGTGTCCGAGGGAAGGTGGCACATGCCTTGCCTTGTCGTGGGGAACAACCCACCCACTCCCGTGGAGCTCGCGAAGTATTCGCGGAGAGGTATTCCCCTCGATGATCACGCATCGCCAGCTATTCGCTTCTTTATCCGCTGTCCTCGTGAGCGCTGGAGTTGCCTACGGCGTTCCACCTCCCCACGCCGCACAACGCATCTCCGCGGAGGGACTCTCGACCCATATCCAGGTGCTGGCCTCGGACGCGTTCGAGGGACGCGCCCCAGCCACCCGTGGAGAGGAACTCACCGTTACGTACCTGCGAGATCAGTTCGCGAGTCTCGGTCTGCAGCCAGGCAATCACGGCGACTGGTTCCAGACCGTCCCCCTGGTCCAAATCACTCCGGATCCCTCCACCCGGCTGCACATCACGGGAGGCGCGGCGCCTTTCGACCTCGCCTCCATCGAGGACGTGGTGGTCTGGAACCGGCGGCTCACCGAGTGGGTGTCGCTCACGGAAAGCGAGCTCGTCTTCGTCGGCTACGGCGTCAGCGCGCCGGCGGTGGGTTGGGATGACTTCAAGGGCATGGATGTGCGGGGCAAGACCCTCGTCGTGCTCGTCAACGATCCGGATTATGGCCTGGAGAGCGGCGACTTCCTGGGCCGGCGGATGACCTACTACGGGCGCTGGAGCTACAAGTATGAGGAGGCGATGCGGCGCGGGGCCGCGGGGGTGTTGATCGTCCACGAGGATGCGCCCGCGGGCTACCCCTGGGGCGTGGTGGTCGGCAGCTGGGCTGATCACCCCCGCTTCGACATCCCGCCCGCGCCGGGAAGCCCCGAGCGGCTGGCGCTCGAGGGGTGGATCACCCGCGATGCGACCGGGCGCCTGTTCTCCGCGGCCGGTCTGGACTTCGCCACCCTCAAGGAGCGGGCGAGGCGCAAGGACTTCCAGCCAGTGCCACTCGGCTTGAAGGCCTCCACCCAGATGTACCACTCGCTGGCCACCAGCCAGTCGCGCAACGTGCTCGGGCTGCTGCCGGGACGTCAGCGGCCCGAGGAGGTCATCATCTACATGGCGCACTGGGACCATATCGGCAAGAACGACAGCCTCCCGGGCGACAAGATCTTCAACGGCGCGGTGGACAACGCCACCGGAACCGCGGCCCTGCTCGAGCTGGCCAAGGCCTTCACCGCCCTGAATCCCGCGCCGAAGCGCTCGATCCTCTTCCTGGCGACGACCGCCGAGGAGAGTGGCTTCTGGGGCTCGTGGTATTACACGCAGCACCCGGTGTTCCCGCTCGCCAAGACCGTGGCGGGCATCAACTTCGACATCCTGAACGTCAGCGGCCCCACCCGGGATGTGGTGGTCGTCAACCGCGGCGCCTCCGAGCTCGAGGACATTCTGGAAGACGTCGCCGGGCCCGAGCAGCGCTACCTCACCGAGGAGGATGCGCCGGAGCAGGGTTTCTTCTACCGCTCTGATCACATCTCATTCGCCAAGGTGGGCGTACCCGTCGTCTATACGAAGAGCGGTGTGGACCTGGTGCAGGGGGGCATCCCAGCCGGTCAAGCGGCGGTGCGGCGCTACACCCTGAACGACTACCACAAGGTCACCGACGAGTTCCGCCCCGAGTGGGACCTGACGGGTATGGCGGAGGACGTGCGCCTGTTCTTCGAGCTGGGCCGCCGCCTGGCCGACTCGCATCGATGGCCCAACTGGAGAGAGGGCAACGAGTTCCGGCCGATCCGTGACGCCAGTCGCGGCGAGTGACTCACCTCGGAGCAAGCGTGGCGAACCCCGCTGCCCAGAGGTGAGCCCCTCGAGGTGTCGGCTACTTCTTCGGCAGCAGGGCGTCGTCGATCTCGCGGGCGCGGATGGCGGCGGGACGCTGGTTGATGCGTCCGACATAGCGCTCGAAGGCCGGGCGCTTCTCGATGGTGCCGAACTGCATGCCCCAGCCGATCTGCGAGCCAACATAGAGGTCCGCGGCGCTGAAGCGGTCACCGACGAGGTAGTCGCCACGCGACACCGCGCCCTCGAGCGCGTTGAGGACCGCGTCGAGGCTGCCATAGCCCGAGGCCCCGGATCGCTCGGGCGGGATCTGGAAACCCATGGCCTTGTTGGTGACGGACGACTCGACAGGGCCGGCGCCGAAGAACATCCAGCGATAGTAGGCGCCACGCTCGCGGCTGCCCGACGCGGGGGCCAGACCCGCCTTCGGGAAGGCGTCGGCGAGATAGGCGCAGATGGCCGCCGCTTCGGTGACGACGGTGTCGCCGTGGCGCAGCGCCGGGACCTTGCCCATCGGGTTGATCGCCAGATAGGCGGGCGCCTTCATCGTCGTGCCGAAATCGAGCAACTCGGTCCGATAGGGCTGCCCGACCTCCTCGAGCATCCAGCGCACGATCCGGCCACGCGACATCGGGTTGGTGTAGAAGACGAGTTCGTCGGACATGGTTTGTTCCCCTCTGGTTTGCCGCCACCCTACCCCGATTCGTGGCGGAGTGACTCGTTCCGACACCTGCCCTCTTCTCTCCAAGCCGCCCATGCGCAACCCCCTGGCCGCGGCGCTCGTCTTCCTGAGCGCCTCCGCTCTCGCCCAGCCCGCCCCTTCCTTCCTCCACGAGCTCACGGAGACCCGCAACTTCAACAGCGGCCGGCCCGTCGCCCCAAACATCACCCCCGACGAGAAGACCGTCCTCTTCCTGCGCAGCGAGCCCACGTCCAATGTCCTGACGCTCTTCTCCTTCGACGTGGCCACCGGCCAGACACGCGAGCTGCTCACCCCCGAGGGGCTCCTCCACGGCGCCGAGGAGACGCTCTCCGCCGAGGAGCAGGCGCGGCGCGAGCGCATGCGCGTCCGGTCCCGCGGCTTCACCTCCTACGAGCTCTCCGCGCGGGGAGACCGGCTCCTCCTCTCCCTCTCTGGCAAGCCGTACGTCCTGGAGCGCGCCTCCGGGAAGGTGACGGAGCTGGCTACGAGGCCGGGCCTCATCGACCCGCGCTTCTCTCCGGATGGCAAGCAGGTGGCGTACGTCCGGGACCACGATGTGTACCGCGTGGACCTGGCCACCCATCGCGAGCAGCGCGTCACCACGGGCGGCACCGCCGACAAGACGCACGGCCTGGCCGAGTTCATCGCCCAGGAGGAGCTGGGCCGCTTCATGGGCTACTGGTGGAGCCCGGACGCGAAACTCATGGCCTACACCGAGTCCGACACCTCGGGCGTGGAGAAGCTCACCCTGTTGGACCCGGCGCACCCCGAGCGCGGCGGCGACACGGTGGCCTACCCGCGTCCGGGCAAGCCCAACGCGAAGGTGCGCCTGGGCATCATCCCGGTGACGGGCGGTAGGACGACATGGGTGGCGTGGGACGCGGAGGAGTACCCGTACCTGGCCACCGTGAAGTGGAACAAGGGCGCCCCCCTCACACTCGTCGTGCAGAACCGCGCGCAGACCGAGGTGCGGATGCTCGCCGTGGACGTGCGCACCGGCGGGACGCGCCCACTGCACACCGAGAAGGATGAGGCCTGGGTGAGCCTCAACCAGGACTTCCCCCACTGGCTGGAGGACGGCAGCGGCTTCCTCTGGCACACCGAGCGCAACGGCGGCCCCGAGGTGGAGCTGCGCAAGGCGGATGGGAGCCTCGAGCGCTCGCTGGTGCCGCCGGGCGGCGGGTTCCGTGGCCTCGTGAGGTACCTGGAGAAGGAAGAGACGCTTTACTTCGTCGGGGGCCCCAACCCCACCGAGCGCTACCTGTGGCGCGTGAAGACGGGGGAGCCGCCGGCCCGGGTGACCTCCGAGGCGGGAGGCCCCGCGCTGGAGACGGGACTCGTGTCCCGGACGGGAGACCTGCTCGTCGTGGCCTCCGAGGGGCCTCGGAGTCTGCGGCGTTTCCAGGTGCTGCGGGCGGACGGGACGCGCGTGGGCGAGCTGCCCTCCGTGGCGAAGGAGCCTCCGTTCATCCCCCAACTGGAGGTGCGCCAGGTGGGCCCGAGGCGGTTCTGGGCCTCCATCGTCCGCCCGCGCGACTTCAAGCCCGGCGTGAAGCTGCCCGTCATCGTGGAGATATACGGGGCGGCGTTTCCCCTCGTGCATCAGAGCATGGCGCAGAGCCTCCTGCCGCAGTGGATGGCGGACCAGGGCTTCCTCGTCGTGAAGCTGGACGGACGCGGCACCATGCTCCGGGGCCGCGAGTGGGAGCGCGTGCTGAAGTACGACTTCGCCAGCATCGTGCTGGAGGACCAGATAGCCGCCCTCCAGGCGCTCGCCGCCGAGGTGCCGGAGCTCGACCTGGGCCGCGTGGGCATCCAGGGCTGGAGTCACGGCGGGTACATGTCCGCCATGGCTGCCCTGAGGCGGCCGGAGGTCTTCAAGGCCGCGGTAGCGGGCGCCCCGGTGGTGGACTGGCGGGACTATGACTCCCATGTGCCCGAGCGCTACCTGGGCCTGCCCCAGGAGCATCCGGAGGCGTACGAAAAGAGCTCCCTGCTCACCTACGTGAAGGCAGACGCACCCATGGGCAGGCTCCTGCTCATCCACGGCACGGCGGACGACAACGTCTTCTTCTCACACTCGCTCAAACTATCGGACGCACTCTTCCGCGCGGGAAAGCCCCACGAAGTGCTGCCCCTCAGCGGCTTCACGCACATGGTCCTGGATCCGCTTGTCAGCCAGCGGCGCTGGGAGCGATTGATGCGCCACTTCAAGGAAAATCTGTAGCGCTGACCCGGACGTTCGAATCCTGCCCGCGTTGGGGGAACGGTCAGAGTCGCATCAGGCGTCGGCGTCCCACTTCCCGGCAGCTCTCAGCTTCGCCTCGTTGAACGCGATGATCCTGGAGCAGACCTCGGCGTTGACGAAGTCGAGGTTGATCACGTTCGGGACCCATTCGCAGCGGTTTACGTCTGGCTTCGGATACGACTGCGTGGAGTTACTAGAAAATGTGTGGCCGTGCGTCGCGCTCCCAGCGACGTCGCCGTTGAGCCATTTCAGCAGGAAGGGCAGGTTGTAGTGCGTCCCGTTGGCCTTGACGAGACTGCCCGGGTCATCGGGAAGGTCGCCGCCCTTCGTGGTGTTCGTGCCGACGTCGCCGCCGGTCATCTGCCAGTACAGCATGAACAGGTGGTCGTCGCCGCTGTGGTCGTTGCACTTCCCTTCCCGGTGCTCGTTCGTCCTCTTGAGCTGCTTGTAATTGATGAGGGCCATATCATTCGAATTGGCATACTCGCCGCAGGTGACGATGCCTAGCCGGCTCTCCTTGCTCGCCTTTCCGAACCGGATCTGCCCATCGGAGGATCTCGGGGATGCGATCGCGTCCGACGCGTAGGCCACGATCACCTTCCCCCTCAGGTCCTCAAGCTTCTGCATCGCCAGGTTCGTTTGGGGTGGGCACGCGTGGGCACGCGCCCCCAGGTGCTTCAATTGCTCCCGGTAGACCGCCGCGCCGGCCGTCGCGTCCGTGTGGGACACGCGCACGATCACGATCTCCTGGTCGTTCGTATCGAGATGCGCCTTGATCGCCTTGAAGATGCTCTCCGCGCTCTCACCCCACCCGCCGCTCCCGGCTGTCGCGTGCACGGTCGTGGGAACGCCGCTCTTCATGGAGAAGCGGACGTCGAAGAAGCGCGAGCCGGCGTTCAGCTGACCGGCGATGTCGTACTCCTGGCAGACGTAGCCTGACTTGCCGACGACCCAGCCGGCCAACTTGTTCGAGCCGTGCACGCGCGAGACCCCCGCGTCGTGGCTCCCGGGCATCGTGATCTCTTTGAGCAACAGATTGTTGTTAGGAATGCTGGCCATCCAGTTGGCACTCATCGGGCACCCTCCTTCGTTCCCTGTATTCGACGCAGACGCGCCTTTGACTACAGTGTTGAATAGTCAGCGTACTCTTCCTCGAGCGCATGAAAAATGGGGGCCGCTGAGGATGTTCCAGAAGGAGGGGTACTACTTTTCGTCACCTCCAGGAGCTTCCAGGGACGATGGCTGCTGCGCCGGGCAATTGCACCCGCCGGACTGCCTCCGCCTGGAGCTCCGGCGTGAAGCCGCGGCACTTCCTTTTCTGCTTGCCCTCGGTCGTGGACGTCCCAGGGCTCCTTCATCCCACCTTGGGCGTCAACGGAATCGGAGCAGGCTCACTTTCCCTGAAATGCTGGTTTCTGTACACTCGGGCCGCCCTTCCTTGCCTCCGAGGACTCTGGATCATGCCTCCCAAGAAAGACACTTCAGTCAGCAGCAAGCCCGACTACGTGGGGTCCTACGGTGAGCACCGGCTGCTCACGGACAAGGATCTGGCGGGCTTCTACTCGTTCGCTCAACACCTGATCGCCCAGGACGAGCACAACGACTTCCTCTATGTCGGTCTGGGCCGCAGTCCGGTGGTCCTGATGGAGTTCATGCGTCAGTTCTTCCCCGGAATCGAGACCGTGGAGTTGCCGCTCAGCGTGTCCATGGAGAATGACAAGAAGGCGGAGGTCGAGCTGAGTCTGAACATGGCGGGCTACATCGCCAAATACCTACCGCTCAGCGAGACCAGGGGAAAGACGCTCATCCTCATTGATTACGTCGACACCGGGGACTCGCTGGTCATCGCCTATGAGCTCATCCAGAAATATCTCCGGCAGAATGGCCAGGAGGCGGAGGCCGACCGCGTGCTCATGGCTCCCATTGGTGTGCTCCACAGGGAGTGGAATGCCAGCCTGAAGGAGGAGCTGATCGGGTACGGCAAGACAAAAAAGGTCATCACCCAGGACTATGACTACAAGAGCCGGGTCGCCTATCACATGATCAAGGTCTTGCACCTGCAGATTGATAAGGAGAAATTCTCGGCATTTCCCCGTGTTCGTTTCACGGACATCCATCCGGAGAGGGCGCCCCAACCCAATCTCCTGGTCCAGCAGCGGCTTCGCGACGTGGTCAAGCTGGCGCTCGACAGCATCGAGGGCGACAGGAGCGCCAAGGTGCTGAAACTGACCGCTGAGAAATGGATGACGCGCAAGACGCACTCTCCCCGGGAGCCCAAGATGAGGTGGTTCAGCCCAACCACGCCCAGGGAACTCATGCGGAGCCAGTACAGCGACCGGCTCGGCGACAAGTCCGCGACATACTACAACATCCATTCCGGCAAGGTCAGCTTCATGGCCACCAAGCTGGCCAAGTCGGTGTGGCAGCATCGCGGAATCGCGGTGTTGCTGCTGCTGATGATCTGCGCGCTGGTGTTCAGCTATTTCTCGAGGAGCTCCTCTTCCATCGAGGAACTCTGAGGGAAGCCTCCTCCGCGTCTGCGCTGCTGCCGCGCCGTCCATGCCACAGGCAGGGCCTGGAGCGCTTCCTATACGACGGGGGCTTGCGGCAAGCCCCAGGTCATGTTGCACAGTCATCGGCCATGACAACGCATGCGGTGGTGATCGCTGGAGGAGGTCCGACGGGGCTGATGTTGGCGGGCGAGCTGGCGTTGGCGCGGGTTGACGTCGCCATTGTCGAGCGGCGTGCCAGCCAGGACCTCGCCGGCTCGCGCGCAGGCGGTCTGCATTCACGCACCCTCGAGGTGCTCGATCAGCGTGGAATCGCGGATCGCTTCATCGCGCAAGGGAAGATCGCTCAGGTCGCGGGCTTCGCGATGAACCCTCTCGACATCAGTGATTTTCCCACTCGCCACAACTACGGGCTCGCGCTGTGGCAGGAAGGCATCGAACGCATACTCGCCGCCTGGGTCGGCGAGCTGGAGGTACCGCTCTATCGCGGACGTGAGGTGACGGGCTTTGCCCAGGACGACACCGGCGTCGACGTCGAGCTGTCCGACGGCCGTTCGCTGCGGGCGAAGTACCTCGTCGGATGCGACGGCGGTCGCAGCCTGATCCGCAAGAAAGCCGGTATCGACTTCCCGGGGTGGGAGCCGTCCACCAGCTACTTGATTGCCGAGGTCGAGCTGACCAGCGAGCCGGAGTGGGGCATCCGCCGTGATGACAAGGGCATCCATGGCCTCAGCAGACTCGAGGACGGGAAGCGCGTGCGGGTGGTGTCGACCGAGCAGCACGTCAAGCAGGGCGACGAGCCGACCCTGGGCGACCTTCGCGAGGCGCTCATCGCCGTCTACGGGACCGACTACGGTGTTCACAACGTCACGTGGCTCTCGAGGTTCACCGATACGACCCGCCAGGCGGCGTCCTACCGAGAGAGACGGGTGCTCCTGGCCGGCGACGCGGCGCACGTGCATTCCCCGGCGGGCGGACAAGGACTCAACCTCGGTGTCCAGGACGCCGTGAACCTGGGATGGAAGCTGGCCCAAGTGGTCAACGGCACATCGCCGGAGAGCCTGCTCGATACCTACCAAGCCGAGCGGCACCCGATCGGTGCGCGCGTGCTCAAGAGCACCATGGCGCAAACGGCGCTCAACCGCGGCGACGAACGGACGAAGGCCTTGCGCGAGACCCTGTCCGATCTGCTGAGGATGGACGAGCCTCGCAAGCGATACGCCGGGATGATGTCGGGTCTGGACATTCGCTACGACCTCGGCACGGGACACCCGCTGCTCGGGCGCCGCATGCCCGATCTCGACCTGGTCACCGCCAACGGCCCCCGGCGGGTGTTCACCCTGCTGCACGATGCCCGACCGGTACTGCTCAATCTCGGTGAGCCCGGCGCCCTCGACATCGCTCCATGGGCGGAGCGGGTTCAACGGCTCGACGCTCGATACGCGGGGGTGTGGGAGCTCCCGGTGCTCGGCGAGGTCGCTGCTCCCACTGCCGTGTTGATTCGGCCCGACGGACACGTCGCGTGGGTCGGAGACGGCACGGACCAGGGCCTTCGTGACGCCCTCACCACCTGGTTCGGACCGCCCAATTGCTGCTGGGGGGAAGGTTGCGGCTCGCTCATGCCTGAGTCTTCAGCCGGGCCTGACGCGAACGATACAGGCGGGAGAGGAAGTCATAAAGAATGAGCTCCTGGGCCCGCTGGTCGGCTGGCAGCATCCGGTTGACGTGCATGTGCAGGAAGCTGCCAGCCAGCGCATCCACCGGTGCGGTGAGCCGGCCCTCCGCCTCGGCCCGCCGCAGCGCCTCGGCCACCGGCGCCAGCCGCCCGGCCCGGTGCTGGAGGATTTCCAGCCCCGGGCGCCAGGGGCCGCCGTCGGCGGGCGTGGCACGCAGCAGCGCCTCCAGGGCCCGGCTCTCCTTGCGGTAGCGCGTGTTGAGCTGCTCCTCGAAGCGCTTCTCCACCTTGTGCTCGGCCCCGAAGCTCTGGCGCAGCTTCCGCGTCACCGCCAGCTTCTGCTCCAGGCTCAGCGACAGGGCGTCCAGCAACCCGTCCAGTCCCCTGAGGGCCAGGCGCCAGCGGGCGTCGGCTCCCTCGTCTCCCGGGTAGGCTTCCAGGAGGGCGAGCACCGCCTCGCTGTCGGCGTGGAAGAGGACCTCGCACGCCTCCATGCCGGCGGGGCCGCCGTAGCGCTCCAGCTCGCGCTCGTAGGTGTCGAGTTGCACGCGCCACGCCTCGTCCACCGCCAGCGCGGCCTCGCACGTCTCGCGCAGCACCGGCCAGACCTCGGACTCCAGCCGGCGCGGGTCACCGTGGAAGCGCAGCCGCACATGCGGCTCCGGGTCGTGGTAGCGAATGAAGAACCACCGGTCCGCCGCGCCCGAGGCCTCCACCTTCCGCACGGCCTGCCGCAGCGAGGTGCGCAGCAGCCGCTCCAACGTGCCCGTGCCCGCGTACAGCTTGAGGTACAGCCACTCCGAGCCGGGTGGGAAGCGACGCTTGAAGGGCGCATTCGGGCTGGCGCTGGCCGGAGCGCCTGAAGCGTGCGCGCCGCTCACGGAGGGCACCGCCTCCGGCTGCCGGCGCACGAAGGGGATGACCACCTCGTGCGTGTACCGCCCCGTCTCGCCCTCCACGCACACGTCGTCCGGGCCGGGCAGCAGCTCCTCCAGCGTGGCCTGCGAGCGTGAGCGGACGAGCTGCACCAGCGTCTCCACGCACAGCACGTTGTCCAGGTCCACCGGGAGCTGGTTGTCCCCATCACGCAGGCACACCCAGCGGGGCAGCCCCACCTCCTCGCGGTAGCGCTGCACGGCGTCGAAGCGGGCCACGCCGCGCGCCTCGCCCCAGGCCCGCACCGTGGCGGCCCGCACGGTCCATGTGGCCGGCTCCAGCACCACGCGCCCCAGCACCACCCGGGGCAGGAAGGGCGAGTCCCTCAGCGGGCCCCACTGGAACGACAGGCCCCCGCGCCCCTGGGACTGGAGCGCGCAGAGGAAGCGGTACGCCCCCAACCCGCGCGCGCTGAAGTTGTGGGCATTGGACATGCGCGGAATCACCTCGCGCCCCAGCCGCTGGGAGCGCAGCACCACGCGCCCCTCCTCCACGGACACCCACAGGTCCGACATGGGAATGCGCGCCTCCGGCGCCACGCCCGACTGCCCGAGGAACACCAGGTCGTGCCCGCGCAGCGCGGGGCGGCAGATGACGTTGCCCACGCGGCCCTCGGGCAGGTGCACCACCTCGGCGAAGAGGGCGTCCGGGCGCAGGGCCTCCTCGGCGCGCAGGTAGCGGCGCACCGCCTCCTCCAGCGTCGCGTCGCCGTGGCAGAAGCGCCCCAGGTACACGGCGCCCGACGGGCCGTGCACGTTCTCGAAGAGGAAGCGGAAGCGCCCCGCGTCCACCGCCGCGGCCGACTCCGCCAGCACCGAGCCCACCACGCCGAAGGCCTCCGGCAGCTCCGCGCCCTTCGGCGCCTCCATGGCCTTCACGTCCGCCTCGTCGAGCACCAGCTCCCGCGCACCGCTCCGGCGCACCTCCTCCATCCGGTGCAGCAGGTACGTCCAGCGCGGCTCCCAGCGAGGGCCCTCGCGCTCTCCCTTGGCGGGGAAGCGGAAGCCGGCCAGCAGCGGGCCGGTGCCGGCGCCGGGGGCCTGCGAGGCGCTGAAGCCGATGCCGCTCTCCTCGTCCAGCGCCTCCAGCAGCGGGACGGCGCGGCCCTCGTAGCGCTCCTGCAGGCGCTGCTTGAAGCGGGCGATGGGGTGCGAGTCGTTCTGCGCGGGCACCATGCGCCGCAGCGCCGTCACGCCGCGCAGCACCTCGTCCACCACCCCGCGCGGCAGGCGCACCTCGCCGGGGGCACGGAACATGTCCACCTGGAAGAGGCGGGACATCTCCAGCGGCACGGGCAGCGACTCCAGCGGGCGGGCCGCCTCGCGGTACGTGGCGGGCGGCAGGCCCACGGGCTGGGCGTCGATGCGAGAGAGGGCCTCGCCCACGGCGGCCAGCTTCTCGCAGACGGGCGCCAGCACCGGCATGGCGCGGGCCTGCTCCAGCAGCGCGGGCAGCGGCTCCGGGCCGGTGACGAGCGGCGCCCAGGCCGGCACCAGGAGCTGCGCGGCGACCAGGCTCTCCAGGTACTCCAGGGCCTCCTCGCGCGGCACGTCCTCCTCCGCCGCCAGCGGCCCGGCCAGCTCCTCCAGCGTGACGCCGCCCAGGGCGGCCCCGGCTCGCTCCAGCGTGGCATCCAGCACGGGCGCGGGCTCCACGGCCACCAGGTGGTAGGAGCGCTCGCGGTCGCTCTGCCGCGACTCCATGTAGCGCAGCTGGCCGCCGGCGCGGTAGATGCTGGAGTTGGGCACGTAGCGCAGCTCGCGCACCGCCTCGGGCGAGCGGCACACGTGGGCGACGAGCGCGGTGACGTAGTCCATGTCCAGCCGCGTGTGCCGGCGAATGCCGGAGCGCCCGCGCATGCGCAGCGCGGCGCCCTCTCCCAGGCTGCCCACCGCGTGCCCGGCGAAGAGGCCGAAGGGCGTGGCCCGGCCCGCCATGCGCGCCAGGTAGCGCACCAGCGTGTGCTCCACCTTCAGCCCCGCCTCCGAGTCCGGCCGCTCCAGCCACGCCGGCAGGCTCTCGTCCAGGGAGGACGAGGCGATGAAGAGCGCCTCGCGCACCACCGGGTCAGCCACGTGCGCGCGCAGCCGCTGGCGCAGCAGGGCCCGGTCCTCGGCGAGCGCGGCCTCGCGCTCCTCGGGGCGGGCCCCGGGGGCCTTCAGGCCCTGGCTCCACTCCACCAGCACGTCCAGTGGCAGCAGCGGGGTGCGGATGGCGATGAAGCCGTCATCACGGAACGCGGCGGCGTCCCCGGTGGAAGGTCTGGTGTCTTTCAAGGAAGGTCCCGGGTGGAGGGTCGGCGCCCCTGGGATAGTGGATGCACGCAAGGAGCGTCAATGCCAGCCCCCGCCCGGCGGCAGCGCCTGAGCACATTCGGAGAAACGATATAGCCAAGGCACGTCACTCGGCTGATACTCATGCTCGTGGCTCAAACCACGATGCCGTGTGTGGTCAGCCACGCGTCGAGCCTGACGCCGCGGAGGCATATCCCGTGCTCTCGCGCATCCCTCGAAGGAGCCATGCATGGACCAGAAGGCCAAGAAGACGAAGCTCAAGCTGAAGCGTGAGACGGTGCGCACGCTGGACGACAGCGCGCTCAAGCTGCTGGACGGCGTCGCCGGCGGAACCCATCCCAGCGCCATGTACCCGGAGATGTGCGGTTCCAACTCGTACGAGGCAAGCATCTGCGCCTGCTAGCCCGCTGACGCCGCACGGCACCGCCCTCCCCGAGGACCCACCCTCGCGGTGGGCCGGTGCCGGTCGAGCGTCGCCTGGCCGCCCCCATGCCCCCTCTCCCTGTCTGGCATCCCGTCCTCGACGGCGCGGTACGTCTCCGTGCGCTCGAGCTCGCCCGGGGCGTGTCCGAGGCCCTGCGCGCCGGCGCCCTCCGTCGCGCCGATCCCACTCTGGACAACGGCCTGCCCTCCGCGGCGCTGCTGGGGGCGTACCTCGCGCGCGCGGGGCTCGATGCAGGGGAGCCGGAGGCGCTGCTGGAGGCCGCCGCGGCCCGCGCGGCCGACGTCCCGCTGGACGCGTCGCTCTTCCGGGGCTTCACCGGACTGGCATGGGCACTGGCCCACCTGGACGCAGCGGACGCGGACGGGTTGGAGGAGGTGGACGAGCAGCTCGAGGCGGTCGCCGCTGGCGCGCCCGCGCCGGGGCACGGGCTGGACCTCGTCTCAGGGCTGACGGGCGTGGGCGTGTACGCGCTGGAGCGGCTGCCTGACCCGCGTGCGCGCGCGCTGCTCGCACGCGTCGCCGTCCGCCTCACCGAGGCCGCGCAGCGCGCGCCGCAGGGCCTCGGCTGGTGGACGCCGGCCGAGCACCTGCCTCCGGGGAAGCGCGAGCGCTTCCCGTCGGGTGCCTGGGACCTGGGCCTCGCCCACGGGGCCGCCGGGCTGCTCGCGGTCCTGGCGGGGGCACACCGCGCCGAGGTGCTCACGCCGGCCGGTCGCGACGTGTTGATGGGCGCGCGCACCTTCCTCGAAGCCCAGTGCGCGGCGCTCGGGGCCAACCGCGCTCCCGCCTACGTCCCGCCGACCGGTCCCGCCGCCAGCACCCGGCCCGCCTGGTGCTACGGCACGCCCGGCGTCGCGCTCGGGCTCTTCTGGTGCGCGCGCGCCCTGGATGACGCCGAGGGCGAGGCGCGCGCGCTGGTGCTCGCGCGCGCCGCCGCACGGGAGGCTCAGGAGGAGGAGGCCCGCCTCGAGGAGCCGGGGCTGTGCCATGGCACCGCTGGTCTCGCGCACTTCTTCAATCGCCTGTACCAGGCCAGCGGGGATGCCTCCCTGGGAGAGGCCGCGCGGCACTGGCTGCAACGCACGCTGGACCAGCACCACGCGGGGCAGGGCGTGGGGGGCTTCCGTGCGCGGGGGCGGCAACCAGACGGGCGCCTCGGGTGGACCGAGGAGCCGGGCCTCATCGTGGGAGCCACGGGTGTCGCACTCGCGCTGCTGGCGGGGGCCTCTGCCATCGAGCCCGGGTGGGACCGGACGATGCTCTTCTCCGTGCGAGGCCTTTGAGCGGCTCCGCGGGCGGTCAGCCCTCCTGCGGCGAGACGCTTCCCCTCCACAGCGCCTACTGAGCCTCGCTCTCCCCATTTGTCGCGGATGAAGTTCCTATCGGCCAGCCACAACTCGTCCTCCCGCACTCGCTCAAGGCAGGGTGCTACGCCGCTGGCAGCTGCGGCGGCCGGGTCGGCTACCGGCTCTGATGGGAAAGCCGCACCGCCCGGCGGCGCGGCCAGAGTGCATAGGCCCAGAAGGACAGGAAGAGGAGCAGCTCCACCTCCACCACGTACAGGCCCCGCGCGGAGAGCACTCCCGCGCCAATGGGCGCCACGGGGATGGGGGCGCATCGGCAGGAAGTTCGCGCCCGAGGCCCCGGAGAGTGCGGTGCAGCAACTCGACCGGCCTGTGCCCCAACTCCATGCCGCCCGGCCAGGGACGCCGGAGGGGCACAGTGAGGGCACATGAGGAAACGAGGGCAAAGAAAAAGCCCAGCAATCCGTTGAGATTGCTGGGCTTCTGAATGTGGAGGCGGCGGGAATCGAACCCGCGTCCGAAAGCCTTCCGTCCTTTGACCCTACGTGCGTAGTCCGCGGTTTGTTACGTCCCCCAGACTCCCACGGACGGGATTCTGTGAGCCGGTCCTGGATGATCTCACCGCCGAGAGTCCAGGCACCCTCGTCGGCCAGCCCGCATTATGACGGTCCTACCCCACCCCACGGGCCGAGAGCGGGGGGACCGCGCACTAGGGAACTGCTAGTTAGGCAGCCAGCGCGAGCTCAACGTTGTCGTTGGCTTTTGTGTCTGTGTCAGTGGTTTTACGAGCGAACCAACAAGCTCGGCACGCGTCTCGAACTTCCATGCCCCCGTCGAAACCGGATCGCCCCCTTCGGGCACTTCAACTTCACTCACTGCATCACTGCTCCATCCACCTTAACCGCTGACGGCGCCCGGTCAATCCTCCTGACGCCTCGCGGTGTCGTTCTCCAACGCCTCCGCCCGACGCCCGCCCGCTCGCGGGAATAGCAAGTAGGCTGCGCCGTTCTCCGGCTCCCCCAACGTGGGTGCTTCCACCACCTGAGGACACGCATGCACCGAAGGTTCGTCCCCCTCCTGCTGCTCCTGCTGAGCGCGGCCCTCCCCGCCGCCGCCGAGCAGCCCGCCGCCTCCCCCTTCTTCCCCTATCCCATGAAGGTCGACCGCCTGCCCAACGGGCTCACGGTCGTCCGCGTGCCCTTCAACTCGCCGGGCCTCATCGCCTACCAGACGGTGGTGCGTGTGGGCTCGCGCAACGAGGTGGAGCCGGGCAAGACGGGCTTCGCCCACTTCTTCGAGCACATGATGTTCAAGGGCACGAAGAACTTCCCCGAGGGCGAGCGCGAGAAGGTCATCAGCACCTACGGCTACGACGACAACGCCTTCACCTCCGACGACGTCACCGTCTACCACTCGTACGGCCCCACCGCCGGGCTGGAGAAGCTGGTGCAGATCGAGGCGGATCGCTTCCGCAACCTCGAGTACTCCGAGCCCTCCTTCCAGACCGAGGCCCTCGCCGTGCTCGGCGAGTACCACAAGAACGCCGCCCAGCCGTACCTGAAGATCGAGGAGGAGCTCGGCCGCACCGCCTTCACCCAGCACACCTACGGGCACACCACGCTCGGCTACTACGAGGACGTGAAGGCCATGCCCCAGGCCTACCAGTACAGCCGCGCCTTCTTCGAGCGCTGGTACACCCCGGACAACGTCCTGCTCGTCATCGTCGGTGACTTCAACGACGACGCGCTCATGCAGGCCGTGCGCACGCACTACGGCCCGTGGGACCGCAAGGGCACCGCCCTGCCCGTGCCCGCCGAGCCGCGCCAGACGAAGGAGCGCTCCGTCCACATCGACTGGCCCCAGAGCACCCAGCCCCGTCACCTCTTCGCCTGGCACACGCCGGCCGCGCGGCTCGACACCTCCGACGCCGCCATCCAGACCGTGCTCACCGACTACCTCGTCGGCCCCACCAGCCCCCTCTACAAGCAGCTCGTGCTGGACAAGCAGCTCGCCCAGGAGATTGGCAGCGACTTCTCCCCCCACCGCGACCCGCACCTCTTCAGCCTCGTGGCCGTCCTCCAGGAGGAGGGCCACCGCGCCGCCGTCGCCTCCGCCTTCAATGCCGCCGTGCGCGAGCTCGCCACCGGCAAGGTGGACGCCGCCCGCGTCGAGGCCATCAAGAGCAACACCCGCTACGGGCTCCTCATGGGCATGGAGACCGCCAAGTCCGTCGCCACCCAGCTCTCCTGGTACTCCGGTATCTACGGCACGCCAGACGCGCTCGCCCGCCACTACCAGAAGGTCTCCGAGGTGAAGCCGTCCGACCTGATCTCCTTCGCCAAGAAGTACCTCACCGCCGCCAACCGCACCGTCCTCACCCTCACGCCGGCCGGAGGCAAGAAGTGATGCGCTCCTTCATCTCCCGCTCCCTCGTCCTCTCCGCCGCGCTGTGCCTCGGCGGCTGCGCCACCACGCCCTCGCCCGCTCCCACGGCCGAGGCCCCTCCGCCCCAGGCCCCACAGCAGCCCGCGCCGGCCCCCGCCGAGCCCCAGGCCCCGGACACCGTGGCCGCGGTGCCCCTGAAGCGGCCCGCGCCCATGCAGGTCGTCGTGCAGGCCAACCCGGCCAGCCCCATCGTCAACTTCCGGCTCGTCTTCCACACGGGCTCGGTGGATGACCCGAAGGGCAAGGAGGGCCTCACCTCCCTCACCGCCGACGTGCTCTCCGAGGGTGGCACGCGGAGCCTCACCTCCGCCCAGCTCCTCGAGGCCCTCTTCCCCATGGCCGCCGAGCTGAGCGCCACGGCCGACAAGGAGTTCACCGTCTTCTCCGGCCGCGTCCACAAGGACTTCCTGCCGCGCTTCCTCGACATCTTCACCGACGTGCTCCTCGAGCCGCGCCTCGCGCCCCAGGAGTTCGAGCGGCTGCGCACCCGCGCCCTCAGCGACGTGCGCAATGGCCTGCGCAGCGAGAACGACGAGCTGCTCGGCAAGGTGGCGCTCGACGCGCTCCTCTTCCAGGGCCACCCCTACGCGCACTTCGTGGGCGGCACCGAGCAGGGGCTCGAGTCCCTCACCCTGGAGGACGTGAAGGCCCACGCCGCGCGCGTCTTCACCCAGGACCGGCTCGTCATCGGCCTCGCCGGCCCGGTGGACGAGGCGCTCCAGAAGACCGTCGTCTCGCGCCTGTCCGCGCTCCCGGCCACCGGCGCCCCGCGCGTGGAGCTGCCTCCCGTGCCCGCCACCGGGGGCCGTGCCGTCGTGGTGCGGAAGCCCACGCTCTCCACCGCCGTCTCCCTGGGCTACGCCACGTCCCTGCGCCGCGGGGACCCGGACTTCTTCCCCGTGGCCTTCGCCCTCTCCTACCTCGGCGAGCACCGCCAGTCCTCCGGCGTCCTCTTCACCGAGCTGCGGGAGAAGCGCGGCCTCAACTACGGCGACTACGCCTACGCCGAGCACTTCATCGAGCAGCCCGGCACCACCTACAACCGCACCAACGTGGCGCGCACCCAGCAGGACATCTCCCTGTGGATCCGCCCCGTGGTTCCCGGCAATGGCCTGTTCGCCACCCGCGGCGTCGTCTACTTCCTCGACCGGCTGGTGAAGCAGGGCATTCCCCAGGACAAGTTCGAGCTCAGCCGCGGCTTCCTCACCGGCTACACCCGCCTGTGGGAGCAGACGGATCAGCGCCGGCTCGGGTACGCCATCGACTCGCTCTTCTACGGCACGCCCGACTTCCTGGAGCAGTACCGCGCCGCGCTCGCGAAGATGACTCCCGAGTCCGTGCAGGCCGCCGTCCGCCGGCAGCTCCGCCCCGAGGCGCTCAACTTCGCCTTCGTCACCCAGGATGCCGACGGGCTCGCGAAGCTGCTGAAGGAGCAGCCGCCCTCGCCCATCTCCTACGCCTCTCCGAAGGCTCCGGAGCTGCTGGCGGAGGACAAGGCCCTCAGCTCCCAGCCCCTGCCCATCCGGGCCGACACCGTCCAGGTCGTGCCCGCCCAGTCCTTCATGGAGAAGTAGCGCGCGGCTGTAGTCCGGCGGGCACTCCCGCGGGGGGTTTTCTTCCGCCCCCCGGGAGCGGGTGGTAAGAGCAACCGGGTCGAGGTCCGATCTCCGGGCCTCTCCCTGGGAGCGGCCCTTGCGAAGCGCAGCAACCCGACTCGCAGTGGTGTGCCTGCTCCTGGCGGGCGCCGCGGCGTGGGCGGACCCTGATCCATTCACCCGCGGTTTCGACACCGTGCCGCTGAAGGCCACGCCCGCGCAGAAGAGCGGCATCGCCCTCGAGGGCGCCGTAGCGGAGCCTGTCCGGAGTTTCCGGGGCGCCCTGCTGTTCGACTACAACCGCGGCATCCTCGCCCTCAAGCTGGGCGACGAGAAGCTGGGGGACCTCATCCCGTACCGGCTCGACGCGCACGCGCTCTTCGCCTGGCAGCTCCACCGGCGGTTGGAGCTCGCCGCGGACGTGCCCTTCACCCTCGTCCAGGGTGACCGCTTCCAGCTCCTGCGCGACGCCCTCAACGCTCCCAACTTCCCCGGCGCCGCCGGCGTGAGCGTGCGGGGCTTCGGCGACGTGCGGCTGCAACCTCGCGCCTTCCTCCTGCTGCCCGAGGACTTCCCCGTGGGCGTCGCGCTCTCCGCCGAGGTGCGCCTGCCCACCGGCGATGGCGACAGCTTCCTCGGCGAGCGGAGCGTGCTCGTGGCCCCGCGGCTCGCCGTGGAGCGCGCCTTCGGTCCGGTGCGCCTGCTCGGCAACGTGGGCCTGCGCCTGCGCCGCCCCGCCCAGTACCTCAACCTCTACGTGGGCAACGAGGTGACCCTCGGCGCCGGTGGCATCGTGGACCTGCCCGACCTCGGCGGCCTCACCGACGTGCAGGCCCTCGCCGAGATGCACATCTCCACCCCCACCTCCGCCCCCTTCAACTTCCGCCAGGCGGACTCCCTCAAGACGCCCTGGGAGGTGCTCGCCGGCGTGCGCGCTCGCGTGTACCAGGGCTGGGGCCTGGAGCTGGACGTGGGCCGCGGCGTGACGCTCGGCAGCGGCTATGGCCGCGAGGAGCTGCGCGTCATCCTCGCCCTCCGCTACGACGAGACGTTCGTCGACTCCGACGGTGATGGAGTCCCCGACTCGCGCGACAAGTGCCCCACCGAGGCCGAGGACGCGGACGACTTCAACGACTCCGACGGCTGCCCGGACCCGGACAACGACGGCGACGGCATCGTCGACGGCCAGGACCAGTGCCCGAACTCCGTTGGCGACAAGGCCCACGGGGGCTGCGCCGACGCCGATAACGATGGCGTGCCCGACGGCCAGGATCTCTGCCCCGACAAGGCCGGCCCCGCGGGCTATGACGGCTGCCCGGACGCCGACGGTGACGAGGTGCCCGACAACGTCGACAGGTGCCCCGACGAGTCCGGTCCCCCCGAGAACGATGGCTGCCCCATCGACAACCCGCCGCTCGTCGTCGTCGAGTCGGATCGCATCCGCATCAAGGGCAACATCCTCTTCGAGACAGGCTCCGCCAACATCCAGAAGCAGTCGCTCAAGCTGCTCGACGAGGTGGCCGTGGTGCTCGAGCGCAACCCGGAGCTGGGGC
>NZ_DASVSO010000849.1:0-27501 GCF_036388035.1 Archangium sp.
ACGTCCAACCCCGACGCGCCCGTGCTTCCCCCGTGGAAGACGCGCTTCGGCGCGATGGTGGACGCGGGAGCCCCGGAGGGCGTGGGGGCCTCGGCGCTCATCCGGCCGTGGCGCTGGGTGCGGGTGCACGCCGGGGCCGCGAAGAACACCCTGGGCTTCGGGGTGCGTGGGGGCTTGAGCTTCATCCCGCTCGAGCTCTCCGCCTCGCCCACGCTGGACTTCGAGGGCAGCCACTACTTCAGCGCGGACTACGACAAGCTGCTGACCCAGCTGCGAGGCCAGCCCACCACCACGGCCACGGGCATCCACGACGTGGGGTACAACTCCGTGAGCACGCGCCTGGGGCTGGAGTTCTCGCCCTCGCGGTACGTGACGCTCTTCGGTGGCGTGGGACTGAGCTGGTGGTTCATCCGGGTGGATGACGTGAAGTCCTTCATCCAAGACGCGGCGGAGGAGCCGGACATCATCGCGAAGCCGCTCGACCTCCGCGTCACCAGCCCGGCGCTGAAGCTGGGCCTCATCGTCTATTTCAACTGAGCGGATCCTGCCCCATGCGAGCCCTTCCCCGAGTCCTCCTGATGTGCGTCGCGACGCTGCTCACCTCCGGCTGCCGGAAGATCGCCGACACCTTCTTCTTCGTGGACCTCGAGACCGAGGAGATCTGCAAGACCGAGCGGAGCCTCGCCTTCCCCGCCGCGTCGACGGGCACGGCGACGCTGGAGCAGACCCTCTCGTTCCCGCTGGGGGAGGTGGGCGCGGAGCTGCCCGAGGGGCGACTCGACACACAGTTCCGGCTCCGGCTGTTCGAGCTCGACGTCACGAGCGGCGAGGCGGACCTGACGGGAATCGAGTCCGCGACGGTGTCACTGCGCCGGCCAGGCTCGGCGGAGGTCATCCGGACGCTGTTGGAGTACCGCCGGCCCGCGCAGGTGTTCTCACCCACGCGGCTGAGCCTGCGCGGAGTGGAAGCGGTACAGGTGCCGCAACTGGCGCGCGAGGAGCAGGTGGAGCTGGTGTTCGAGGCGAGTGGCAACCTGCCACAGCGGGCGTGGACGGCCGACGTGCGGGCCTGCGCCGGACTGTTCGGCCGCGTCCACTACTTCGACGTCATCTTCTGACGGGAGCGCTCAACCGCGTCTCCACCCACTCCCTCGCGCGGGCGTTCGCCTTCATCAAGAAGTCGAAGCGCCCGACCCGGATCAACTCCACCAGGGCCCGGTCCCGGGCGATGAAGTCGGCGGCGCTCCAGGGGAAGGTCCGACTCGGGAGCGCGTGCTCCTCGCCCTCTGGCACCCGCGGCGCGGCCTCCAGGTAGTGCGCGTAGGTGTCGAAGAAGTGGTCGATGTCCGAGGCGATGGGCACGGCGTACAGCGCCTCATATACGTCGACCCACACCACGGGCTGTGGACCCCGCTCTCCCGCCAGACCTGGCACCGTGGCATAGCAATAGGCCAGCCTGTCGTCCCTCGCGAAGACGAGCAGTGAGCCGAACGGCTCCTCCCAATCCCGGCGCCAGTGCTCGTTCACCCGGTACAGGTCGGGCCGCCACGGGTGCCTCGCTGGCAGCACCGAAAACTCGTCCCTCACCCAGAGGTAGCCCGCCCGCGCGTGCACGGCCGCCAGTTGGGAATCCATGGGCTGTCCCGCCACGGACGACTCCGCCGTGAATTCGATCGGGAGCGGGGGCTCCAGCTTCAGGGCATGCGCCCGGCTCCGACACACCTCCAACAGGTGCTCGAGGCCGGGCAGTACGGTCGCGGGCTGCATTCCTGGATCTCCTCCGCATGTCCTCTGCGGTCTCCCCACTCTAGGTGACCGCGAAAGTCATGTCACGAAACACGCCGCTCCAGGGGCCTCCAGCCGTGCGGGCGCTCCTCATCCTCCCGCCCCTGGCATCGGCGGACCCGCGTTCCCACCGTTCATTCTGGAGGGCGCTACCCCGCCGGAGCCCACGACGCGAGGATCCCCATGCCCCATATCATCGATGAATTCATGACCCGCACCGTGCACACCATCGGCTCGCGCAGCCCGCTGACCGACGCGCATCGGATCATGAACGCGCACGCCATCCGCCACCTCCCCGTGCTGGAGGGGGGCAGGTTGGTGGGAGTGGTGTCGATGCGCGACCTGCACCTCGTCGAGACCCTCAAGGGCGTGGACCCCCAGGAGGTCACCGTCGACGAGGCCATGGCCCAGGAGGCCTACACCGTGCCGCCGGGCACCGAGCTCATCGAGGTGGCTCGCACCATGGCCCTGCACAAGTACGGCTCCGCCGTCATCGCCCGCGACAGCCACGTGGAGGGCATCTTCACCACCGTCGACGCGCTCCGGGCGCTGGAAGTGGTGCTCTCCTCCCCTCTGGCCGAGGCGGCTCCCACCCCCAAGCGCAAGCGCACGCCCCGCCAGCTCGCCCGGCCCGGGACCCGAAAGGCCCCCCCTGCCAGCAAGCGCGTCCGCTCCGCGACGAAGCGCATCGCTCGGGAGGTCGCGTCGGCGAAGCGTCCCACGCGCAAGGCGGCTCCGGCTGGCAAGGCGGCTCCAGCTCGCAAGCGTGGCGGGCGCTGAGCCTCAGCGGGAAGAGCCCCGCTCGTGGTAGTCAACGGCGACCATGGACCCTGCACAGACAGCTCCCCGCGTCCTCGTCGTCGGCTGTGGTGGAATCGGCGGCGTGCTCCTGTCCCGCATGCTGGAGGGCGGCCAGAAGGTGGCCGCGGTCGCGCGCCGCGAGGAGATCGCCAGCGTGCTCCGCACTCGCGGCCCGGTGCTGCGCGACGAGAAGGGCGAGCGCACCGTCCGCGGCGACCTGGAGGTCTTCGTCCAGCCGCCGCGGGAGGGCGCCTACGACTTCATCCTGCTCGCCACGCCTCCGAATGGGGTGGAGGCGGCGGCCCGGGATACGGCCCACCTGCTCGCGTCGGACGGGGCGATGGTGGTGCTCCAGAACGGGCTCTGCGAGGAGCTGGTGGCCCAGGTGGTGGGCGAGGACAAGGTACTCGGCGCCATCATCGCCTGGGGTGCGTCCTCACCGGAGACCGGCGTCTATGAGCGGACCTCCTCGGGAGGCTTCGTGATCGGCACGCTCTCCGGCAAGCCGGACCCACGGCTGCAACGGCTGGCGGAGCTGTTGCGCACGGTGAGCGGGGTGGCCTTCACCGACAACCTGCGCGGCGCGCGCTGGAGCAAGCTGGCGATCAACTGCGCCATCTCCACCCTGGGCACCGTGGGCGGCAGCCGGGTGGGTCCGCTCCTGCGCCACCGCTTCATCCGCAGGCTCGCGATGGAGGTCTTCACCGAGGTGTTCCAGGTGGCCCAGGCCGAGGGCGTGCGCGTCGAGAAGGTGGCCTCCACGGTCGACCTCGAGTGGCTCACCCTGAGCGAGTCGGAGCAGCGCGCCTCGGGCTCCCCCGCCCTCCTCGTCAAGCACGCGATGCTCCTGGCCATCGGCGCGAGGTACCGGCGGCTGCGCTCCTCCATGCTGGCGGCGATCGAGCGGGGACGCGAGCCGCCCGTGGACTTCCTCAACGGCGAGGTGGTCCGGCGCGGGAAGGCGCACGGCCTCTCGGCCCCGGTGAACGAGCGCCTGCTGGAGGCGGTCCACGCCATGTCCCGGCGAGAGGTGTCCCCCGGCGTGGAGACGCTCCAGCACATCTACCAGCAGACCCGTCCCCAGGCTCACTGAGCGAAGGCGGCACGCACCTCGGCCAGCGCGGGGGTGCCCAGGTACTTCCTGCGCGTGCCCAGCACGTAGTCGAAGAGCGGGTACGTCACGCACCAGTTCGCGTTCTGGTCGCGCCCCATGTGGTGGTCGTAGTGCCATGGCAGGTGCTCGCGCGCCCACTCCGGGTCCAGGTGTGCCCGCCGGTGCACCACGTAGTACAGCACCGTCGAGGCCCACACCGAGGCCACGAACCACGGCGCCCACTTCAGCAGCGGCATGTGCCCCACCACGATGGCCGCCAGCCCCAGGAACTCCTTGCTCTGCGGCGACCAGCTCCACAGCGGCCCCGAGTACTGCTCGTCCACCATCTCGTGGCGGCGCGAGCGCTGGTGGTGCTCGTGCCAGTGGAAGCCCCAGAAGCTCCCGTGTCTCTTGCCCAGCCCGTGCAGCACGTACCGGTGCAGCAACCACTCACCAAAATTCGAATACGCCAGGCCCAGTGGAATACCAAGCATCTCCCGCTCCCCTCCGCGAGACACCCAGGCCCTCCAGTGCCCCGCATGAAATGATGACCCGCTGGTCATGTGAATAATGACCAGCTGGTCACCTTTTCGGGAGGGAACGAGCCCATGGCCCCCAGGAAGCCCTCGGAGCGTGGTGTCCGGGAGGCCAACCGCCGCGAGCGGGAGAAGGCGCTCAGCGACGCGGCCCTGGAGCTCTTCCTGGCGCGAGGGCTGGACGGCGTCACCATCGACGACATCACCCAGGCGGCCGGCGTGGCCAAGGGCACCTTCTACCGGTACTTCGAGGACAAGACGGCGCTGGTGGACGTCCTGCTCGAGCCGGTGCGCCGCGAGCTGCTCCAGGGGTTGGCGGCGTGCGGCGAGGCGCTGGAGGCCGCGCGCGACGTGGAGGCCATGTTCGAGGCCTACCGCGCGGTGGCCGCCGTCATCGCCAGCGCCATCCTCCAGCACCCGGGCGTGGTGCGGCTCTACCTCCAGGAGTGCCGCGGACCCGCGGTGGGCGCCCGGGTGAAGCTGGTGGAGGTGGCGCGCCTCATCTCCCGCCACGCGGTGGACATTACCCGCAGGGCCCACACCCATGGGCTGCTGCGCCCCATCCGCCCCGCCGTCAGCGGGCTGGCCGTGGTGGGGGCCGTGGAGCGCCTGCTGCTCGCCGTGCTCGTCGAGGAGGAGGACATCGGCAACCCGCTGGAGCTGCCCGACGCCCTCACCACCCTCATCCTCGATGGCCTGCGCCTGCCACCCCAACGTCCACCCTCCGCTCGCCGGAAGTTGGACGGGAAGCCCGGCCGCCCGTAAGGAAGGAGGCCGTGCGGCGGAGACGGGACAGGGGAATGCCTTGGGTACGGCTGGGACTGTGCGTCCTGGCCCCGCTCGTGCTGCTCAACCTCGCGGTGGCCTTCTTCGGCGACACCCGGGTGTCCCCCCTCTCCCTCTCCTTCCTCGAGACCAAGGCGCACGCCCTGGCCGCCTATGCGCGCCACCGGCCCTCCTGCCTGCTCGACGGCCACCCGGAGCTCCAGCCCCTCATCCGCGACACCGAGCGCCGCCACCACCTCCCCGCCGGCCTGCTGGAAGCCCTCGTGGAGGTGGAGTCCAACACCCGGCCGCACCGCATCTCGCCCGCGGGCGCCATGGGCCCCGGCCAGCTCATGCCCTCCACCGCGAGCCTGCTCCGGGTGGAGGACCCCTTCGACCCGGCGCCCGCGCTCGACGGCAGCGCGCGCTACCTCGCCGAGCAGCTCGCGCGCTTCCGCGGCAACGTGAAGCTCGCGGTGGCCGCCTACAACGCCGGCCCGGGCAACGTGAACGGCCGCGTGCCCCGCAACGGAGAGACGGAGTTCTACGTGGACAAGGTGCTCACCGCCTACGAGCGCACCCGGCCCCGCCCTCCACCCCGGCCCGCGAAGGCCGAGCCCTCCCCCAAGCGTCAGGCCCGCCCCATCGTCTCCACCCCCCGCCATCCCCCCGTTGACCGACCCTCCGCCGGATGACCGACCTCCTCCCGATGACGGACGCGCGGGCCCCGAAAAGCGTGCGATTCCCGCACGCATGAAACGATCCTCGAGCCTCTCGACCGTCGCCCTCGTCACCGGGGCCCTTCTCGTCGGCCTGCTGGCGCTCTTCACCCTCTTCGGGAACAACATCCGCAGGCTCTTCGGCGCCAGCGCGGATGGACTCGCCGGCGGGGACGTCTCGATGGCGATGCGCGGCTCGAACCTGAAGACCAAGTCGCTGAAGACCTTCGGGGCGAACGAAGAGGGCGACTCGTACGCGGCCACGCCTCCGCCGCCGCCTCCCGCCCCCATGAAGGCCCAGCCCAGGCCGGCCTCGGTGCCCGCTGAGCCCGTCACCACCGGCAACACCCACGTCGCCGAGCGCCCCAACCCCTTCACCCCTACCGCCGAGGACCGCTTCTCCACCTTCGCGGTGGACGTGGACACCGCCTCCTACACCCTCTTCCGCCGCACCGTGTCCGAGGGCGGCCTGCCCCCGCGTGAGGCCGTGCGCGTGGAGGAGTGGGTGAACTACTTCCGCTACCGCTACCCCGGCCCCGAGACGGGGGACTTCCGGGTGGAGCTCGAAGGGGCCCCCTCGCCCTTCACGAAGGGCCGCCACCTCCTCAAGGTGGGCCTCCAGGGCCGCAACATCTCCAAGAGCCAGCGCAAGCCCACGCACCTCGTCTTCCTGGTGGACACCAGCGGCTCGATGAGCAGCGAGGACAGGCTGCCGCTCGCCCAGAAGGCCATGAAGCTGATGGTGGACGGCCTCAACGAGTCGGACACCGTGGCGCTCGTCACCTACGCCGGCAGCGTGCGCGACGTGCTCTCCCCCACCTCCGCCTCCCAGCGGGACACCGTCTTCGCCGCCATCGACTCGCTCACCTCCGGCGGCGGCACCGCCATGGGTGACGGCCTGGAGCTCGCCTACAAGTACGCCGCGAGGAAGGCCGGCCCCAAGAGCGTCTCCCGCGTCGTCGTCCTCACGGATGGCGACACCAACCTCGGCCGCAACCTCACCGCCGACGCCATGCTCGCGAGCGTCCAGGGCTACGTGCAGGAGGGCGTCACCCTGACCACCATCGGCCTGGGCATGGGCAACTACCGCGATGACCTGATGGAGCGGCTGGCCAACAAGGGCAACGGCAACTGCTTCTACGTCGACAGCGAGCGCGAGGCCCGCCGCGTCTTCCAGGAGCGCCTGGCCGGCACGCTGGAGGTCATCGCCCAAGACGTGAAGGTGCAGGTGGAGTTCGACCCCAAGGCCGTGCGCGGCTACCGGCTGCTGGGCTACGAGAACCGCGCCATCGCCGACAAGGACTTCCGCAACGACAAGGTGGACGCGGGCGAGATTGGCGCCGGCCACACCGTCACCGCCCTCTACGAGGTGGAGCTCGTCGGCGAGGGCTCGCGCGTGGCCACCGTGCGTGTGCGCGCCAAGCAGCCCGGGGGGGTGGAGGCCGCCGAGCAGAGCTTCTCCCTGGAGCGGGCGCAGCTCCACGGCTCGCTGAAGCAGGCCTCGGCGGACCTGCGCTTCGCCACCGCCGTGGCCGGCACCGCGGACATCCTGCGCGGGGCGCCCCAGGCCAACGACTGGAGCCTCGCCACCGCCGAGGCGCTCGCCGAGGGCGCCGTGGACGGGATGAGCGACCGCGCCGAGTTCCTCGGCCTGCTGCGGCTGGTGCGCGAGCGCCACGCCTCGTCCGTGGCCGGCGGCGTGCCGTACTGAGCCGGGGCCCCGGGGCGTCCGCGGACAGAGACGGTGAAGACGAAGCCGGAGCTGGACGCGGGCGCCTTCCGCTCGGAGCCAGGGGCTTGGAGTGTCGGGCCCGACACTTGCTGAGGCAGCGAGCGGGGGCGATTGACGCGCGCCAGGGCCCACCCCAGGCTTTGGGCATGGCACAGCGCGCACAGGAGCGTGGAGACGCCTTCCCCCGGGCGCCCACGCAGCAAGAGTGGGAGCGGATGAGTGTGGAGGAGCGGGAGCAGGTGGTGGAGTCACTTCCCGGCGAGGTGACGTGGGACGAGATGGCCATGCCGGAGGGGGACCTGCACTCCCAAGGGAAGATGGAGACGCTGGACGTGCTCCGGGGCTACTTCTCGCGGCAGCGGCGGCAGGTATACCTGGGCACGGAACTGCCGGTGTACTACCCGGGCGAGCGACGCTTCGCGCCGGACCTGGTGGTGGTGCGGGACGTGCCGACCCATCCGCGCAACAAGTGGGTGGTGAGCCAGGAGGGCAAGGGGCTGGAGTGGGTGATGGAGGTGCACGTTGGCGGCGACCGGAAGAAGGACGCCGAGTACAACGTGGAGCGCTACGCCCGGCTGGGGATTCCGGAGTACTTCATCTATGACCGGGCAAGGGAGCGGCTGGAGGCGTACCGGCTGCCCACGCCCGACGCGAGGCGGTACGAGCGCATCCCCCAGGAGGCGGGCCGCTACCGCTCGGAGGTGCTGGGCCTGGAGCTCGAGCTGGCGCAGGGGAAGCTGCGGCTGTGGGCGGGCAACGCGCTGCTGCTGCAGTCACATGAGTTGCTGGAGCAGGTGCAGCGGTTGCGCGAGGAGGCGGAGCGGCGCACGGACGAGGAGGCACGGCGGCGCGAGGAGGCGGAGCGGCACCTGGCCGAGCTGCGGGCTGAAGTGGAGCGACTGAGGGCCGAACGAAGCGGCTGACTCATTCCCGTGGCGTACCGTATTAGAGGGACGTCTCCAGGCCGCGCCCGGCCGCCATGTCCACCCAGACCTCCACATCCCGGTGGAGTTGGAGCAGGGAGGCCGGGCAGAGCGTGGTGATGGGGCCGCGCACCATGGCCGTCACCGCCGCCGCCTTGTTCGCCCCGAAGGCCAGGAGGATGACGCGGCGCGCCTGGAGCACCGCGCCCATGCCCATCGTGAGCGCCGCCAGCGGCACCCGCGACACGTCGTCCCCGAAGAAGGAAGCCACCGCCTGGCGCGTCTCCCGCGTGAGGCGCGCCCGGTGGCTGGCCGCCTGGAGGCTCTCCCCCGGCTCGTTGAAGGCCACGTGTCCGTTGGGCCCGATGCCCAGCAACAGCAGGTCCAACCCGCCCGCGGCCGCGAGCCGCGCGTCATAGCGGGCGCACTCGCGCTCGGCCCGCTCCGCGCTCCCGTCGAGGAAGTGGATGTGCTCGGGTGCCAGGTTGACGTGCTGGAAGAGGTGCCGCTCCATGTACGCCCGGAAGCTGCCCGGGTCATCCGGCGGCACGCCGAGGAACTCGTCCAGGTTGAAGGTGGTCACCCCCGAGAAGTCCAACGCACCGCGTTGATACAGGGCCACCAACTCCCGGTACACGTTGAGCGGCGTGCGGCCCGTGGGCAGGCCGAGCACCAGCGAGGGCTTCGCACGGATGCCCTCGGCGACGTGGGCCGCACAGGCGGCGGCGGCTTCCTGCTCGGTGGCGAAGACGCGAACGTTCAAGGCGGGACCAAAGCGGGAGGAGGAGCCGCAGCATAACGAAAGCCCTCCCCTCGACAAAGCAGCGTGTCACCCATTGCATCGGGCCCGGTGGAGCCCGTGAGGCGGGTAGGGTCTCCCAGCCCCGAGGCCCCTGCCCGCCCGCTCCTCTCTCCGACCAGGCATCCACCCCGGCTGACCGTCACCGTTGCAGGCGGGCGGTCTGGACCAACTTCCGGCATGACTCGCCCCGGAGGTGCGTTAGAAGGTCACCTCATGAAAGTCGCCGTTCTTACTGGCGGGGGCGACTGCCCCGGCCTCAATGCAGTCATCCGCGCCATCGTGCGCCGGGCCAGCGCTCACGGCTTCGAGATGATGGGCCTGCGCGACGGGTGGAAGGGCCTCCTGGAGGACAACCACTTCCGCCTCACGCGCGAGACCACCTCCGGCATCCTCCACCGCGGAGGCACCATCCTGGGCACCTCCCGCGTCAATCCGTTCAAGGTCGAGAACGGGCTGGAGAAGGTGAAGCGGGCCATCGAGCGCAATGAAATCCACGCCGTCATCGCCATCGGCGGTGAGGGCACGCTCTCCGCCGCCACGCGCATGTCCAAGGAAGGCCTGCGCATCGTCGGCGTGCCGAAGACGATCGACAACGACCTGAACGGCACGGACTTCACCTTCGGCTTCGACACCGCGGTGGGCATCGCCACCGAGGCCATCGACCGGCTGCACTCCACCGCCGAGTCGCACAAGCGCGTCATCGTGTGCGAGGTGATGGGGCGGCACGTGGGGTGGATCGCCACCTACGCGGGCATGGCCGGCGGCGCGGACGTGATTCTCGTGCCCGAGGTCCCCGCGGACCTGGAAGCCGTGGCCGATCACATCAAGCACCGCCACGCCACCGGGCGCACCTTCTCCATCGTGGTGGTGGCCGAGGGCACGCGCATCAAGCTGTCGCACGACCAGCAGGAGCAGCTCGTCACCTCGGGCTCGCTGGACGAGGCGGGCCGGCCGCGCCTGGGCGGCGTGGGCAGCATCGTGGCGAACGAGATTGAAAAGCGCACGGGCTACGAGACGCGCGTGTCGGTGCTGGGCCACATCCAGCGCGGCGGCGCGCCCACCGCGCACGACCGCGTGCTGGCCACGCGCTTCGGCGTCCATGCGTGCGACATGGTCGCCCGGGCCGAGTTCGGCAAGATGGCCGCGCTGCGGGGCAATGAGATCGTCAGCGTGGACCTGTCCGCGGCGACCCAGGAGCTCAAGAAGGTGCCCCAGGAGTTCTTCAAGGTCGCTCAGGTCTTCTTCGGTTAGCCCGGGACGGGATTAGAGTCCTCCCCCGTCATGGACCTGTACGCGGAGATGGCGGCCCTCCTGAGCGAGGGCCGTCCGTTCGTTCTGGCGACCGTCATCGAGAGCGCCGGCAGCACGCCCCAGAAGCCGGGCTCGAAGCTGGTGGTGCTCGAGGACGGCGGCCTGCGGGGCACCGTGGGCGGCGGGGCCATCGAGCATCAGATCATCCAGGCCGCCCTGGCGCTGCTGGCGTCGGAGGAAGCCACGCGCGTCATCGAGACGCACCTCACGCACGAGCTGGGCATGTGCTGTGGGGGACGGATGAAGGTGTTCCTGGAGAAGCACGGGGCACCGCCTCGGCTCACCGTGTTCGGCGCGGGGCACGTGGCGAAGGAGCTGGCCACGCTGGCGCACCGGGTGGGCTTCCGCGTCACCGTGGTGGATGCCCGGCCCGAGTGGGCCAACCCCGAGCGCTTCCCCGGCCTCGAGCTGAAGGTGAAGGATCCGGCGGACCACGCGCGCGAGCTGGCCGGCGGCGCGGACCAGTACTACTGCGTCACCACGCACGACCACCCGCTGGACCAGGCGGTGGTGGAGGCCCTGGTGAACAAGCCCTCGGCGTACCTGGGAGTGATTGGCAGCCGGCGCAAGGCCGAGCGCTTCCGGATGCGGCTGCGCGCCGCGGGTTTCGACGAGGCCGCCGTGGGGCGGATGCGCTCCCCCATGGGCTTGGACATTGGCGCACTGACGCCCGAGGAGATCGCCGTCTCCATCGTGGGCGAGCTCATCCGCGTGCGGCGACTGGGTGCTCCATGTCTCTGAAGGTGATGACGCTCAACGTCCTCTTTGGAGGACAGGACCGCTTCGAGGCCCTCCTCACCCTGCTGGCGCGCGAGAGCCCGGACCTGCTCGTCCTCCAGGAGTGCCTGGGCTGGGACGATGGCGAGCGTCTGCGCCGCGTGGCCACCGCGCTGGGACCCGAGGGCAGCCTCCACTCCCACCTGGGCTCCGCCCGCCCGCGAGGCAGCGGCAACTGCTACCACGTGTCCGTCCTCAGCCGCCTGCCGCTGCGCGACCTGCGCGTGCACAACGATCCGCACTTCATCGGGCACGCCCTCGTGCAGTGCGAGCTCGACGTCGGCGGCCCGCTCACCTTCTTCGGCACCCACTACGACGCGCACCACGAGAACCTCCGGTTCGTCGAGGCGCGCTACCTGCGCTCGCTGCTGAGCCCCGACGCCTTCCGCACGGGCCTGTACCTGCTGGCCGGAGACCTCAACTCCCTGTCCCGGAAGGACCCCTACCCCGTCGACCTCGCGGACAAGGTGCGCCTGGCGGGCGTGGACAAGTACGGCCACCCGCCGCGCTTCGACGTCATCGACGACCTGGAGGCCTTCGGCTGGGTGGACACCCTGCGCCACCGGCCCACCTCGTCCGAGTGGGTGACGGCTCGGCGAGACCGGGGAGGCGTGAGGATCGACTACCGGACGGACTACATCTACGCCTCTCCGCGCATGGCCGAGCGGCTCATCGGCGCGCACGTCGTGGACGTAGGGGGTGCCACCGACCACAACGCGGTGGTGGCCACCTTCCGCACCGGCGAGTCGGACGCCTGACGCGAGCGCGCGCCACCCCACCCCGCTGGCCAGGTCGTTCGTCCAGGAGCACACAACAGGCCCCCGCTTCCGCCATGCGCTGGCAGGTGGACTCCTGCGCGGGTTGGGGCTTGCCGTGGCCTCCGAGCCGCCCAACTCTTTCTCGAATCGAGGGGTGGGCCGTGGCGTCTCGCATCCGAGCACCGAACATCATCCTTCTCCTGCTGGCACTGGCCGCCGGCTGTAGCGACGTGGCCCCGGTCGACAGCAACGAGTTCTCGGAGGAAGAGCCCCAGCCCGTCGAGCCGCCGCCCGACGCCGTCCTCCCTCCCGAGGAGCCGGCCCCCAAACCGGAGCCAGAGCCGGAGCCTGAGCCCACCAAGCCCAGTCCCGAGCCGGTGGATGCCGGCACTCCCGCGGTCGATGACCGCGATGACTTCGGCACGCGCAACCTCTACCCCTCCGCGGCCAACGGCAGGGCCTGGGCCGCCCGGTGGAACGAGCACCCCCGCACGTTGAAGGCGTGGCAGCAGGATCCCCATGATCCCGAGTTCCAGCTGCGCGGCTCGAGGCACAGGCTGGACATCCTCGGTGACGGCAGGGCCCGGAGCTCGGGCGAGACCATCCGCTTCTACATCGGCACGCCAGGCAAGACGTGGCTCAACACCGAGCTGACGGTGTACGCGATGCGCGTGTCGGAGTTGGACAGGGAGCCCGGCTCGACGGGCTTCGAGTTCCAGACGCGCACCTCGGATGGCCACCTGGACACCTTCGTGCGCAACACGGCGGGCCTGGACCGACGCTGTGAAGGACACGCCTATTCGTACTCGCTGCGCTTCGATGGCCGGGCGGTCCTCCAGAAGGAGCTCAAGCACCCCACCTACACGTCCCAGGTGACGAAGCCCCTGTGGGGCGGCCACTCGCTGCCGCGCAACACCTGGGTGGGCATCAAGGTCATCACCTACAACCTGCCCGGCGGACGGGTGAAGCAAGAGCTGTGGCTGGACCTCACCGATGGCGTGAACGGGGGCACCTGGGAGAAGGCCCACGAGCATGTCGACGCGGGCGGATGGAGCATCCCGGCGGAGGTGGCCGCCACCTGCCGGATTCGCGCCGACCAGCGCCTCACCGCCCCCGAGCCGTTCATCATCCTGCGGGGCCACGGCATCCGAGAGCAGTGGTACAAGAAGGCCACCGTCCGGGAAATCCAACCGCCGCCGTAGGGGTGCTAGAAGCCCGCCCACGCGCCGTGTCTCGCACGGGCCCAGGAGGCCAACATGGTGGTGCTCACGGATGGCGCCTCTCGCGCCGAGGTCGCCCCCGAGCGGGGCGCGCTCGTCACCCGCTTCATCGTCGAGGGCGAGCCCATCCTCTTCCTCGACGAGAGCACCCTCGCCGACCCCACCAAAAACGTGCGTGGCGGCATCCCCGTGCTCTTCCCCTCGCCCGGCGTCATCCCCGGGGGCACGTACAGCGTGGACCGCCTCGAGTACCCCATGCGCCGCCATGGCTTCGCCCGCGACCTGCCCTGGGAGGTGCGCACCCAGGAGGCCTCGCGCGTGGTGCTCGCGCTCGGGCACTCGGAGCAGACGCTGCGCGAGTTTCCCTGGCGCTTCGAGGCGCTCCTCGCCGTGACGCTGGCGGGCACCGCGCTCCACCTCTCCTTCACCGCCGAGAACCGGGACTCGCGGCCCATGCCGCTGCACCTCGGCTACCACCCGTACTTCTACGTGCCCCAGGCCCACAAGGCCGTCGCCAGCGTCGAGACCGATGCCTCGCGCGCCTGGGACAACCGCCAGGGCGCCACCGTCCCCTTCCCCGGGTGGGAGCTCACCGGGCCCGAGGTGGACCTGCACCTGCTCGACCACTCGCTGCAGGGCACCACGCTCGAGCGCGGGCCGGGGCTGCGTCCGGTGGAGCTCGCCTGGAGCCCCTCCTTCACCACGCTGGTGGTGTGGACGCTCGCCGGCCGTGACTTCGTCTGCGTCGAGCCGTGGACGGCGCCCGGGGGCGCACTGAAGACGGGCCGCGGGCTGCACACCCTCGCCCCCGGGGCCACCTTCGCCTCCGAGTTCGAGCTCAGCGTCGAGCCCATGGCGCGCTTCGTCCGGTGAAGGCGCGGCGGGGCTTCGTGCTACACACCCCGCACGGAGCCTGAACCATGTCCTTCCTCTCCCATCTCGAATGCTCCCGCTGCCGCAAGACGCATGACGCGGACCGGGTCCAGAACCTGTGCGACTGCGGTGGCCCGCTGCTCGTGCGCTATGACTTGAAGGCCGCCGCCCGGGCCGTGCGCCCCGCCGACCTCGCCGGCCGCGTCTCCTCGCTGTGGCGCTACCGCGAGCTGCTGCCCGTGCGCGAGGACAAGAACATCGTCTCCCTCGGCGAGGGCATGACGCCGCTCTTCCCCCTCCCGCGCCTGGGGACCGAGCTCGGCCTGCCCGACTTGTGGCTGAAGGACGAGGGGCTCAACCCCACCGCCTCCTTCAAGGCGCGCGGCGCCGCCACGGGCGTCAGCCGGGCGAAGGAGCTGGGCATCACCGCGCTCGCCATGCCCACCAACGGCAACGCCGGGGGCGCCTGGGCCAGCTACGGCGCTCGCGCCGGCATGTCCGTCACCCTGGTGATGCCCACCGATGCGCCCGCCATGAGCGTGCTGGAGGCCACGGCCGTGGGTGCCCGCGCGTACATGGTGCGGGGGCAGATTACGGATGCCGGAGCCATCGTCGGCCGCTCGGCCAAGGCGCACGGCTGGTTCGAGGCCGCCACGCTCAAGGAGCCCTACCGCATCGAGGGCAAGAAGACGATGGGGTACGAGATCGCCGAGCAGCTCGGCTGGAGCCTGCCGGACGTCATCCTCTACCCCACGGGTGGCGGCGTGGGCATCATCGGCATCTACAAGGCGCTGCTGGAGATGCGCGAGCTGGGCTGGCTGCCGGAGAACGTGCGCTTCCCCAAGCTCGTCGCCGTGCAGGCCGAGGGCTGCCAGCCCATCGTGAAAGCCTTCCGCGAGGGCAAGGACGTCTCCGAGAAGTGGGAGGGAGCGTCCACCGTGGCCCAGGGCATCCGCGTGCCCAAGGCGCTCGGGGACTTCCTCGTGCTCCAGGCCGTGCGCGAGACGGGGGGCACCTGCGTCGCCGTGCCCGATGCCGACACCCTGTGGGGCCTGGAGCGCATCAGCCGCCTGGAGGGCGCCTTCATCTGCCCCGAGGGCGCGGCGCTCGTGGGCGCCGCGCGCATGCTGCTGCGCGACGGGTGGTTGAACGCCGGCCAGCGCGTGCTGCTGCTCAACACCGGCGCGGGCATCAAGTACCCGGACGTGATGAGCCCCAAGCTGCCCGTGCTCGAGCTCAACGCGACCCTGTGAGTCAGGGTTGCTGGGGCTTGGGGGCCTCGGTCTCTTTCGTGAAGGGCACGTCCAGCACCGGGAGCTTCGTGGCTCCCGGCAGATCGTAGTGCCACCACTCCATCGGGTTCCGCTTGAAGCCGGCGCCTTCCATGGCCGCGCGCAGAATCTCGCGGTGCTTGCGCGAGGCCTCCGTGCCTCCCGCGTACCCGTGGTGCGCCGACTTCTCGAACGAGTCGAACGCCGTGGGCATCTCCACCTCGGCGCCGTCCATCGTCACCAGCGTCAGGTCCACCGCCGCTCCCCGGTTGTGGTTGCCGCCCTTCTTGGGGTTCGCCACGTAGCCCGGGTGCGGGTAGATCTTCCACATCTGCCACTGCACGGCGATGGGCCGGTAGCAGTCGTAGACCTTCAGCCGGTAGCCCTGCTTGCGCAGCGTGTCCGCCGCCTTCGCCAGCCGCTCGGCCGTCTCGGGCCGCAGCAGGCAGCGCGCCCCGTCCGGGTACACCTTCTGCTTCAGGAAGTTGTCCGGCGTGGCGTACTTCATGTCCAACACCAGGTCCTTCACCACCTCGGTGGCGTCCACCACCGGCGCGCCCCCCGCGGCGAGCCACAGTCCCAATGCCACGCTTGCTGGTCCCGCCATCTCAGGCTCCCTCCACGTAGGGCGTGGGGTCCGGCACCCCCGCCTGCTCGAATCCCCTGCGCCGCAGCACGCAGCTGTCGCACCGTCCACACGCCCGCCCCCCCGAGTCCGGGTCGTAGCAGGAGTGCGTCATCCCGTAGTCCACGCCCAGCTTCACGCCCGCGCGGATGATGTCCGCCTTGCTCATCCCCGACAGCGGCGCGTGCACCTTGAAGCGCGTGCCCTCTACCCCCGCCTTCGTGGCCAGCGTCGCCATGCCCTCGAAGGCGTGGATGAACTCGGGCCGGCAGTCCGGGTAGCCGCTGTAGTCCACCGCGTTCACGCCGATGTAGAGGTCGCTCGCGCCCACCACCTCCGCCAGCCCCAGCGCCAGCGACAGGAAGAGCGCGTTGCGCGCCGGCACGTAGGTGATGGGGATGCCGTGGGACATCTCGCCCTCGGGTCGGTCCTTGGGCACGTCGATGTCCGCCGTCAATGCCGAACCGCCTACCTGCCGCAGGTCCACCGTCACCACCCGGAAGTCCTTCACGCCCAGGGCTTGCGCCACCCGCCGCGCCCGCTCCAGCTCCACCGCGTGCCGCTGCCCGTAGGCCACCGCGAGGCACACCGGCTCGAAGCCTTCCGCCTTGGCCATCGCCAGGCAGGTGGTGGAGTCCAGCCCGCCCGACAGCAGCACCACTGCCTTCTTAGTTGCCGCCATTGAAGCGCCGCTTCCCTTCCACGCCGTACACCGCCGCGCACGACGTCGTGCACTTGCAGCCCTTGTTGCCCGGCAGGAATACCACCTTCAGCTCTCCGCAGGCCCGCTCGGCGTCGTACCCATTGACGGTGGGACCCGGCACCGAGCCATCCGGCAGGCCACCATCCGGCAGGTTCGCGCACTTGCTGCCAATGACGCGGTCCTGGCTGTCGCTGAGCACCACCACCGACATCGTCTCTTCGATCTGCGCGCCCTCGCAGCCCTCGCCACAGCTCGGGATTTGCGCCGCGGCCCGGTGGTTGGTGGTGTAGCGCTGCCCCGCGGCCTCGTAGGTGCCCCTGCGCGAGAAGCCGTCGATGGTGAACCACACCCCACCGTCCACGCTGTCGCGCGAGAAGGTGCCCGCGAAGCCGAAGCCTCCATCCACCAACTGTTTGAAGTCACCGCTGTCCGGCTTGCAGTCCGTGCGCGCCCAGTTCGCCTGGGCCTGGAAGTCGAACGTGCCGACGGTGAGATCCCCCGGGTACACCGTCTCGGACACACAGGCGCCGATGAGGGCGAGCACGGGGATGAGCAGCAGGGGCAGCAAGCGTGAGGCGGGCATGGGAGCGCGAGGTTACACGACCTCCAGGGCGGCGAGGGCCACCGCGCGGAACGCTGGACTCGTCCGCAGCACCGTGCCCACGTCCACCGTGGCGGGGTTGGAGCCGCGCACCTCGGGCGACAGGTGCGCCAGCACGCGCGACGCGGCGAGCGACGCCGGCACCGCGCGGAAGGCCGCCACCGCCGCCTCGTCGAAGCCGGGCACCGCACCGGGCCGGGACAGCGACTCGCCAGCCGCGCCCAGGCACACCGCCAGCGCGCAGAGGTAGCTCAGCTCCACCAGGCCGAAGCAGGCCAGTGCGCCCGCCCCCAGCACCAGCTCGTCCGGGGACGTGAGGTAGGCCTCCACGCCGCCCGCCGGGTCCACAAAGACGCGCAGGTCCTTCGCGTCCAGCGCCCGCAGCGTGGACAGCAGGGCCGCGTGCAGGCGGGGCATCCGCTCGCCCGTCACGGGCACCGCGTCCGGAGGCAGCGGGTGGCGGAAGCCCTCGGGCCGAGCCACCGGCGAGAGCGTCGCCGCCGGGGCCGCCTCCGTGCTGGAGACGAGCGCCGCGCCGAAGCCGTCCACGCGCGCCACCTCCATCGGGGCATCGTTGCTGGCCCTCAGCGCCTCGGCGTAGAGCGTCCACCCGTCCGCGTCCACCGGTTGCTGCCGCAGCAGCTCGGGCCAGAGGTGAATGGCCAGCGCCGCTCCCTCGTAGGTGGGCGCCAGCCGCTCCGCCACCAGGCGCCTGGCCTCCGGCGAGAGCTGGCCCGCCTGGTAGAGCCGCTCGGCCAGGCGCACCGCGAACACCACCAGCTGCGCGTCCAGGTACTGGCGGAGGATTCCCTCGAGCCGCGCGGGGTCCTCGGTGAGACGCTCGCGCAGTTGCAGGGCCTCGCCCGTGAGGCCCTGGGCCTCGGCGAGACGCACGCGGTGCTCCAGCCGCTCCGGCGTCTCCGGCAACAGCTTGAGCTGCTCGGCGGCCTCCGGCAGCCGGCCGAGGGCCTCGTAGGCCTCCGCGAGGCGCTCGCGCCACAGCCCCATCGCGGCCGGGCCGGCGAGAATCGCCGCGAGCTGCTCCGCCGCCATCACGAAGCGCGCATGGTCCCGCCTCTCCTCGTAGATGGGCAGCAGGAACTCCAGCGCGCGGATCGTCCCCGGAGCGTCCGCGAGGGCCTTCTCGAAGGCCTCCTGCGCACGCGCCTTGTCGCCCGCCCACATGAGCATGTCGCCATGCTCCACGTGGAGGCTGGCACGCGCCTTGGGGTCCGTCTCGAGCAGGATGAGCAGGCCCAGCGTCTCCGCCGCGCCCGCCGTGTCGCCGCCGTCACGCTGCAACCGGAAGCGCTCGCGCAGCAGCTTGCCGCGCCGCTCCGGCCAGCCCTCCGCCGCCTCGGACAGGGCCTCCAGGCGCTCCTCCACCGGCAGGGCCCGGACGTGGGTGAGCACCGCCTCGGCGAGCACCTCCGGGTAGCCAGAGAGTCCCGACAGCAGGCTGTACAGGCACTCGGAGAAGGCCGGCGCCGTCGCGAGCGACTCCAGGGCCCGCAGGCGCAGCTCGGGGGCGATGCCCTCCGCGCGCAGAACCTCGTCCCACAGGTTCGTGGCCGAGGGGGCGTCCCACTGCGCGAGCAGGTCCGCCAGCCGCATCAACCCCACCCAGTCGTCCTCGGAGCGCAGGGCGTCGGCCAGGTCCGTGACGTGCGAGACGTCCGTGTCCGGCCGCGCCACCAGGGCCCAGCGCGCCTGACGGGCCCGGTCCGCGTCCCCGGCCCGCTCGGCGAGCGCGAGCGCCCCGGCCGCATCTCCGGACTCGAGCATGGGCCCGAAGCCCACCTCGACGGCACGCGCGGAGGCGCCCAGCCGGTGGAAGCGCTCGGACAGCTCCGCCGGTCCCAGCGTGCCCGGGGCCTCGGTGGCCAGCCGCTCCACCACCTCGAGGGCCTCGGCGCGCTCGCCCGCGGACTCCCACAGGTCCGCCGCCTCCAGCAACAGCGCGGGACGCTGGGCGGAGTACGCGAGACGGGCCGCCTGCAACAGCGCCTGGGCCGCGCGACCGGGCTCCTTGGAGGCCTGGTGCAGCCGGGCCACCAGCCGCAGCGCCTCCACGTCCGCCTCGACGGAGATGGCGGCACGCGCCGCGCGCAGCGCCTCCGGGAGATGGCCGGCGGACTCGAAGTCACGCGCCGCCGACAGCAGCAGCTCCCGGCGCTCCGTGTTGGAGAGCAGCTCCGCGCGGGCCAGCCGCACCTCGGCGAGACGGCCCGGCTCCTCCCTGAGCAGCGGCTCCAGGGCCTCCAGGGCCTCGGCGTAACCGGCGCCGGCGGTACCACGGGCCACCACCACCTCCAGCACCTCGCGGGCGAGCGGCTGACGGCCGGCGGCACTGGCCAGCGAGGCCAGCTCCAGGCGCAGGAGGGAGGCCTCGTCGGCGTCCTCCGTCAACGACACCAGCCGCTCGAGCGACTCCAGCAGCCGGGCCGCGTCACCCTTCTGGCGCAGGCCCTCCACGCGGGCACGGAGCGCGACCACGTTGGACGGGTCCGCATCGGCCGCGCGCTCTCGGAGGGCCATGGCGCGCCGCGGGTCATCGAGCTGGGCCGTGGCGACCTCGGCGGCGGCCAGCAACAGCTCCGCGGCACGAGCGCCCCCGGCGGCATGCGCCCCCGCCTCGTAGACGGCGAGCAGGTCCGCGGGGCGGCCCAGGGCGCGCAGGCCCCGCACGGCCCGGTCGATGACGCTGTCATCCGCGGGACGCAGGCGCGCCAGGTGGAGCAGCGCGTCGATGGAGTCCTTCGGGTCCTCGAAGAGGTCGGCGGCGCGGCGGTACAGCACCTCGGCCGTGGGGGCGTCCGCCTTGCGCGCGAGCTTCAGCGAGGCCCGGTAGAGGCCCTTCGTATTGCCGGTGCGGCCGTACACCTCGGAGAGGAGGGACAGCGCTTCCTGTCCGCGCTCGCCCTCGGGGTCGAGCGTCACCACGGCCTCGAAGGACTCGGCGGCGTCCCGGTACGCACCGGAGGACAGCGAGGCATGGCCGAGCCGCAGGTGCGTGCGCACGCGTACCGGGACGGGGAGCGCCTCACCACCCGCGGCGAGCAGGCGCCGGTCATACGGCTGAGCCGCGTTGGGGCCACCACCCTCGGCGGCCAGCTCGGCGCGCGTGGCCAGCACGTCCGTGTCGTCTCCCGCCTTGGCGAGGTAGTCGTCGAAGGCCTGGGCGGCGAGCAGGGCTTCCCCCGCCTTCAGCAACAGGTCCGCGCGCTCGCGCAGCAGCGGCAGGGCCTGCTCGGGCGGCACGGCGGCGGCGCGCAGGGAGAGCAGCTCGGCCAGCCGGCGCACGTCCCCGGCGGCACGGGTGCGCAGCAGGTGGAAGGCCTCGGGGCTGGAGGGGGCGAGCTCGAAGGCCTGGTCCTCGCACAGCAGCGCACGCTCCAGCGCACCGCCCTCGCGGAAGGCCTTGGCGGCGGCGAGGTAGCTCTCGGCGGCCTCCAGGGGCGGCTGCCGCTGGGCGCGGCGGAGCATCAGCGCGGCGAGCGACTGGGACTCACCCGACTCGGAGAGGAAGGCGCGGTGGCGCGCGTAGACGGGCTCCCGGAAGGGGTCCGTCTCCAGCAGGAGGGCGTCGAACTCGGCGGCGTCCTCGGCACGGCCCAGCTCGTGGAGCAGGTCCGCCGTCTGACGGGTGAGCTCCAGGTCATCCGGCTGCGCCGCGCGCGCGGCGAGCATCGCGATGACGGCGGCCTCGGGGCGTCCGGCGTGCTCGCGGTAGAGGGTGGCGGCACGCAGCAGCCGCTGCACGCGGCGGCGGGCATCCTCCTCGAGCGAGGCGGAGTCCTCGAGGAACGAGGCCAGCTCGGCCACGCGGCCCTCGCGCTCGAGCAGCTCGCACAGGAGCGTCTCGGCCTCCTCGAGGGAGCGGTCGTGGCGGAGCGCCTCGCGCAGGAAGCCCTCGGCCTTGGCGGAGTCGCCCAGCGCGTCGAGGTGGAGCTTCGCCAGCCGCAGCAGCGACACGGCCGTCTCCCACGTCCCGGGCAGCAGCGGCAGGGCGCGCTCCAGCCAGCGGGCCTCGGCGGCGGAGTCGTCCCGGCGCACGGCCAGCTCCATGCCCATGCGCGCCGTGTCGAGATGCTCGGAGAGCGAGAAGGCCCGCTCCAGCGCCGCCTCGGCGGCGGGCAGGTCCAGCTTCGCGTCGCGCAGCATCTCCGCGCGGTGGCGCTCGGTGTCGGCGGCCTCGGCCTCGCGGCCCTCCTCCTCCAGGAGGAAGCGCAGCGCCTCCAGCGAGCGCAGGGACTCGTCCACGCGGCCGGCTTCCTCGGCCAGGCGCGCGTGCTCCGCGCAGGCGTCGATGGCGCCGTCGGCGTCTCCCGTCTCCTGGCAGAGCGCGGCCACCACCTGGAGCTGGGCCATCAGCTCGGGGACGCGGCCCGCGTCACGGTAGAGGCTGGCGAGCGACTGGTGCAGCGGCAGCGGCTCCGTGGCCATCTCGGCCGCGCGCGCCAGCAGGGTGGCGGCGAGGGTGGAGTCGGCCAGGGAGTCCCGGGCGCGCTCCGAGAGCACGACGAGCCGCTGGGCGGTGTCCTCGCAGGGAGGCAGGGCGCGCGCGTGGGAGACGAGCACGTCGAAGGCGGCGCGGGGCTCGTCCTTCTCCAGCAGCGCGGCGAGGCGCTGCACGGCCACTTCATTCAGCGGGCGCTCGGCGAGGAGCCGCTTGTAGGCGGACACCGCGCGCCGGGCATCTCCGAGCTTCTCCGCGAGCGCGCCCAGGCGCAGCCAGGCCTTCTCGGCGCGCTCGGACTCGGTGGCGAAGTCGGCGGCGGCGGCGAGCTGCTCCTGCAGGGGCAGCGCCTCCTTCACATCCCCGTGGAGGAAGAGGAGCTCGGCCAGCTCGGAGAGCTGCGCGTCCCGGGCGGGGACGAGCGCATGGGCACGGCGGGCCATGTCGAGGGCGCGCCCCATGTCCCCGGCGGAGCGGGCGTGGGCGGCCCCCTCGCGCAGGAGGGCGGCGGCCTCGGCGGGAGCGATGTCCTCCGGGGTGACCTCGAGGAGCTTCGAGGCCTCGGCGAAGTCCCCCCGGTCCGCGACGAGCGCCACGAGCCGGCGGCGCACCCCGAGCTCCGAGGGAGCCAGACGCACCGACTGCCGCAGCGCGGCCTCGGCGGCCTCGGGCTGCTCCAGGCGCTCCAAGTGGAGGGTGCCCAGCTCGGCGTAGAGGGCGGCGGCCTCGGCGGGAGGCGCGTGCGGGGCCTCGGCGGCGAGCACGTCGGCGAGCCGGGCCCAGTCCTCCAGGTTCCGCAGCACCCGCTGGAGCGCGATGGTGGCCCCGGCATGGCGCGGGGCGAGGGAGAGCGCGGCCTCCAGGCTGGCGGCGGACTCGGAGAGCTTCCCAGCCCTCTCGAGGAGGCCCGCGCGCACCAGCAGCGCTTCCACGCGGCGGGGCGTGGGGCCCTGGCGCGCGGCCTCGGCGAGCGCCTCCACCTCGGCGTCCACCTGCCCGTCGCGGCGCTCGAGCGTGGCGAGGGCGAAGAAGGCATCACAGCGCTCGGCCGGAGACAGCGGCAGCTCCACGGCGGCGAGCAGGGCCTCGCGGGCGGCAGCGCGCGCGTCCTTCTCCACCAGCGCGGAGGCGAGCGCGAGGAGACGGGCACGGGCGCGCTCGGCCAGCTCGGGCTCGGAGGCGACGACGTTGCGCCACGCGTGCAGCTCCCCGACCTCATCTCCCGCCTCGCGGGCGAGCGCGGCGAGGGCGAGCCACAGGGGCGCGGGCCTCCGGGCGAGCTTCGTGGCCGCGAGGAAGTCATCGCGCGCGGCCTGGGAGCGGCCGGCGTTGCGGTGGAGGGCGGCGCGGCGGGCGAGCAGCTCGGCGCGGGCCTCGCCCTCGGCGGCGGAGATGAGGGTGCCCAGCAGCGCGAGGCGCTCGGACTCCTCCTGAGCGGTGCCAGTGCCCGGCGGGGGCAGCAGCTCCAGCAGGGCCTGGGTGGCCCACGCGTCGTGGGGCTCCTCGGCGAGCAGACTGCGCAGGGCGTCGGCGGCCTCGGCGGTGCGGCCGAGGGCGAGGGACAGCTCGGTCAGCTCGCGGCGGGCGGAGCGGCGCGCGTCCCCGGAGAGGCGCGGCCACAACGTGGCGAGCAGGTCCGCCAGCGGCTCGCGAGCGCCCGCCTTGCGGTGCAGGCCGGCGAGCTCCACGCGGGCCTCGAGGTCCTCGGGAGCCAGGGTGCAGTACTGCGCCAGCAGGCGGCGGGCGGAGTCCGAGCGGCCCGCGCGCACCGCGGCGGAAGCGGCGCGGCGGGTCAGCTCCAGCAGCTCCTCCTCGCGGAGCGCGTCCGGGTCCGCCGGAGGCAGCGCGAGCACGGCCTCGAAGTCCTCCAGGGCGGCGCGGGGGTCCGCCTGCAGCCGCAGCTCACCACGGCGGGTGCGCGCGGGAGCGAAGGAGGCATCGCGCTCCAGGGCCTCGGCGAGGAAGGCCTCCTCGCGGCTGGTGCCCATGGCGAGCACGGAGGCACGGAAGAGGAGCTTCGCGCCGGCACGGGCATCGGCCACCAGCGCGGCCTTGCGCGCGAAGAGCCGGGCGGCCTCCAGCTTCTCCCCGCGCTCCAGCTCCAGCTCGGCGAGCGTATCGAGGGCCTCGGCGGCCAGCGGGCCCGAGGGGCTCGCGTCGAGCGCGGCGGACAGGCGCAGGAGGGCGGGGCCCTTCTCCCCGCGCTCCAGGAGGACGCGGGCGCTCTGAAGGAAGAGGGGCGCGGCCTCGGCGGCGCGCTCGGCGGCGACGAGGGCCTGGGCACGCGTGGCCCACAGCTCGGCCAGCTCCCGCGTCTCACCGGCCTCGGTGTAGAGGGCCTCCAGGTGGGAGGCGAGCACGTCGTCGAGGCGGCGCAGCGGGAAGGCCTGGGCGTAGGCGGCGATGGCGGCCTCGCGGTCTCCCATCAGCTCGCAGGCGCGGCCCAGGCGCGAGCGGATGTCCGCGAGGCGCTCGGGCGCGGTGGTGCGCGGCAGGGTGGACAGCAGCGTCTCCAGCGCGCGCCGGGCGTGCTCGGGGCGCTCGCAGCGCAGCGAGAGGTCCGCCAGCTCCAGCAGCACGGCCTGGTCCGGGGAGAGGCGCGCGGCCTTCTCCAGGGCCACCAGCGCCTCGCCGAGACGGCCCAGCCGGGCCTCCAGCACATTGGACAGCTCACGCAGCGCCGCGGCCGCCAGCCGCTTGTCGCCCTGGGCCTCGGCCACGCGCGCCCGCTCGTCCAGGGCACTGGCCAGGCCCGCCATGTCCGAGCGCTTGCGCTGAAGGGCACACAGCTCGCCCAGGGTGGGCAGGTCATCCGGCTCGGCCTTCAGCACCTCCAACAGCGCGGTGGCGGCGAGGTCCAGGTCAAAGGCGAGGTCGCGCGCGGCCACGGCGAGGCGGCGGTACTTCTGCGCGCGCTCCTTGGGCTCGGAGGTGAGGCGCGCGAGGGCGGAGAGGCAGCGGGTGAGCAGCCCTCCGTCGCGGCGCGCCTCGGCGAGCGAGAGCATGGACTCCAGCGCGGGCTTGTAGTCGGGGTCGGCCTCCAGCGCGGAGGTGAGGAGTCGCTCGGCCTTCTCGGGCTGTTGCAGCCGGCCGCGGAACAGCTCACCGGCCTCGGCCCAGAGGGCGGCGCGACGGCCGGGCTCCTCGTGGACGGCGGCGGCCTTCTCCAGCGCCTCGGCGAGCTCCTGGGCCCGGCCGGTGGCACGGAAGTAGGGAATCAGCTCGTCGAGCGCGGCGGTGTCGCGCGGGTCCAACGCGAGCGCGGCCTCCAGGTGCTCGCGGGCACGGGCGGGGTCGCCGAGCTTCGTGCGGTACAGGCGCGCCAGGGCGTGGTGGCTCTGGTGCGCGGCCTGGCGAATGGACTCGGAGCGCGGGGCGGGGCCGGCGAGCTCCAGCGCCTGCTGGTAGCCGGAGAGCGCCTCCTGCAGCTTGCCGAGGGACTCGGCCACGCGCGCGGTGGCGAAGAGGGGCTCGGGCTCGCCGGGCAGCAGCGACACGGCCTCGCGGTAGCGCAGCAGCGCGTTGTCCGGTTGCTGGAGGCCCAGCTCCCAGATGCGGCCGGCCATGAGGTTGGCGCGCCCCACGCGGTCGAGCTCGTGGCGGGCCATGGCCACCTCGCGCAGACGGTCCAGGGCCTTGAGGGCGCGCAGGTGCTCGCCGCCGCGGTGGCACAGCTCACCCAGCAACAACAGCGCATCCGGCTGATCCGGCGAGAGGCGCAGCGCGGCCTCGCAGTGCAGGCGGGCGCCGGCGACGTCGTCCTCCGTCTGGGCGCACAGGCGCGCGAGGTGCACGTGGGCATCCGCGGCCTCGGCGGGGTCTCTGGCGAGCGCGGCGATGCGGCGGTAGGCGCGCACGGCACCGGCGCGGTCACGGCTCTGGTCCGAGGCGCGCGCGAGGGCCTTGAGGGAAGGCAGGTGGTCCGGCTTGAGGCCGAGCACCTCGTGCAGGGCCTTCACCGCCACCTGGGGCGCGTGGTCGCGGGCGGCGCGAGCGGCGGCCTCGGCGGAGAAGAAGGCGGCGGCCTCCTCGGAGGCGCGGCGCGACAGGGCGCACAGGGCGAGGAAGCGCTCGGCGGCGCGGGCGTGCTCCCCCCGGCGCTCGCGCACCACAGCCTCGCCCCAGAGGGCGGCGGGGCTCTTCTCGCGGCGGCGCAGCAGCGTGGCCGCGAGGTCCAGGGCGAGGTCGTGCGCCTGCGGATCCGCCACGAGCAGCGACAGCAGACGCTCGGCGGCGAAGGGGTGGGCGTCCTGCGCGTCCCCGGCCTGGAGGTAGGCCTCGCGCGCCTCGGCGAGCCGGCCCTGGGCGAGGAGGGCCTCGGCATCCGCGAAGGCACGGGCACCCTCGAGGGCCAGCAGCAGCTCCTCGTCGGGCGGGGCCGGCGGCGGCAGGCCCCCGGAGGTGAAGCGCAGGCGCAGGCCCGCGCTGCTCACCTCGGCGGAGGAGAGGCGCGCGGTGTCGAGCGCGGGCAGCTTGAAGCCCCGGCTGACGGCGGCCTTCTGGCAGAGCGCGGGCAGCACGCGGGTGGAGAAGCCGGTGGCGCCCCGCACCTCCACCTCGGGCAGCAGGCCCAGCCCGGCCACGGTGGCGGCGAGCAGGCCGGGCACCTGCACCGACGGCGTGGAGGCGAAGCCGTACAGGCGCACGTCGTAGAGGTAGAGGGCGAGCCGCTCGCCGTCGGCGTCGAAGGCCACCTTGAAGGTGAGCGGGGTGCGCTCCGGGGCCTGGAGGAAGGCTTGGCCCTCCAGGTAGCCGGGGCGGAAGTGCAGCTTCAGCGCCTCGAGGCCCGCCACGCGCCCGGCGAGCTCCGCCACCTTGCGCGCCACCAGCTCCGCGTCGACGTGCAGCTCCAGGAAGCCGAAGAGGAGCTTCTTGCGCTGGTAGCGAGAGGCGCCCGAGCTGACGTTGAAGGGGAAGGTGACGTCCGGAATCTGCAGCGCGAAGTCGGCGATGGACAGTCCCGGCGCCAGCTCCAGGGGCGGAAACCCCACGAAGGCGCGACGATCCAACAGACGCAGCTCTGGGGTGGCGGCTTGCGCTTCGGACGCGGGCTTGGGGGAGTCGCTGTCGGTGGCCATCTGCGGGGGTGGCTATAAGGAGCGCCCGAAGTTACCACGCGGCCTAAGCCCCCGGAATTTTTGCTGTTCCCCCGGCCGGAGGGCAGGCGGGGCGGCACTCCCGCCCGCACGAGCAGCAGCGGGGCAGCCGCTGACACGCTCGTGCGGGGTCGGCCGGGGAGCGACTAGTTGCAGAACCAGCCGTTCTGCACCCAGCCCCACTTGTTCACGTTGCCGTAGGCGAACCCGTAGGCCCAGTCGCCGCTCGGCGAGTACTTCGTCACCTCCATGCTCTGCCCCATGACGAAAGCACTCCTCAAGCGATTCGGGATGGAAAGGCTCGCGAACGGGAAGCGCCCCAGGGCTTCCGTATCTGGCAATAAATACGGCTTTTGCTTTTTAAAGTGAGTTCCGCAGCTACACGGGAGAGGTTCACTTCGAGTCATCTGGGAGGGCCCCTGGGGAGACGGGGCGTAGGGTTTTGCTGTCACACTGGCTGGAGGGCAGGCAGAGTAGCGCCGTTACTTCACGCGGCGCCCCTGCCCGCGCCCCCCATTTCCGGCGAAGATGCAGCGCCCGTGATCGACTCCGGTACTCTCGTCCTCGATGGCCGCTTCCGCGTGCTCCAGCTCGTCGGAGCTGGTGGCATGGGCGAGGTCTACCTCGGTGAGCAGGTGTCCCTGGGCCGCA
>NZ_DASVSO010000850.1:0-3712 GCF_036388035.1 Archangium sp.
CACGCTGCGCGAGCAGGCCACGCGCCAGCAGAGCTGGCTGCACGAGCGCATGGACAAGGCACTGCCGGCGCTGATGCGCCAGTACGGCATCGAGATGTGGGTGGTGTCGATGCGCGAGTACAACGAGGACCCGACCTTCCCGGCCCTGGTGGCGCCCACGACGTTCGCGGCACGGCGGCGGACCATCTACGTCTTCCACGACCGGGGCCCGGAGAAGGGCGTGGATCGGCTCGCGCTGGGCGGTGGCACGCAGGGCGGCGTCTACGAGGCGCGGCGCGCCCAGGTGCAGGTGGACGGCGGCGGGGTGGCGCGGCAGGCCGAGCTGTGGGGCCCGGACCAGTGGAAGGTGCTCAAGGCGGTGCTGGAGGAGCGGCAGCCGAAGGGCATCGCCATCAACGTGTCGCGCACGTTCGCCTTCGCGGATGGCCTGACGCATGGCGAGTACGAGGGCATGGCGGAGGCGCTGGGCAGCGAGTGGACGTCGAGGATGAGGCCGGCCGAGGGTCTGGCGGTGGACCTCATCGCGTGGCGGGGCGCCGACGAGGAGCGCTTCTACGAGGACCTCACGAAGCTGGCGTGGAACATCATCGAGACGGGTTTCTCGAACCAGGTGATTACGCCCGGCAAGACGCGCACGAGCGACGTGGTGTGGTGGATGCGCCAGCGGGTGAACGACCTCGGGCTCGGCACGTGGTTCCAGCCGTCGGTGGAGGTGCAGCGCCGCGGCTGGACGGCCGAGCGGTTAGGCGCGAGCCCGGTGATCGAGCGCGGCGACGTGCTGCACTGCGACTTCGGGGTGACGGCGCTGCGGCTCAACACGGACACGCAGCACATGGGCTACGTGCTGCGCGAGGGCGAGACGGAGGTGCCGGCGGGGCTGAAGGCGGCGCTGGCGCGCTCCAACCGCCTGCAGGACATCGTGTTCGAGGAGCTGCGCCCGGGCCGCTCGGGCAATGAAATTTTGAAGGTGGCGCGCGAGCGGATGAAGGCCGAGGGCATCGACGGCACGGTGTACTCGCACCCCATTGGCCTCAACGGGCACGGGGCGGGGCCGATGATCGGCCTGTGGGATCGGCAGGAGGGGGTGCCGGGCAACGGCGACCACAAGGTGATCGCGAGCCAGTGGTTCTCCATCGAGATGCAGGCGACGAGCCCGGTGGCGGAGTGGGGCGGGCAGAAGGTGCGCTCGGCCCAGGAGGAGGACGTGATGATCGACGCGAGCGGCAAGGTGCGCTGGGCCTTCCAGCGGCAGACGGCCTTCCACCTGGTGCGGTAGCCCCTCCCGCCGCACATCGCACGAACCTGTCCGACAGTCGGACAGGTTTCTGAAGAGCGCGCCCGGGAGGTGGACCTTCCGCACAGGCACGAGGGGATGCGCTAGGGTTCGGATGCCCGCTGGGTCGCTGCGGCTCGGACGGGTACGCACCACGCTTTGTCGTGTGCTCTCGGAGTCACTGATGCTTACCCGCCTCTACGTCGACAACTACAAGTGCCTGGTGAACTTCGACCTGCGCCTTGGCGGCGAGCACTTGTTGATGGGGCGCAATGGCACGGGCAAGACGACCGTCTTCGAGGTGCTCTCCGGGATTCGGAAGCTTCATCAGAAGATTGCCCGGGTCCAGGATGTGTTCCCAACATCGACCCTGACGCGGTGGCAGAAGCGCTCCCGCCAGACCTTCGAGTTGGAGGTGCAACTCGAGGGCATGCGCTATCGATATCGGCTGGAGCTCGAGCACGACATCGAGCGCATGCGCAGCCGCGTCGAGAAGGAGGAGGTGTATGTCGAAGAGGCTCGGCTCTACCTCTACGAACACGGGCGCTTACGTCTTGAGTTGGGGGCTGGTGGCCAGATGGACGTGACGGGGCCGGATGAGGAGCAATCGTGGCTGCCCGTGGTTTTCGGCGCTGGGGATCGGCGCCTCGTGAGCTTCTTGGAGTGGCTGCGCCGGATTTATGTCATCCGCATCGACCCTCGCCGCATGACCAGTCGGAGTGAGGATGAGCAGACCGAGCCCGCGGAGGATTTGTCGAACTTCGCCTCCTGGTATCGCCATCTCACGCAGGAGCGGCTCAACGAGGTGTTCGAGCTTCGGGAAGACCTGCGAAATATTTTCGATGGGTTCGATGCACTGACCCTCAAGTCAGGAGGAGAAGGCATCCGGATGCTGCGCTCCGTTTGGAAGCGCGGTGCGAACGGCTCGGGCTCTTCGGCCAGTGATGAGTACACCTTCGAGGAACTCTCCGAGGGACAGAGAGCGCTCATCGGCCTCTACGCCTTGCTTCACTTCCTCTCTGGCTCTGGCGCCACGCTCTGCCTTGATGAGCCCGACAACTTCGTGGCCTTGAGCGAGGTGCAGCCCTTCCTGCTGGCACTGCGCGAGCAGGATCGCCTCCAGACGTTGCTCATCTCCCACCACCCCGAGGTCATCAACCTGCTCGCCCCGGGCTCTGGGCTTCAGTTCGAGCGGGTCTCGGGCGGCCCCGTGCGCGTCAGTCCCTTCCAGGCGCCGCCCGATGCCGCGGTGCCTGCCGCAGAGCTCGTCGCCCGAGGCTGGGAAGATGGGAAATAGTGCCCAGGTCGTCGTCCTCTCCGAGGACCAGCAGCACCAGGTCTTCGTCTACACTTGGCTCCGGCAGCGCGGCATCGAGCGACGGAAGATTCGTCTGCTCCCCGTTCCCGCGGGAAGAGGCGCGGGCGAGCAATACGTCCGTGAGCACTATCCCAAGGAGGTCCAGACGCATCGGCGGCGCCTGGGTGCCCAGGACTGCCAGTTGGTGACGATCATCGACGCGGATGTCCTGCCCACCCGACAGCGAGTCGCACGGCTCGACCAGGCCCTGCGGGACGCGGAGTTGGAGAAGCGCTCGCCGACCGAGCGCATCTGCATTCTCGTGCCGAAGCGGAATATCGAGACCTGGATCCATTTCCTCGTCACCGGGCCCGTCGACGAGGAGACCGATTACAAGCGACCCGCCAAGAGTGCCGAGGAGTGCCGGGAGGCCGCCCGGAAGCTGGCGGAGACCTACCCCCTGGAGGCCGCTCCCGCCGAGTTTCCTCAGTCTCTCCGAGAGGGATGGAGTGAGCTGAAGCGGGCTTTCTGAATCACATGCCGCGGGTGGCGTGGCTCGATGACTGAAGCAGCGGGTGCTACCCGCCCAAGCCGAGGACGAGGGAGGAGATGCTCGCGAGGATGGGCGCCAGCACGGTGAGGGCCTGCTGGAGCTCCTGGAGCGCCGAGCTCTGCAGGCCGAGGTAGGCGCTGGCGGTCTGCTGCTCCGCGAAGGACTGCTTCCAATCCGCGTCGACGTCGAGGGAGTGCTGGACGAGCCGCTCCGCGAGGCTCTGGCCCAGCTCCTTCAAGGACTTGTGGGCCGGCAGATAGATGATGGCGAGCAGCCCGGTGAAGTAGATGCCGTAGGCGATGACGAGGTCCGCTGGCAACAGCTCGGGTTGAGGGGAGGCGGCTTCGTTGAGCAGGTCGCGGAGCGCGCCCACGTTCAGCAGGGACAAGCCGATGAGGGTGGCGGAGAAGCCGAGGTAGCGCTCCAACCGGGACCGGAGGTGCTGATACCGCAGCACGTCTTCCCGGAGGCTCGCCGCCTCGGGTTTCCCTCTTCGGGAAGGGGACTCCCGCGGCCGGGCCAGGAGCTGGGCATGCACGCCGAACATGCCGGAGGTGTGCAGCATCAAGACCACGACCCCGAGGAGGTT
>NZ_DASVSO010000851.1:0-1750 GCF_036388035.1 Archangium sp.
TGAGGGGGATGGGCTGGCCGCTGGCATCCTTGGCGCCGGACAGGGTGACGGGCTGGAGCTTGCGGTTCGGCGGCCAGAAGGACTGCACGTCGGCGGTGACCCCCGAGCACGAGGGGGCTGCGCAGGCATTCATCGCGCGCACGCCGTCGATGTCGTAGCCATCCGTATCGGCCGGGAAGAGTGCGGCATTGCTCGTGTCGACCAGCTTCACATAGCGAGCGACGCGCATGTCCGACGGAAGCGAGAGCTGCCCGTCCTTGGAGACGCTTCCCGCCTTGACGAAGGCCGCTCCGTCGTTGCTGACGTAGACGTCTGCGGTCTCCGCGGGGTATGGCTCGTTCGTCGCCTCGCGGATGTCCAAGTCGTTGCCCGTCCCGTTGCAGATCGCATTCTCGAAGCGCAGCACGATCTGGCCGCCCATGCCGAGGCTGAAGAACGTCTTGGAGGCGTTCGTCTCCTCGGACGGCCCGAGCGCAAAGCGCGGATCTTTGCGGTCATCCGAGATGGGCGCGCCACTCTTGGCCCGGCTTATCTGGCTAGAGACCACCTGATCGGCCCAGGGGCCTTTTCCATCGGGCTCCGCAGCGAGCGCCGTGTCGACCAGCGCCAGGCAGAGTGGCACAGCGACGAAGGGCGTACGCGCGGCCCTGAAGGCGGCGCTGAGGCGCGAGGTCATCGGGTTGCGGGACATGTTCTTTCGACTCCTGAGAGGTTGGGTGCTTCGCGCCACTTGTACAAAACGCGTGCCACGGTCGCCCCCCCGTCGCCCAAAGGAGGCGCTCGCGGGCGACGCAGTTCGAAGGCCGCTCCTGGCGTATCGAGGGTCTCGTACTCGGCGCCGAACGAGACGTTCGACTTCGCGTCCTGGCGCGTCCACGTCGAGGAAGCCGGCGCATCCCACGTCCGGCGCCCTTCTCCTGACGCGTCAGTGACGTGTCTGTGACGTGTCAGCCAGCGGGCCCCAGCCGTTTCCTCCTCCGCCTCCCTGCTCCAGCCCGCCTCCGGGCAACAGGGCCCCCATTGCGCCTGGAGCTTGTCGTGGTCCGGCCCTCGAACATGGGCCTCCAGGCGCGCGGCATCTGCCGTGACACGCTACCTGCATCGTCCCGACTCCGCCCAGGGCGTCACCACGTCGGCCACCGGCATCGGCAACGAGTGGACGACCGAGGTCGCGGTGGACAAGCTCATGCTCAAGTCGTGGAAGGGTGACTACCTGCACCGTCCCAACACCGTCCAGGGCCTCACCACGGAGGGCAACGGCGCCACCAGCATCGGCAATACGTGGACCCTCGAGCCGGTGACGGCAGCGGCCCCCACGGCGTCCGCCGCGCTCGAGGGCTACGAGATCATCACCTCGGATGCGTCCTTCACGAATGTCGCCCCGTTCGCCAAGACGCTCAACTGCCCGGCGGGGAAGAAGGCGCTGTCGGGCGACTGGTACAACACCACCACGAGCCTGCTCGGCCAGCCGCAGAATCCCGCCACGCTCCCGCAGGACTTCTTGAAGGTGTATACGTCCTACATCCTGCCCAATGGCAGTGGCTGGTACGCCTACGCGAGTTTCCTGTCCAGCGCGCAGTCCCAGGTCCGCTTCTACGCGGTCTGCGCCACCGCGAAGTGAGGCTGCGCACCGCCGGAAGCCTCTGGCGGCGGGTTCGCTTTCCGCCGCCTTGAGGCGCAGGGGGAGTGGATGAGTGAACCGCTGACAGCGTAGACTGAAGAGGAACCTTTCTTTTTGCGAGCGTCCTCC
>NZ_DASVSO010000852.1:0-3082 GCF_036388035.1 Archangium sp.
CGTCCAGCCGGCCGTCCGCGTCGAGGTCGCTCACCGCCACCCCCGTGGGGCTCCTCCCTGTCACGAACAGGCGCTGCGCGCTGAAGGTGCCATCCCCTCGGCCGGAGTAGAGCCCCAAGGCGTCGGTGTCGTAGTTGGGAACCACCAGGTCCGCCTTCGCGTCGCCATCGAAGTCGCCTACGGCCACCGAGAACACGTACTGCCCCGTCGGGTACGTCACCTGGGCGGAGAGGCCTCCCTGGCCATCATCGAGGAGCACGCCCAGCGAGGTTGGCTCCTCGTTGCTCACCGCCACGTCGAGCCAGCCGTCGCCGTCGAAGTCCCCCGTCGCGACCGAGCGGGCCCGCGCGCTGGTGGCATACGTGCCTTGCACGGAGAAGGCGCCCTGGCCGTCGTTGCGCAGGAGGAGCACCCCGCCGGCTCCCGCGCTGGCGCCATGGTCGGCCACCACCAGGTCCACCTTCCCGTCCTGATCGACGTCGCCGGCAACCAGCGAGATGGGAGCGGCCCCCGCCGCGTACGTCACCTGGGCCGAGAAGGCGCCCTGGCCGTCGTTCAGCAGGATGCCGACCGAGGCCCCCTCATGGTTGGCCACGGCGAGGTCCACCTTCCCGTCCGCGTTGAGGTCCGCGGCGACCACGCCCGTGGCACCGCTGGTGGCGTAGGTGGCGTGTGGCACGAGCGTGCCGTCGGGCTGGCTCATCATCACGCCGAGGGAGCTGCTGCCGGAGTGGGTGACCGCCAGATCCGCCCGGCCATCCCCGTTGAAGTCTCCCCAGGCCACCGAGGTGGGGTTGAGCCCGACGGTGTACGTCGCCGCCGCTCCGAAGCTCCGGTTGCCCTGGCCCGGCAACACGCTCACGGTTCCGGCCTCGTAGTTGGCCACGGCGAGCTCTGGCTTCCCATCCGCGTTGGCATCCCCCACCGCGACGCCCCAGGGCGCCGCGCCCGCCGTGTGCCGCCGCGACGCGGTGAACGTCCCGTTGCCTCGGTTGAGCAGCATTCGCGCTCCGCCGAGGCCCGCGGACGCGAGCGCCACGTCCGGCGCGGCATCCTGGTTGAAGTCCGCCACCGTCACCGAGCCAGGGGCGTTGCCGACGGGGTAGAGGACCGGGGCGGCGAAGGCGCCGGAGCCCTGGTTGCGCAAGGTGCCCAGGGTCCCATCGCCATGGTGGGCCACGGCGAGGTCGGGCCAGGTGTCCCCGTCGAGGTCGACGCTGGCCACCCCCGAGGGGCGGTAGCCCACGGGGAGCGGAGCCAGGGCGGTGAACGTCCCGTTGCCCACCCCCTTGAGCAGGCTCACGGAGCCGGAGTTGTAGTTGGCCACCGCGAGGTCGACGGCACCGTCCCGGTCGAGGTCGAGGCTGGCGAGGGCGGAGGGGTTGGTGCCCACCGCGGAGGAGGTCTGCGCGGCGAACGTTCCGCCGAGGTTGCGCAAGAGGCCCACGGTGCCACTGCCGTAATTGGCCACCGCGAGGTCCGGCCGGCCATCTCCGTTGAAATCCTCGGCCAGGAGGGCCCTCGGGTTGAGGGAGGCGGCGTAGGCCACCTGAGAGGCGAAGGTGCCATTCCCATTGCCCATCAGCACGCCCACGGTGCCGCTGCCGGAGTTGGCCACCGCGAGGTCCGGCCGGCCATCCCCGTTGAAGTCCGCGGACCTGACCGCGAAGGGGCTCGTCCCCACGGGGTAGCTCACCGGCGCGCCGAACGTGCCCTGCCCCTGGTTGAGCATCACGCCCACGCTGTTGGCACCGGCGCTGGCGATGGCGAGGTCCGGGCGGCCATCCCCGTTGAAGTCCCGCGCCACGACAGACCGGGGATTGCGGCCCACGGGGTAGTTGACCGCGGGAGCGAAGTGCTCGTCCCCGTTCCCGAGCAGGATGCTCACCGTGTTGTCCAGGGCGTTCGTCAGCGCCAGGTCCGGCCGGCCATCCCCGTTGAAGTCCGCGGAGGTGGAGGCGGTGGTCACCTGGCCCGTCGGCGTCGCCGAGCCCCCCGGACCGAAAGCGCCCGCGGAGCAGCTGTCCACCGCCTGCCGGGCTTCGCCCTGGGTGTCCTCCACCCCGTCAGACAGGGAGGCCCCGCAGCCAAGAAGGGCCACGGTGCCCATCACGGTCAGCCCCGACCGAACCCGCGTGTTTCGTGAAGACATGTCCTGCTCCTCCTGGAAGAGGTGTGGGCAGGAGCTGCCGCACACCATCAGTGGGAGCGAAGGTGACATGGAAGTCTGACGTTTCTGGGAAGCAGGGCGGGGGTTTACCTTCCCGCCTCGTTTGAGGTCACTGGACGAGTCAGGGACAGCCCCACCACGAAGCTTGCGCCCGAAGTGGTCCGAGAGTGTTCCCAGCACCGGCTGGGCGAAAATCGGCAGTACCGACGCCAGCGTGAAGACGAAGCCAATGCCTTGCAGATCCAACCTACGCGAGTTCATCGTGCTGGGGCGCGAGCGGAGCAGGCTCACGTGACTCGAATTCTTTGACACGCTCTTCGTACGTCAGCCGGGGAGGGGAGGGGGCGTACAGGGGAGGGCTGAAGCCTGATTGGCGCCCCCAGCGGGCCGCCGCAATGTAGGGCTCAGTGGGCCTCCACGCTCGTGGCTGCTCATCCGCTTCCGCACCCTCCATGCTCCGTAATAGGATGAATCCGCTCTCGGAGAAGGCGGAGGCGACGGCCGCCCTGCAGAAGTTGAAGTCGCGGTGAGAATCGGCCGGACGACGGAGTCAACAGATGCAACAGCTGCGCGGCAAGATCGCGGAACTTCGCGGAGAGTTGGAGTCCTTCAGCACCGGCGTGGTGACCCGCCTGCAGCCTGTCCGTACCGAGATTGAGGCCCTGACGGGCAAGCTGCAGGGCGTGATGGTTTCCTTGCGCCAGGAAGTGGAGGCGCTGGGCAAAGAGCTTTCGACGAAGATCGATTTGCTGGACAACGAGTTCGCGGAACTGTTGCCCGATGACAGCAAAGGTGGGGAGACGGACGCCGAGGAGTCCGAGGAGAGTTGGGGCGGGGAGGAGTCCGAGGAGAGCGGGGAGGAGTCCGAGGAGAGCGAAAGCGCCGAGGATGAGGGCGAGGAGAGTTGGGGCG
>NZ_DASVSO010000853.1:0-8010 GCF_036388035.1 Archangium sp.
CCCCCGGATGTCTGGCCGGGGGCGTCTGCTAGCCTCGACTCCCATGCCCCTCGACCCGCAGGCCCGAGCCTTCCTCGACATGGTTGCCAACATGCCACCGCTCGACACGCGCACCGTCGAGGAGAACCGGGCGCAACTCGCGGGGGTCGTGCCGTTGACCGGGACGCCAGCCGAGCTGGCCTCCGTCACCGACGTGACGCTGCCCGGACCGGCCGGCGATGTGCGGGTGCGGGTGTACCGGCCCGGCACCGAGGCCCGGCTTCCCGTCGTGGCGTACTTCCACGGCGGCGGATGGATGCTGTGCGACCTGGAGACACATGACACGACGTGCCGGGACATCGCCCGCCACGCCGGCGCCGTGGTGGTGGCGGTCGACTATCGCCGCTCACCGGAGCACCCCTTTCCCGCGGCCTACGAGGACTGTCTGGCCGTCACGCGCGCCCTCTTGGACGGCAGCGCCGGTCTCGGGACGGATGGGGCGCGGGTCGCCGTCGCGGTCGACAGATCGGCGAGCGGCTGCGCGAGGCGTTCGGCGGCTGAGCGGCCCGGGCTTCAGTTCCCGACGAGGCGGGGGAACGCCAGGGAGGAGTCCCCCGTCGGGTCCACGTACTTGCGTGCCACCATCTCGCGCACGCGCTCCGAGGTGACGTAGCGCAGGTGGGGCTGGGCGGCGGTGGCGGCCTCGAGGGCGACACGCGCCACGTCGTCCGCCGTCTGCCATGGGCCGAAGAAGGCATTGGCCTGGGACGCGTACGTCTGGAACATGGACGCGTACGCCTGGGCCATGGGCTGGTAGGGACCCGGGTCATCGAGGCCACGGCTCACGACCTGGATGTTGTTGACGAACTCCGTGATCACCGGCCCCGGCTGGATGAGCGAGATGTGGACGCCCAGGTGGCGCGCCACCTGGGCGAGGCTCTCCATGAAGCCCTCCACCGCGAACTTGGAGGCGCTGTACGCATCGTTGAGCGGCTGGCCGAGCAGCCCGCTGATGCTGGAGATGGTGAGGATGCGCCCCGAGCGCCGCTCGCGCATCGCGGGGAACACGGCCTGCGTCACCCGCCACACGCCGAAGAAGTTCACCTCCATGATGCGCCGGAGGGCCTCGGGAGGCGTCTGCTCCAGGGCGCCGAAGAAGCCCGCCCCCGCGTTGTTCACCAGCACGTCGATGCGGCCGTGGCTCTGAATCACTCCCTCCACGCACTGGCGGACGGAGGCGTCGCTCTCCACATCCAGCGCGCGGATGTCCAGCCGGACACCCTCCTTGGCGGCGCGGGCGCGCAGGGGCTCGGCCTTCTCCAGGTTGCGCAGGGTGGCGATGACCTCGAAGCCCTCCTTGGCCAGCTGGATGGCCGTGCTGAGCCCGATGCCCGAGGAGGTGCCGGTGACGAGTGCGGTAGGTGCCATGAAGGTGTCTGCTCCGGGTGTCTCGCGCCGCGGGAGGCGGCGTCGTGGGGTGAGCTTCCGCCCCCATGCTCCCCGACCGCAAGCGCCCCCCTCCACCTGGGGCGTCCCGCGAGGAGACCTCCCGAGGGCTCGCCTACAACAGCCGCACCAGCTCCGTCACATGCGGGTCCTGCTCGCCGGCCTGGGCGAGCGCCTCCGCCAGGAGCCGCACGTAGTCGCGATTGGGGCCGCTGGGGCCCCGGGCGGAGCGCACCACCGCGGCGATTTCCTCCAGCGTGGCGGGCCCCAGGTAGTGGGGATTGGACGGGCCGGCCACGTACACCACGGCCTCCAGGGACGAGGCCTCGCGCGTCTCCAGCCATACCCGGTGCCGCTCGTAGCCGCCCTGCTCTCGAAAATCGAGGTGGGTCAGCACCTCTTCCACACGCTCGGTGGCGATCCTGTACGCCACGCCCCAGCAGCGCGCGCCGGGCTCTGGCACCAGCGTCACCACCCGCCCGGGCGCCTCGGGCACGCCCCGGTGGTCCGTCGAGCCCTGCCAGAAGCGCCGCGCCCAGTCCCTCAGCCACGCCTCACGGCGCTCTTCATAGGGGAAGGAGGGACGGAAGATGAGTGAGCCGTAGCCGAAGATCCACATGGGGGCGTTCGCACCCCCAGGTTCTCCAGGCCTCCGTCCGGTGTCAACGTCCCTCCAGGTTGCCCGCCTGGCGCGACTACCGCACCTGGATGGCGTCGGCGATGACGGTATAGCCCGCCGTGGTCCAGCGGCTCAGCTGCACCTTGTTCCAGCCCGCGGAGAAGCTGTAGGTGCCCAGCGTGTTCCACTTGCCGCCGTTGAGCTGCTGGTTCACGTTCACCGTGGCCAGCTTGGTGCCCGCGGCGTTGTAGACGATGAAGGGCGCCGTCGTGGAGCGGTTGGTGCCCGCGGTCCACCAGGCGTCGATCGTCTTGGTGGCCGCCGCCGGCAGGTAGAACCAGAACGTCGCCGGATCCGACACCGCCGCGGTGCTGGCGTAGAAGTAGCCCGAGCCGTAGTAGCCCGCCGACGAGGACGCGGAGATCCAGTTCGTCGACAGCTCGATGTAGCCCTTGGCCGTGTCGTTGGCGGCGTTGTTGCTGTCGATGATGATGCCCGTGGTGGGCGTTGTCCCGCCCGTCGTCCACAGGTACGTCACGGTGACCCAGTCGTTGTTGCTCAGCCCGAGGTCGTACCAGAACGACCCATCCGCGATGTCGATGCCCGCGGGATTGGCCGGCCGGCGCCCGAACTGGTCGTATCCACCGTTGTAGCCATCCTGGTAGGCGGCCTGCGCCTCGGGCTTGCCCTGCGGCAGGTCCTTCCACATCTCGCGGACGCTCGAGGGATTCCAGTAGTCATCCTTCGTGTTCCAGGGCCCCACGTCCCAGACGGACGTGGTGGTGCACTTGCCCGTCACCGCGTAGCAGACGCGCACCTGGTACTCGGTGCCTCCGTTGCTCGCGAGGGCCCGGCGCGACGGCAGCGCCACGAAGCGATCGCTCGTCTTGATGACGTGGCCGTTGGCCGTCGTGCCGCCCACGAGCCCCTCGCGCGTGGCATAGACGCGGTAGCTCAACGCGGCCAGGCCCTGCACGTCTCCTTGGGAGGCGGTGCCGCCCTCCAGCGTTCCCTCCAGCTTCACGTCGCGCACCAGGGGACCGCGGCCGTGGTCGTCCGCCAGCAGCGCGAGCCTCACCTGCACCTCCGTGCCCGCCCAGGGCAGGCGCACGGCCTCTCCCGCGCTCGAGGTGCTCCACTCGCTCCAGCCGCCGCTGGCCGAGCGCACCCGGACATCCACCTCGACGCCCATTCCCAGGGCGCTCTTCGCCTGGAGCAGCGGCCGGACGGTGTCCACGGGCTGCTCCAGCCGGCGGGCCGGGAAGGTGTAGAGGCCCGTGAGCTGGAGCTGCCCTTCACGCCTGCGCATGACGGCATAGGGCTCGTACACCAGGCCCTCGCGGGTGCGCACGAGCTCGCCCGTGCCCTCTCCGGTGGCGAGATCCTCCGTCCAGCGCTGGGCGCTGGCGCTCCCCGGCGAGGCCGCACGGAGCGCCTCCGCGGGGGCCTCCTGGGGGGCCTCGGCGAGCGCGGCGCCTTCCGCCAGCGCTACTCCCAACATCATCGTCATGAAGGTGGACCGCAACGTCGCGCGCATGGACCGTCTCCTGGAAAATCGCGGGTTATTCGATTTCACTGTTATTTTTGAGGAGCAATGAAAACGGGTTATTCGCTCCTTCCAGGAAGATGGCCCAAGCCCCTCACGGACTCCAGGGAAAATAAACTCCGTCGTCTGGTTGCCAGTGGCGGCGCTCAGGCCTTGCCACGGCCCAGCACCCGCTTGCCCCCGAGAAACACGAGGAGCGCCACCGCGCCGGCCAGGATGCCCACCAGGGCGTTGGCCACCATCGACGAGAGCCCCTCGAGCAGCCCTCCGACACCGGGCACCGCGCCCGCGTGATGCGCCAGACCCTCGATCGCGTGGTGAAGCGGGGGGAGGCCGTGCGCGATGATGCCGCCGCCGACCAGGAACATGGCCACGGTGCCAGCGATGGACAGGAACTTCATGAGCAACGGCGCCCCCTTCAGCAGGCCCGCCCCCAGGCCTCGCTGGAAGCGCGCCCCCGCGCCGTCGCCGGACTTCCGGCTGAGGTAGAGCCCCGCGTCGTCGAGTTTGACGATGCCGGCGACCAGGCCGTAGACGCCCACGGTCATCAGCACGCTCACGCCGACCAGCGACATCACCTGGGTCATGAAGGGGGCGGTGGCCACGACGCCCAGGGAGATGACGATGATCTCCGCCGAGAGGATGAAGTCGGTGCGCACCGCGCCCTTGATCTTCTCCTTCTCGATCGCCACCAGGTCGACGTTTGGATCGGCCAGGGCCTGGACGAGCTCGGCGTGGTGGGCCTCGTCCTCGTCATGGCTGTGCAGGAACTTGTGCGCCAGCTTCTCGACGCCCTCGAAACACAGGTACAGGCCGCCCAGCATCAGCAGGGGGATCACCAACCAGGGCACGATGGCGCTGATGGCCAGCGCCGCGGGCACCAGGATGGCCTTGTTCACCGCCGAGCCCTTGGCCACGGCCCACACCACGGGCAGCTCCCGGTCGGCGTTGACGCCAGTGACCTGCTGGGCATTGAGCGCCAGGTCATCGCCCAGCACGCCGGCGGTCTTCTTCGCGGCCACCTTGGTCATCAACGACACGTCGTCGAGGATGGTGGCGATGTCATCGATCAGGGCGAGCAGGCTGGACCCGGCCAAGTGAAGGCTCCGTGCGGTGAGGGTGGGGTCGCTGCATGGGGGGCGACGCGGGCGCGCATCGTAGTCCGCCCGGGCGGGGTCGCACGCGGAGTTTCTTCGCGAAGCGGGTTGTCCTTCTGACTCCTGGCAGCGGAACTCCTACTCCCGGTAGAGGTGGCGCCGGAGGAAGCCGAGCGCCCGGTTCCAGACATCGTCCCAATCCTGCGGCCGCATCATGTGATCCGACTCCGGGTACTCGTAGTGCTCGACGTGCGCGCCCAACCCGGGGTGATGCTCCCACACGGTCCGTGCGAAGTCGCGGGACCAATCTTCAGCGGCCCGGCGCACCCCAGGACAACCGGTAGGTGACGCTGGTGTCATCGAAGTGACGCAGCTCCACCCGCACGTCCGCCGTCCCCGCGCCACGCAGTCCGGCCAGCAGCACGCCTCCCATGAAGTAGCGCAGCAAACCGGGCTCGTTCATCCACAGGTCCGCCTCACTCGGGCCCACCTCGCTGAGGCGCACCTCGGTGTAGTTGTTGGCCGAGCGGAAGTTCTTCTGCATCCGCCCCAGCGTCCGGTGCGGCCCCAGCAGCCGCAGCAACCCGAACGTCGCGCTGCCCATCGTCGTCTCGAGGTAGCCGTCCACCATCCGCTCGCCCATGTGGCGCAGGGCCAGCTCCTGGGACTCGCTCGGGTAGAGCGCCTGGGCCGCCAGGGACACGCACCGCAGCCATGTGTCCAGCGGGTAGGCCGGCAGCAGGGGACGGTCCAGGTCGAGCCCCACCCGCCGCAGCTGTTCCTTCAGCTCGGGAGAGATCCTTCCAGAGAGTCCCCGCTTGAAGAGGCCCTCCACGGTGTGTGCGAAGACGAGCCGCTCGCTCATGGGACCCTTCCTGCTCCGGGTTCACCGTCCAGGTCAAGCTCCCACCCGAGTGCGAGAGGCGTTGCCCGGAAAAGCAGGCCCACGGGTCCAATCATTTGTTACCGCCGGAAAGGGAATTCCATGGGCCACGAACGTTTCAATCGGGTGTGTCAGGTGGCGGTTGCCGCCGCCATGTTGAGCGCATGTGAGGGTCTGCCCTCGGATGGACAGGAGCCATCGCCGTACTCCGATCGCAACGGGATCGGAATGGTCCCCCCGGCTCCTGCGAGCGAGTCGACTCCGCCCCCCGTGCCCCTCGACATCCGCCGCTCGCTGGCCGTGACGGAGAAGAGCATCCTGGCCCGGTTCGGTGGGCGGCGGGTGTTCAGCAGGCTCGTCGCGGACCAGGGTGGGGTGGGCTTCACTCCGGAGCAGCTCTTCCGCCAGCTCTGGGACACGCAGAACCCGGCGCCCGGACAGCCGGACCTGCCGGGCATGCCGCACTGCACCGATCAGGGCAACACCCTCAACGGCTTTCCCTACGTGTGCCGCCCGAGTGAGGGCGGACAGGCCCTGCCCACGTCCGTCATCAACCTGGACAGCTATGCGGCGGTGGGCCTCTACAACCGCTTCGACCTGGCGCCCGTGGACGGTGCCCACTGCGGCGAGTACCGCATCGTCCTGGCCAAGCTGCCCTTCACGCCCGCCCTCCGCAACTTCATCATCTTCGAGGCGGTCTTGCCCAACCCGCACCCCGAGCTGGGGCTCGAGGGGTGCCGGCCGGTGGCCAGCTTCTGGGGTGGGCTGTCCGCCGAGGCGGATGCCCGGGTTCGCGCCGACAAGCTGGAGGCCTTCTACTTCACGGGGCTGCCGGGCTTCGAGCCGGTGGTGGGCATGAACCACTACGGCAACAACCCGATGAGCCTGGGCCAGGTGCGCACCAACCAGTTCCTCCAGGGCGGGCCCAACGCGCCTCCGGTGCCGTGGATGATGCGCGAGTTCAAGCTCGTGAGTGACTGCACCTCGCAGCCCTCCTGCACGCTGAAGTTCCTCCCGGCGACGGTCAAGACCAACCCCTTTGGCGGGCTGTTCAACCCGGCGTCCACGGATCCTCGGGCCGCCGCGTTCCAGAGCCACTTCGTCACCCAGGTGGCGGGCCTGGCCGTCAATGACCTCAACCGCTTCAACTACGCGGTGCCGGATACCTTCAACGCCGGCCAGAGCGACTCACGGACCCCGGGCGTGGCGGATGACTACCTCGCCCAGCTCGGCCCGGGTCCCAGCCCGTTCCACGCGGCCATCGGCCAGGAGCTCGCCCGGGTTGGCAGCACACTCACGCCTCGGGACGTCGTCGCCCGTGCCCAGGCCCTGTCCTGCGGCGGCTGCCACCAGCGCAACAGTGGCAGGCCGGTGGGTGGGGGCCTGACGTGGCCCGCCTCGGCCAACTTCGTCCACAGCACGGAGAACGATGATCCGGCGGACCCTGGCCGCTTCGCCATCTCCCCGGCGCTCCGGGATCAGTTCCTGCCCCTGCGCAAGGCGGTGCTGGAGCGCTTCCTCCAGGCGCCCACGCAGCTCGGCGCTGTCCCGTAGCCTCCGGCTCTCCACACCCAGACGGGCTCTCAAGCGCTCACAGGGCGGCAGCGTGGCACCACCACGCAACCAGCCCTGGAGTGCAGTCCCACTCCTCGCTTGCTCCACGGGCAGGGCGAGACTGACACCGCCTTTCCAAGCTGGCTTCACCTGGAACCGAGCAATGCTGTTCTTAAGTTAACGCCGCTGTTGGTTGGATTTGCCAGGAGAACTGCATGAAGCGGTGTTCACTACTGTTGTCGATCTGTACAGCCCTGTGTCTCTCCATTGCCGGATGTGGCGCGGAAAAAGATGATTCGGAAGCTCCACCCGCTGAACCACCTGTCGAGCAAGGTTCGCCAGACACTGACACCTCACAGCAGCAGCCCCCCGGAGAGCAAGAACCCGGAGAAGGGCAGGTGCAGGCGCAAGGCAAGTCGTGCACAGCCACCTGCACCGTGCAGAACTATGGAACAGGCACGTGTCCGGCTACCGTCGTCGGATATGGAAGAACGACCTTCCTCGGTGGCTGTAACAAGGCATGCAACAAGGCAATAGAAGATGCCTATTCAAAGGCGCTGCCCGCTGGTTGCGTGATTTACCAGTGTGGCACTGACGGCTGCTAGCACACGCAAACGTCTGCCTTCTCTTCTGAGAAGCACGAAGGGCCCGACTCCGAGCTGGGGGCGGGCCCTTCCGCTGTACTGGAGCCACCCGTCGTAGAGGGCGAAGACGGCGCACAGGCCCGCGACGGAGACGGAGCGGGGCCAGCCGATGAGAGACCCCAGCCCGAGCGTGGAGACCATGAAGACGCAGGCCGTCCTGCTGATGAACCGGGCCACGGTGGCCTCGCGGGTGGCGGCGTCCGCCCAGAGGTGCTCGGCGAGCAGCTAGGTGCCGAGAGGAG
>NZ_DASVSO010000854.1:0-10798 GCF_036388035.1 Archangium sp.
TGGGCGAGACCTACTCCGGAGACCGCGAGCAGCTGCGCTACTACGTGGATCCCCAGCGCATGCTCGACGGCCAGTTCGACTTCGCGCTGCGCAGCTCCATCATCTCCACGGTGATGATGCGCTCCACCTTCGCCTGGTGGGAGAACAAGGTCATCCCCACCTCCATGAAGGGCCTGGAGGACTTCCTGCGCTCCAACGCCACCTACTATGGCGACGGCACGATGAGCACCTTCCTGGGCAACCACGACATGGGGCGCGCCATCCACTTCGGCGAGGACACCCCGTTCTGGTTCAGCGAGTGGGACACCGGCGCGAGCAACGGCTGGTCGAACGTGCCGGCGCTGCCCTCGGGCACCTCGGCCTTCGAGCGGCTCGCCAATGCCTTCACGGTGCTCTTCTCCCTGCCGGGCATTCCGCTCATCTACTACGGCGATGAGATTGGCATGCCGGGCGGAGGCGATCCCGACAACCGGCGGATGATGGACTTCGATCCGAGCCACTACACCCCGGGGCAGCAGCTGCTCCGGGAGCACATGCGCAAGCTGGGCACCATCCGCAACGCGCACGTCTCCCTGCGGCGCGGCGAGCGCGTGAGCCTGTCCGTCACCGATGAGACGATTGCGTACCAGATGCGGCACGAGGCGGATTCCGTCTACGTCCTCGTCAACCGGGCCGATGTGCCCCAGAGGGTGTCCGGACTGCCGGAGGGCACCTACGAGGACCTGCTCACCGGCCGCCAGGTGACGGGCCCCCAGGCCGAGCTGTCGCCCCGCTCGTCCATGCTGCTCATCGCCAAGCCCTGAGCCAGCACCGCTTGGGAGTGCCGTGCTTCACCCCTTGAAGCGGGTGGAGCGCGGCGCTCCTCGGGCGGAGGGTGTGCACTACGTGGCGGGCTGCTCCTTATGGGAGCGCCAGATGAACGAGTAGACGTCCATCAGGTCGCGAGGCGGGTGCCCCGCGGCCACCAGCCGCTCCGACGTCTTGCGCGCCACCTCCAGGAAGCTCTCGTAGGAGGCGCTGGTGACGGTCGCGTGCTTGCTCGCCACGAGGTTCAAGAGGAGCCCCTGCTGCTCGAAGACGGTGGGCTTCACGAAGGTGTGCTGCGCGGGGGCGTACAGCGCCTGCAGCAGCGTGGCCAGGGGCCAGGTGACCTTGCGGCCCTGGTCCGCCGCGTCCCGGATGCGGACCGAGCTCGCGAACTTCTCGAAGCGTGGCCCGTGTGCGCCCTCCCCGTGCAGCAGCTCGCCCAGCGCCGCCACGAACGCGGCCCGGTCCTCCTCCTTCATGGTGCTGAAGGGGGTGGCGCCCTCCAAGGGGAAGACGAGGTTGGTGGAGCCCAGCAGCTTCTTGCAGACGGCGAAGGTCTCCTCCGGCGTGGCGCTCGCCAGTCGCTCCGGCGAGAGCTCCTCCTGGGCGAGCTTGATGGCGGCGCTCTTGTTCCCCTTCTTGCCCTTGGACTCGGAGGCTCCTCGCTCCTCGGAGATGAACTTCTCCCCTCCGAAGCCGCCGGGGAAGAAGGTCTCGAACCAGCGCACCTGCGCATCGAAGGAGGGGAAGGCGGCGACGAGCGGGCGCGCTGCCTTGGCCTTGGCCTTGGCGGACTTCTTCGCCGCGCCGCCCTGCGGGTGCTTCCCGCGCAGCCGTGCCTCCACCGCCCGGGCCTCGGCGTCGTCCAGCTCGACAGCCTGGAGCCCCTTGAGCTGGGACTTGATGAAGACGCGCCGGCCCCCGTGCTCGAAGGCGAGGACGAGCTTGCCGTCCTTGTCGTCCAGCAGGGTCGCGCGACCCCAGGTGGGTTGGCTCTCGAGGGTGAAGAGGGTCGGCGGGGCAGTGGGGCGCATGGGAATCTCCAGGGGTGTCAGCCGTCCGCGTCCGCGACGGGCTCGTCGCGGTGGCGCCCTTCGGCAAGGCCCCACGGCTGAGGGGGGGCGTCCCACCATACGCCCGGAACGGAAAACATGTTGGATAACCACGGCAGGCGGTCGCCGTGCCTCCGCCCTCTCCCAGCGAGGAGCCGAGCCAGGATGTCGCGGTGCGCACGACGCTCGCGGCCTTGGGTTGCGGCTCCCCCGCCAGGGCCGAGAGTTTCTTCTCGCGAGCCCGGCTCCGAGCGATAACAGCCCCCGCCCATGGAAACTCGTTTCGTTCTCGTCTTCGCCGACGGTGCGTGCTCCGGCAACCCAGGCCCTGGCGGCTGGGGCGTCATCCTCGTCACGGCCGATGGCCAGGTGACGGAGCTGGGGGGCCACGAGCCGGAGACCACCAACAACAAGATGGAGCTGACGGCCGTGGGCAAGGCGCTGCGCCACCTGGAGCGGACGCCGGGCCCCCTCCTCATCCACACGGACTCCACCTACGTGATTCAGGGCATCACCCGCTGGGTGTTCGGGTGGAGCCAGCGCGGGTGGAAGACCGCGGGGGGAGGGGAGGTCGCCAACATCGCCTTCTGGAAGCGGCTGATGGCCCTGCTCGCCCAGCGCAAGCAGGACTTCTCCGGCGAGGCCGCCACCGTGGAGTGGCGCTACGTCCGCGGACACTCGGGGGTGCCGGGCAACGAGCGGGTGGATGAGATCGCCGTCGCGTTCTCCAATCGTCAGCGGGTGGACCTGTACGTCGGTCCTCGGCAGGGGTACGGCGTGGAGGTCCACGAGGTGCCCGAGGAGGCCGAGCCGCCGGAGAAGCCCCGGGAGCGCAAGGCCTCTGGCAAGACGTACTCCTACCTGAGCCAGGTGGGCAGCAGCGTCAAGCGCCACACGACGTGGGCCGCCTGCGAGCGCCGGGTGAAGGGAGTCTCCGGCGCTCGCTTCAAGAAGACGACGAGCGCCCAGGACGAGGCACGGGTGCTCGAGGAGTGGGACGTCAGCCCCGGAGACGTGAAGGCGGAGGATTGAGCCCGCAGGAGACGACCGACTCCAGATGGCGGGGCTGAGACCGTGCGCGGGGTTTGATAGAAACGGGGTGGTGAACCCGTCCAGCCCTGCGTCCGCGTCCGTCACGTCGTCCGAGGCCACTGCCGATCCCGGCCTGCGGCAGCGGCTGCTCTCCATCTTCGGCGGCTCGGTCGGCAATCTGATCGAGTGGTACGACTTCTACATCTACTCGGCCTTCTCGCTGTACTTCGCCAAGGCGTTCTTCCCCAACGCCAACCCCGTCGTCGAGCAGCTCAACACCGCCGGCGTCTTCGCGCTCGGCTTCCTCATCCGTCCCGTCGGCGGCTGGGTGATGGGCCTCTACGCGGACCTGCGCGGGCGTCGCTCCGCGCTGACGCTCTCCGTCACGCTCATGTGCCTGGGCTCGCTCGTCATCGCCGTGTGCCCCACCTATGAGCGGATCGGCGTGCTGGCGCCCATCGTGCTGCTGCTGGCCCGGCTGCTCCAGGGGCTCTCGCTCGGCGGCGAGTACGGCACCAGTGCCACCTACCTCAGCGAGGTCGCCACCTCGCGCCACCGTGGCTTCTACAGCTCCTTCCAGTACGTCACGCTCATCATGGGGCAGCTGCTCGCCACGGTGACGCTGCTGGTGCTGCAGCGCCTGGTGCTGACGGGTCCGCAGCTGGAGGCCTGGGGCTGGCGCATCCCCTTCCTGTGTGGCGCCTCACTGGCCGTCTTCGGCTTCTACATGCGCCGCAACATGGTGGAGACGGACGCCTTCAAGGCCGAGGCGGCCAGGCAGACGGAGCACCGGCCCATGCGCGAGCTGCTGCGCCACCCCAAGGAGATCGCCCTCGTCGTCGGGCTCACCATGGGCGGCACGCTCGCCTTCTACACGTACACCGTCTACATGCAGAAGTTCCTGGTCAACTCGGTGGGCCTGAGCCGGGATCAGTCCACGCTCATCTCCGTCTCCTCCCTGTTCCTCTACATGCTGTTGCAGCCGGTGTTCGGCCTGCTGTCCGACAAGGTGGGCCGCAGGCCGGTACTGGTGGGCTTCGGGGTGATGGGGACGCTGTGCACCGTGCCGCTCCTCACCGCCCTGACGCGCACGCGCGATGCCTTCACCGCCTTCCTGCTGGTGATGGCGGCCCTGGTCATCGTCTCGGGCTACACCTCCATCAACGCGGTGGTGAAGGCCGAGCTCTTCCCGGCGAGCATCCGCGCCCTCGGGGTGGGCCTGCCCTATGCGCTCACCGTCTCTATCTTCGGCGGCACGGCCGAGTACGTGGGCACCTGGCTGAAGCTGGCCGGCCACGAGTCCTGGTTCTTCTGGTACGTGACGGGCTGCATCGGCTGCTCGCTGCTCGTCTACGTCCTCATGCGCGACACACAGCGACACAGCCGCTTCGACTGACGCCTGCTCTGTTGCCCTCCGTGCAGCCGAGCCAGCGGCCTTCCCGTCGGCTGAAGCATCCGTGTTGAAGGACACACCTCCAGAGTGTCGTGCCGTCCACACACAAACCCAGGGGGCGATGCCGCGCGCGGGGTTGTGGTGCAAATCAAGTTTCGCATGCTTCCCCCTGGCCTCCTTTATGAAGAGCAGCGCCTGCAAGCCCTGCGGCGCCACGGCATCCTCGATACGCAGCCTGAGTCCGAGTACGACGACATCGTCCAGCTCGCGGCTCGGATGTGCGACGTGCCCATCGCGCTCGTGAGCCTGGTGGACAGGGACCGGCAGTGGTTCAAGGCGAACGTGGGCCTGCCGGGGGTGACGGAGACGGAGCGCTGCATCTCCTTCTGCACCTTCGCCATCGAGCAGGAGCACGTCTTCGTCGTCGAGGACGCCGCGAAGGACGCGCGCTTCGCCACCAGCCCGCTGGTGACCGGGGCGCCCTTCATCCGCTTCTACGCCGGAGCCTCCATCCAGACGGAGGACGGTCTCCACCTGGGCACCCTGTGCGTCATCGACCGGAGGCCCCGGGTGCTGACGGAGGACCAGCGCAAGAGCCTGCTCGCGCTCAAGCGGCAGGTGGAGCTGCACCTGCGGCTGCGCCTCCAGGTGCGGCAGGCCGAGGAGCGCAACCGCCAGCTCCTGGAGAACTCCAGCGATGCCGTCTTCCTGCTCGACGAGGCGGGGCGGGTGCTGGAGGCCAACCCGGTGGTGGAGCGGCTGCTGGGGCTCGGCGTCTCCCAGCTCATCGGTTGCTCCATCATGGCGCTCGCCCCCGAGGACGAGCACGAGTCCATGCGCAAGCTCCACCAGGAGCTGCTCGCGCGGGGCACGGTGCGCCGGGAGAACCAGGGCCTGCGGTCCGCGCGCGGGGAGCGCGTCGCGCTGGACATCACCATCTCGATTCAGCAGGTGGGCACCTCGCGGCGCCTGCTCGTGGTGGGCCATGACGTCACCGAGAAGCGGCGGCTGGAGCAGCAGAGCATCCAGAACGACCGGCTCGCCTCGGTGGGCGCGCTGGCGGCGGGCATCGCCCACGAAATCAACAACCCCATCGCCTACGTGCTCTCCAACCTGGGCTTCCTGGAGAACTGGCGCGATGAGCTGGAGCGGGCGCTGGCGGCCGTCCCCAGCTGCCCCTCGAACGTCGCGGACCTGCTCGTGGAGGCCCGGGAGGTCGTCTCCGAGTCGCTCGAAGGCTGCAAGCGCATCCGGGACATCGTGCGCGACATGCGCTTCTTCTCGCACGTCCCGGACGAGTCGCAGGCGCCCGTGGACGTGCATGCGAGCCTGGACTTCGTGCTGCGCATGGCGCAGACGGAGCTCAAGCGCACGGCTCGGCTGGAGAAGGACTACGACCTGGCGCTGCCTCCCGTGTTCGGCAGCGAGAGCCGGCTCAGTCAGGTGTTCCTCAACCTGGTCATCAACGCCATCCAGGCCATGCAGCCCGGCTCGCCGCAGCGCCACACGCTGCGCGTGCGCACCGCGTGCGAGGGCGAGCAGGTGCGCATCGACGTCACGGACACCGGCCACGGGATTCCTCCCGAGGTGCTGCCGCGCATCTTCGATCCGTTCTTCACCACCAAGCCGGCCGGCGCGGGCACGGGGCTCGGCCTGTCCATCAGCCACTCGCTCATCCAGAAGATGGGCGGCGAGCTGCGGGTGAGCAGCGAGCAGGGCAGGGGCACCACCTTCACCCTGCTGCTGCCCAGGGTCGAGCGCGCCGTCCTCGAGCCGCGGACGGCGCTGGCCTCGTGAGGCGGGGGCTCAGCCCTGGTAGGACTCGTCCTGCTCGATGCGGCTGAGCACCCAGTCGAACTCGCCCGAGGTCACCTTCGCCGAGCAGTGCGTGCAGTTGCCCGCCATGTTGATGGACAGCGCCGCGCCGCAGGAGGGGCAGTGCTTGTCCGCGCTCGGCTTGCCCCGGGTGTCGCGGCCCCGGATGAGCGTCCAGTACTCGCTGTACTTGCGCTCGCGCGTCCGCGAGCCGCCCACCACCTGGCCGTCCGAGTCCCGCACCGTGTAGTCCAGGCCCGTGGCGAACAGGCGCACCGTGAGGGCGTAGTAGTACTTGTCGCTCACCACCCGCGCCAACTCCACGCAGGTGATGCGCGCATTCTCCGTCACGTTGCGCAGCCCCGCCTGCTTGTACGCATCCATCCAGTAGAGCTGCATCTGGAAGAGGCTGTCGCTCACGTACGGACGCACCTGCTCCCAGCGCCGGTGGCTCCACGCCACCTGCAGCTCCTGGAAGATGAGCCCCAGCCGCTGGTTGAGCGCGTCCCAGGACAGCTCGGGGTCCTGCATCAGCAGCAGCCGCATGCGGTCATCCACCTTGGGCTGCTTCACGGTGGGCCAGTCCGTGCCCTCCTCGGGCGTGTCGCCGCCGAGCTGCGGGCCGCGCTGCTCGCGCTCCAGCACCTCAATGCGCTCCACCACCCAGTCGAACTCGCCCGTGTCCACCTTCTGCTCGCAGTACGCGCAGGTGTTGCCCCGCATGCCGTCCAGCGCCGCGCCGCAGTTGGGACACTTGAACACCCGCGCCTTGTCCGGCGAGCGCGACTTCACCGCCGTGCCGCGCGCCAGCGTCCACTCCTCGGCCACGTAGTAGCTCTGCTGGGCGCCGCGCGCGGACGTCTCGGTGTAGTTGGCCTCGAAGCGCAGCTGCACGCTCACGCGCGTGCTGTGGGGCGTCACCAGGTCGGTATGGAGGTACTGCATGGCGCCCACCACCACCGCCTGCACCCGCGCTGGCTCGCCGAGTCCCCGCAGCGACGCGCGTGCGCCCTCGGACAGGTAGGCGGCCAGCGAGTCCAGCCGGCCGCCACCGCGCGCCTCGTGCGCCTTGGCGTAGAGCGCGTAGAGGAAGTCCTCGAAGGGCACCAGCGAGAAGTCCGGGTCGAACGGCACCGGCCGGCCACCCGCTCCCAGCGGGCCCACCGTGCGCAGCCGCGTGAGCAGCTCCCGCGCCGACCCCCCGCGCTCCCGCGTCCGGTTCCTGTCGGGCGGCGGGGCGCTCGTGCTCCAGTCGCCCTCCCGTTTGTTCTGCTGCGACACGCTGAGCAGCCCGACCACCACGATCACCAGGATGATGAAGGTGAGGCCGCCGGCGCCGCTGGAGGAGCCGCGGCTGCTGGAGGAGCCGCTGTACGAGGAGCCGCTGCCCGAGTAGCTGCGCGAGGAGCTGCTACTGCTGCTGGAGGAGCCGCGGCTGCTGCTGGAAGAGCCGCGGCTGCTGGAGGAGCCGCTGTAGGTGTTGCCACCGCCCGGACGCGCGAGGCTCTCGGGCACCACGAAGACCAGCGCCAGGAGCAGCGGCGCGGTGAAGGCCAGCCATTGGAGGGAGCGTCTCATGGGTCTCACGCGGCGTGGGGAGCGTCGGGCAGCTCGTTGACGTCATCGTCGGAGCGCGGCAGCAGCCGCTCCAGCGGGGGAGCCATCAGGGCCAGCGCCTCGAAGAAGGGCTCGGGGGACTCGGAGGAGGCCACGGCGGCGGACAGCTTCGCCAGCGCCTCCTCCCACTCCGGGCCCAGCGCGGCGGTGTCCACCCCCAGGTCCGCCACCACCTCCACGCGCCGCTCGAAGGCGGAGACGAAGACGAGGATGCCGGTGCGCCCCGTGGTGCGCGACACCCCGAGCTCCACGAAGGCCGCCCGCGCGGCCGTACGCACGCTCGCCTCCAGCAGCTTCCGGGACGTCAGTCGCCGACGCAGGCCGGGCAGGGCCGCGCTCAGGTAGGCCCCCGCCACGAAGGACAGCGCCACGTCCAGGGGGAAGAACTCGAGCGGGAACTCGGTGGGCAGGTAGAGCATGGCCACCAGCGTCACCAGCGACAGCACGAAGCCCACCAGGTAGTCCGTGTGCCGGTAGTGGCCGGAGGTGCGGTGGACGGATACCACCACCTCAGCGGTGGTGCGGGCCTCGACGGCCTTCACCGCTTCGGCGGTCTTCGCCTTGGTGGCGTCTTCAAAGAATGCGCGAGCCCACATGGGTCACCTCCTGGGGCGCGCAGCGTAAGCTACTTTCCGGGCGTGGTGGAGGACGTGGGCTTCACCTCGCCGCGCAGGATGGAGACCACCCGCGCCCGCGTGTCGTCATAGGAGGGCTCGCCCTCGAAGAAGCCATACGTCTCGTGCGTCTTGTCCGGGTAGTAGGCGTCGAGGTGGAACACTCGCGGTGCGGATGGGTTCTTCTCGCGTGCGAAGGCGTTGGTGAAGGCGTAGGAGCCCAGCGAGATGACGAGCGCGGGCTCCCGCGCGTCCGGCGCGTACACCTGGAACTCGTAGCGCTTGGCCCAGTCGCCCTCCAGGGTGAAGCTCTCCACCGCGATCACCGTGCGGCCCGCCTCCTGGAACTGGTCGCGGACGAAGTACTCCTTGTCCACCTTGCCGGCCTGGTGCAGCAGCAGGAGCGCCTCGCGCTCGGCGTCGCGCTTCTCCTGGTTGCCGAGCGTCTGGTGGAGCTGCACCAGCTTCGCCCGCGTCCTCCAGTCCTGCGGGTCCAGGTCCGCCGCCTTCTGGAAGCACTCCAGCGCTTGCGCGGACTCGCCGCGCAGTTGGTGGAGCTGCCCGGCGTTGTAGTGCGCCATCGCGAACTCCGGCTCATACGTGCGCGCCTTCTCGTAGGCCTCCAGCGCGGCCTCCGTCTTGCCCTGGTCCATGTACAGCAGGCCGAGGAAGAAGAGCGCCTGCGCGTTGCGGGGCTCCAGGGCGAGTGCCTTGTCGATGGCGGCCTGGGCCTCGGCGCTCCTGTCGAGCTGGAGGTACAGCGTGCCCAGGAGCTGCCAGTGCCGGCCCTGCTTCGGCTCCAGCTCGGCGGCCCGGGTGGCGTCGGCGAGCGCCTCCTCGGCCTTGCCCTGGGCGCCGAGAAAGAAGGCGCGGACGTAGTGGGGCCAGGCGAGGTCCGGTGCGAGCGCGAGGGCCCGCTCGGCCGACGCGAGGGCCTGTCTGGCGTTGCGCAGGTAGAAGGCCGTGCGCGCCAGCAGCGCGTGGAGCCGGGCGTCCTCGGGGCGCTTCTGGAGTCGGGTCTCCAGCTCGTGCGCGAGCTTCTCCAGGTCGGCGAGCGTGGCGTCGCGGTTGGCGCCCCGCAGGCCCAGGCCGGCCTCGTCCAGTCGCGCCTCGTAGGCATCCACGGGCGCCTCGGCCGACGTGGGGGAGGCGCGGCCAGCGGCGCAGCCGGTACCGAGGAGGAGGCCCGCGAGCAGGCCCGCCAGCAGTCGGAGTCTTCTCATCCACGAAGCATGTGGGGGCGGACGCGCGCACCGCAAGCGCGACGCGCTCAGGCCAGCGCCATCTCGAAGCCGGTGCGCCCCGGGGGGAAGTGCTCGCGCGCGAGGCTGGCGGGCGTCACCGCGTACAGGTGGAAGTCGAGCCGCCGCTGGAAGAAGCCCTTCAGCGCCGGGCTGAGTGGGTCGCCTTCGTCCAGGTACAGCGAGAAGAAGTGGTAGCCCTTGCCGTGGTGGTCCGCGTACACCTGCTCCACGAGGGCGCGCAGGATGGCCGGGTCCTCGCCCGCGATGCTGGTGTTGCACAGGTAGAAGTAGCGGAAGTCCGTCCCCGGGTCCGGCAGCCTCGGGGCGCGCAGCACGGTGGCCATCGCGTCGTAGCCCCACTTCAGCCAGCGCATGGAGCCCCGGTACGCCAGCACCCGGTAGCGCTTCACCTCCTCCGGGTCCCATGCCGAGGTGCACCCCACCAGCTTCCCGCCGTCGAAGGCGAGGTAGCAGCCCTCCACGCTCAGGCCCGGCCAGTGCTCCAGCCGGTGTTGCAGCTCGCCCTGGTCATACCGGTAGCCGAAGGGGCGCGTGCGGTGGTCCGCGTCCAGCATCGCCGCCATGGCGGGCACGTCCGCCGCCGTGGCACGCCGCACCTGGAAGCGGCCCGGGTCTGGTTTGCGCCGGCGGGTGAAGTGGACGGACACCGCGGCGAAGCGGCGCAGCAGCGTGTAGTGCGGCTGGTTCACGCGCTTCGCCCGGCGCTTCACCAGGGCCTGCAAGGCCGCGGCGTTGGTGGCCATCACCGCGGTGAGGAAGGCCTCCACGCCCAGCCGCTGCGCCGTCTCCTCCAGCACCGGCCCGTAGAAGCGCGCCAGGCCCCGGCTGCGCCTCGCGGAGAAGCGCGTGCGTAAATCTCCCAGGTAGCCCACCCGGCAGGGCCGGCCCTCCAGCCAGCCGTCCCGCACGAGGATGGTGCCCATCCCATCCAGCCCGTCCTCCACCTGGTTCACCCACAGCTCGGTGTCGCCGCGCTGCATCTCGTAGAGACGGAAGAAGTCCGGGGCGCGCTGGGTGGCCAGCACCAGCTCGCCCTGCATGGGCACCGCGCCGAACAGCTCGAGCAGCTGTGGGTTGTCTTCACGGGTGGCGCGTCGCAGGAGGCTCATGGGCTGGGACTCGCGAGGCTGGGGCCGACTCGGGGCCCCAGCCCGTGGCTGCCCTCCTACTTCGTCACTTCGGGGCGCGGCTTCCCATCGGCGT
>NZ_DASVSO010000855.1:0-10819 GCF_036388035.1 Archangium sp.
GGACGGGCCCCGGTATCTACAACTACGCGTTGGCTGAGCCCGAGGCGTACCCGATGGTGATAGGCCGCTACACCCTGGCCGTACTGCCCGATGGACGGAAGTACCCCGTTTGCATCGTGCTCGGGGACCAGCACGGGCGAGTGCCCAAGCACGAAGGCTACAAGCCTGGTGTCACCGTGCTGAACCGGGAACTGCCGGTGAACGTCGTCTGGCGCTGGCCGTGACGCCCCTGGCACCTTCCCGGGCTACCGAGGTGACCTTTCAGGACAGGGTCCACTGGCCCATGTCAGAGGTCATGTGTATCCTTCTCGCATGCACACCGGCCCGACTCCTGCCTCCTCGCCCCCGCTTGAAGAGGTGCGCCCCGCTGTCCATGCTCCGGGCATGGGGAGCGAACCGAAGCGCCCGGCGACCTACGAAGACCTGGAAGCGCTCCCTCCCAACAGCGTGGGGGAGATTGTCGAGGGGGAGTTGTATGTCAGCCCTCGGCCCGCGCTGCCCCATGCACGCGCGGCCTCGAAACTGTTCGGGCGGCTCGAGGGCCCCTTTGATGCGGGAGAGGGAGGGCCCGGCGGCTGGCTCCTCCTCTTCGAGCCCGAGCTGCACCTGAGCGGCGATGCGCTCGTCCCCGACGTGGCCGGCTGGCGCCGCGAGCGCATGCCCGTGATGCCCGAGGCAGCGGCCTCCACGCTCGCGCCGGATTGGGTGTGCGAGGTGCTCTCTCCCTCCACGGCGGTGCTGGACCGGGAGAAGAAGGTGCGCGCCTATGCCCGCGAGGGCGTGAGCCACCTGTGGCTGGTGGACCCGCTCCAGCAATCTCTGGAGGCCTACCGGCTGGAGGGCGCGCGCTGGAACCCCCTGGGCACCTGGAAGGGGCAGGGCCGGGTGCGCGTCGAGCCCTTCGAGGCGCTCGCGCTGAAGTTGGACGTGCTCTGGGCGCGTTAGCCGTTTGTGTCCAAAGTACCTGCTCCATTTCGGGGCAGGCGGACGGGCATGCGGGGGGCGCGGGAGGCGGTCGGTTTGGAGGGGCGGAGCGAACCGTGCGAGTCTGGTGCCGGTGCCCACCATGCTGGCCGCGGAGCTCCCCGACGAGGAGCTGGGACGGATCGGTCCCTACCGTCTCCTGGGGAAGTTGAGCTCAGGGGGAATGGGCGTGGTGTACCGCGCCCGCCACGAGGACACGGCCGAGCTGGTCGCCCTCAAGACGGTGCGGGTGCCCGAGGCGCCCATGCTGCGCGGCATCCGCCGCGAAATCCACGCGCTGCGGCGCATCCAGCACCCGGGCGTGGTGCGCGTGCTCGCCGAGGGCGTCCAGGACGGACTGCCCTGGTACGCGATGGAGCTCATCGAGGGGCTCACCCTGCGCCGCTACGTCGACGGGCTGTGGAAGCGAGATGCCCACTCCGTGGCGGACGTCGCCACCCAGGTCGTCTCCGCGCCCGAGCCGCGCTCGGGCAGTGGGGGGGGACTGAGCCCCTCCGCGCCCTCCTCGCGTCCCGCGCCGCCCCCCGAGGAGCAGCGCCGCGCCGCCGCCCAGGAGCGGTTGGACGAGGTGCTCACCCTCACGCGCCGCCTGTGCTCCTCGCTCGCCTTCCTCCATGGCGAGGGGCTCGTCCACCGCGACCTCAAGCCCGAGAACATCGTCATCCGCCCGGACGGCACGCCGGTGCTGGTGGACTTCGGGCTGGCCTCCGTCTTCGGCGGACCCGTCAGCCGCGAGTCGCTCGACGTCTCCGGCGGCATGGAGGGCTCCTTCGTCTACATGGCCCCCGAGCAGATCAAGGGCGGGCTGGTGGACGCGCGCGCCGACCTCTACGCCCTGGGCTGCATCCTCCATGAGATGCTGGTGGGGCAGCCGCCCTTCCCGGGCATGGGCTGGGAGGTGCTGCGGCGACACCTGCAGGACAAGCCCTATGCCCTCTCGCAGTGGGTGCGCGGCATCCCCCCGGACCTGGACGCCCTGGTGCTGCGGATGCTGGCGAAGGTGCCTCGCGAGCGCGTCGGCTACGCCGCGGACGTGGGCGCCGTGCTCGCCGAGCTGGGCGCGGAGGACCTGCCCCGGCCGCCCTCGGGCGCGGCGCGCTCGTACCTCTACCGCCCCGAGTTCGTGGGCCGGCAGCAGCTGCTCGCGGAGATGGAGGAGCGGCTGGAGCGGGCCCGGGCCGGCTCCGGTGGGTGCCTGCTCATCGGCGGCGAGAGCGGCGTGGGCAAGACGCGCCTGGTGATGGAGTGCGCGGTGGCCGCGGGCCGGCACGCCTTCCAGGTCGTCACCGGCGGCTGCCTCCCGCTGTCCGGCGGCGGCTCCGGCGACCAGATGCACGGCGAGCCGCTGCACGCCTTCAAGTCGGTGCTGCAGGCCATCGCCGACGAGTGCCGGCAGAAGGGGCTGGAGGAGACGGAGCGGCTGCTGGGAGAGCGCGGGCGGGTGCTGGCCCTCTACGAGCCCTCGATGGTGGACCTGTCCGGACAGGACGCCTGGCCCGAGCCTCCGCGCCTCCCGCCCCAGGCCGCGCGCGAGCGTGTCATGCGCTGCATGGCCGAGACGCTCGCCGCCTTCGCCGCGCAGGAGCCGGTGCTGCTGGTGATGGATGACCTGCAGTGGGCCGACGAGCTGTCGCTGGGCGTGCTGGACTTCCTGCAGGGCGAGTTCTTCCGCGAGTCGCGCGTGCTGATGCTGGGCACCTACCGCACCGAGGAGCTGGACTCGGGGCTGCGGCTGCTGCTCGCCTCGCCGGGGGTGACGCACCGGGTGCTGGGGCAGCTCGACGAGTCGATGGTGGCGCGGATGGTGGAGGACATGCTCGCGCTGCCCTCGCCGCCGGCCACCTTCGTGAACTTCCTCACCTCGCGCTCGGCGGGCAATCCCTTCTTCGTGGCGGAGTACCTGCGCACGGCCATCGACGAGCGGCTGCTCTTCCGGGACCTCTTCGGCCGGTGGCAGGTGGCCGCGGGCGAGGCCGCGCTGGACCGGTTGCATCAGGCGCTGCCGCTGCCCGGCACGCTGTACGACCTGGTGGGCCGCCGGCTGGAGGGCCTAGGCTCGGGAGCGCGGAGCCTGCTGGAGGTGGCGGCGGTGCTGGGCCGCGAGCTGGACGCCGACGTGCTGGCGGCGGCCGCCGGGCTGGGAGACCTCCAGGAGCTGGAGGCGCTCGAGGAGCTGCGCGCGCGGCACGTGCTGGAGGACGTGGGCGGCGGGCGGCTGCGCTTCGTCCACGACAAGCTGCGGGAGATCTCCTACGACGGCATCCTCCCCGAGCGGCGCCGCACGTTGCACCGCGGGACGGCCCTGGCCCTGGAGGGGCGGCATGACGCGGATGGGGTGCCGCCGGCCCTCTACCCCGTGCTGGCGCACCACTGGGAGATGGCCCAGGACGACGTGTGGACCTTCGAGTACCTGGAGAAGGCGGGAGCCCATGCGCTGAAGGCGGGCTCGCACGTGGAGGCCGCCGGCTACCTGCGCCGGGCGCTGGAGCTGGAGGTGCGGCGCGGGCACGACACGGGCGTGCGGGTGGCCGCGAGCCGGCGCGCGCGCTGGGAGCGGCTGCTCGGCGAGGCCATGCACGGCCTGTCCGACTACTCCGCCTGCATCGCGCACTGCCTCCGGGCGATGGAGGAGCTGGGACGGCCCCTGCCGCGCACGCAGGGCGGCTGGGTGCGCTTCCTGCTGCTGCAGGTGCTGTGGCAGGTGCTGCACCTGGTGCTGCCACGGCGCTGGGTGAGGGCGGAGGGACGGGGGACGCGGGAGTCGCTGGGCGCCGCGGCGCTCGCGGCCGTGCGGCTGGCCGAGTGCTACTACTGGCGCTACGAGCCGCTGCAGATGTCGGCCAGTGCCCTGCTGGCGGCGAACCTCGCCGAGCGCGCGGGCCGCGACGCGGAGGTGCTGCGGCTGTACGGGCAGCTCGGCTCGCTCGCCGGCATGGCGCGGCTGCTGCCGCTGGCGCGCGTCTACTTCCGCCGGGCCCAGGGCGAGGGGCAGTTGGTGGAGGATCCGAGCGCCACGGCCTTCGGGCTCATCGTGGAGGCCAACTACCACGGGGGCTTCGGGCGCTGGAGCGAGGTCGCGAGCAAGGCGAGCGAGGCGCAGCGGGTGCTGGTGCGGCTCGGAGATCGGGGCGAGCTGGAGCTGGCCCAGGTGCTGCTGGGGCACGCGGACTACTACACGGGCCACTTCGAGGCGGCGCTGGGTCGCTTCGCGGAGGTGCGTGAGTCGGCGCGCAGGCGCGGCCACTTCCAGCACGAGGTGTGGAGCGCGTACACCATGGCGCGCAGCCTCATCGCGCTCGGCCGTATGGACGAGGCCCTGCCGCTGCTGCGCGAGTCGGGCGAGCTGCTGAAGCGCCAGGACGACCCGCTGTCGGCGCTCATCTGTGGTGGGCTGCTGGCGACGGTGCACCTGCACCGGGACGAGTGGGAGCAGGCGCGCGAACAGGCGGATCGCGTGATGGCGCTGGCGAGGCGGGTGTCGCCGATGCTCTTCACCGAGTGCCACGGTTACGAGGGCGCCGCCCGGGTGTACCTGGCGCTGTGGGAGCGGGAGCGTGCCCCGCCGGGCCAGCCGCCTCCGCCCGCCGCCGACGCGGCCCGCGAGGCGTGCGCGAGGTTGTCGTCGTTCGCGACGCGTTTCCCCCTGGCCCGGCCCGTGGCGCTGCGTTGCACGGGGCGGATGCACTGGCTGGCGGGCCATTCGTGGCGGGCGCGGAGGGCGTGGAAGCGCAGCGCGCGCGTGGCGAAGGAGCTGGGCATGCCCTACGACGAGGCGCTGGCCTGGCTCGAGCTGGCGCGGACGGCGACGCCGGGGAGCACCGAGCGCGAGGAAGCCCTGCGGCAGGCGCTGGAGGGCTTCACCCGCCTGGGCTGCGCCAGCCTCGTGCGCGAGGCGGAGAAGCTGCGCGCGCCGTAGGTCGCTGGCGCACGGACGTCCGGTACGTCTGACCCGACGTATCTACTGGCGTGGAACGCGGCTTTCCGACGAGGACCGCCATGCCCACGCAGCCCGCTGTTTCCAGCTCGTCCAGATGGAGCCCTTCGCTGTCCTTGCTGGCCCTGGTGGTGCTGGGCGGGTGTGCCACCGTTGCGCCTCGGGAACCCGGAGGACACCTGCTACCGGGCCTGAGCCACCGCTCGCTGTCACCCGTGCGCTTCCCCAACGCGCAGGTGCGGCGGCTCGCGACGGAGTCCCTTCAGGCCTCCACCCCGCGCGTCCTGGGTGACGTGGACGAGGAGGAGGCGGACGACCTCGACGAAGAGGCGTACGCCGCCGGAATGCTGGAGGCGGACACTGGCTCCGAAACTCCACCCGGCTCGCGGGCGGGCCACGCGGCTCCTGGAGGAGAGGCGCCGCTGGATGAGGGGCTCGCGGGCTGGGCGGGTTGGCCAGACGGTGTGGGTGATGGCCGCCCCCAGACCGTGCCCATGAGCCTGGACTACTTCCAGGGCTTCCTCGCGCATGTGGGCGTGCCCTCCGAGGTGCTGCCGGTGGACGGGCGCACCCTGACACCCGAAGGCGCGCTGCGACTGCTGCCGCACCTGCTGGACTCGCCGGTGACGCTGGGCAACTTCGCCCAGCGGCGCATGGCGGCGCACCTGTTGCTGGAGGTGGCCACGGGGGCGGGGCCCGTGTCGCGCGAGGCGTTGCACGCGCGCATGGACCGCTTCCACCGGCTGCTGGTGCTGCGGCCGGATGGCTACCTGGTGCTGGCCGTCACGGGCGAGGCCCAACAGAAGGTGGGCGAGGTGCGGCTGGCCGAGGATGGCACCCTGCGCGCCGGGCGTTACGAGGTGGGCCCCTTCTACGCGATGGAGGGCGGGCACGTGTGGCCGGTGGACGTGGGACTCGAGGTGCCCCGGGGCGCGCTGCCGCTGGGCCCCTACGTGCCAGGCGATGGCGTGCTGCTGCCCGCGTTGGAAGGGGCGGGGCTGGCGCTGGGGGATACGGTGGAGGGTCTCTACCGGCTCGTCTTCCACCCCGTCGAAACGCTGGAGGGGATTTCGAAGTTGCCGGGCGCGGTGCGCGAGCTCGTCCAGAATGCGCCCGAGTACTGGGAGGCCTTCCGCCACAAGCCCCACGGCGAGCAGGTGCGCGACCTCTCGCGCCTGACCACGCACGTATTGTTGATGGTGGGCACTGGAGGGGCGGGAGCGGGGACAGGCGGGGCGAAGGCGGCCTCCTGGGGCGGAACGCTGGGCCATGTCGCCGTGCCCGTCTTCTCGTTGACCGGAGAGGGCGCTCTGGCGCTGCGCCTGGTGGCGGTGCCCGGCCGAATGGTGGCCGTGGCGGGGCAGGCGCTCACCGCCACGTACGTGCTGCACATGGCCACCGCGGGGGTGGGCGCCGTCGCGGGGTGGACGCCTCCGGGGGGAGGGCCCGGCGGGTGGGTGCCCAAGAACGAGCGCATGTCCGAGCGCTCGCGCAAGTTCCAGCACCAGGTGACGAAGGCCCCCGCCAGCTGGGTGTATCGCGTGCTGCGCAACGGCGAGAAGGCGGACTTCGACGGCTTCGACGAGGGCGTCCTGCTGGAGACCAAGGGCTTGGGCTATGACAAGCATTTCGACGCGAACCTCGAGCCCAAGAGGTACTTCATGGGGGCGAAGCGGCTCGTCAGGCAGGCCGTGCGACAACTTCAAGTGGCCAACGGCGCACCCATCCGCTGGCATGTGGCGGAGCCCAGGATGGTCACCATCCTCAAGGCGCAGTTCAAGGCGAACGGCGTCACGGGTATAGACGTGGTCTACACGCCGCCATTGCCGTGAGGTGGAGTCCGCATGAAAGAGACGTACCACGCTGGAGTCCACTGGGGCTGTCGCAAGGAGTCCGCCGAGGAGTCCGCCCGGCGCGCGGAAACCTTTTTCCGCAGGCTGTCGGGCTGCGACCCCATCTACGCCCGCTGGTTCGAACAGGCGGACTCCCTCAAGAAGGCACTCCAACTCCAGTTCGAGCCTACCTCCGACACCTTCGTGCGCTTCTTTGGGCGGAGGGCGTACAAGGATGGAAAGGACGGGTTCAGCTTCTCGGCGTGGACAGGGCACAAGGAGGATGGATACGGCGGCATGGTCATGCTCCGCTGTGGCTCCGCGGCTGAAGTGGCTTCGAACAATTGTCTTCTCTATCTGCCCAGTGATGGGCCGGAGGAGGGGCGCGTGCTCACCCCCTCCGTGCTGACCGAGGTGATGCGTGCCCTGGTGCTGGCCTGGGAACCGGATTGGGGCGTTGTCACCTCCCATGGCATGAGGGACACCTTGTCCGAGGAGGGAAGGGCCGGCACCTTCGTGGGCTGGGTGACGTACTTGTCGCGGAACCGTGGAGAAGTGCCATCCCTGCCCGAGCCGGTACGCGTGGAGCCGGTGGAGGACAAGGGCTCGCTTCTCCTCCTCAGCCCGGAGCGCCTCTCCGCGTCCAACCCCGAGCACGTGGCCCTGGCCCATCGCGTCCAGGAGGTGCTGCTCGCGAAGGGGCTGCTCAACTCCGTCGTCTCCGGGCGCCAGGCCCACTGATTCGGGAGGGGCGCGTGCTGGCTGCGCGTGGGCCCTAGAGCCCGGACCACAGGTGCGTGACGGTGCGCAGGCCGCCGTCCTGCTCGCGCAGCAGGGCCACCAGGCGGTTTCGCTGGAGGGCTCGCACGGGAGCCTCCGGGTCTGGAAAGCCCTCGGGCAGGCGCCAGTCCGGGGGCCGCACCCCTTCGAGCGTAATGGCGCGCCCGTGCTTGAGGTCGTTCACCTCGTCCCCCGCGATGGCACGCGAGGGACACCACGGCAGCAGCTCCGGGCCGTGCAGCCCGATGCGCGCTCCGGGGCCCGGGTCCTCCCAGGGGCCGATGCGCGTGCGGTGCAGCCGGGAGAGATGGGCCCCACACCCCAGCGCCCGGCCCAGGTCCCGCGCGAGGGCCCGCACGTAGTAGCCGCCCCGGCAGGTGATGCGCAGGCGACTCCTCCGGGGCAGCTCATGCTCGAGCCAGCGCGCCTCGTGGAGGTAGACACGCGAGGGGGGCAGCTCCACCGCCTCGCCCCGGTGCGCCTTCTTGTAGGCCGGCTCCCCGTCCACCTTCTTCGCACTGGTGGCGGGGGGCACCTGGTCCTTCCAACCAAGGAAGGGGACGAGCGCCGCGTCCAACGCCTCCGCCGTGAGGGCAGTGGCATCTCCCTCGCGCACGACCTGGCCGAGCAGATCGCCATTGTCCGTCTCCACACCCCAGACGACCTCCGCGTCGTACGTCTTCGGCACGGCGTGCAGCAATTCCATGAAGTGTGTGGCGGGGCCCGCCAGCAACAGCAGCAGCCCCTCGGCGAAGGGGTCGAGCGTGCCGCCGTGACAGACGGGCAATTGCTTGCGCGAGAGGCCCGCGGCCGCCACTTCTCCCATGAAGGTGTGCACCAGTGAAAAGCTGGTGGCGCCCACGGCTTTGTGGGCCAGATAGATGCCGGGCTTCATCCACCGACTCTAACCCGCCGGTGCAGGGGCTTCGCGAGCTACTGGATGTTCCTCGGGGGGTGGGAGGCGGCGGCAGGACGCTCCGCCCGGAGGGACACGGCTCGCCTCACGTTCCCAGCTGCCCAGGCATACCTTTATTTCCGAGGGCTCGGGATGGTGATGGCATCCAAGGAACAGAACCGGCCGCGCACGCTGTCGGGCGAGGTGTTGGGGCGTGCCGTCCTGCTCTGGGGGGCCTTCCTCGGGCTGAAGGCGCTCAGCTCCCTCTTCGTCTTCCCTCCCCAGGAGAGCGCCTCGGTCTGGCTGCCGAGCGGGCTGACGCTCGCCGTCTTCCTCCACGCCGAGAAGCGCCGCTGGCCGGTGTACCTCGTCGCCGTCTTCCTCGCGGAGCTCATGCTGGTGCCCCTCTACGGCGAGCCCTGGGGCGTGGCGTTCCTCTGGGCCGTGGGCAACTGTCTGCGGACGGTGGTCGGGGCGGGGCTCATGCGCCGCTGGCTCGACGCTCCGGTGAACCTCTCCCGGCCCCGGGACGTGGCCGCGCTGTTCCTCGCCGGTGGCCTGCTCAGCCCGCTGCCCAGCGCCACCCTGGGGATGGGGGCGGTGGCCCTCCTGGGCCACGCCGACTCCTTCTGGCAAGGCTGGGTGGGCTGGTACCTCGCCGATGGGCTCGGCGCGGTGCTGGTCACCCCTGTACTGCTCTCCTGGAAGCGGGAGGGCTCCTGGCCCGGGAGGCGCTGGGGCAACGTGGAGCTGGCGGGCCTGTTGGGAGTGCTGGCGCTCGCGGCCCATGTCACCTTCGGCGTGCCCTCGCCCGGCAGCGTCCTCCTCTCCATGCCCTATGCCTGTCTGCCCTTCGTCCTCTGGGCGGCGCTGCGGCAGGGGCCTCGGGGCGCGGCCACCGCCTCGCTGGTGCTGGGGGCACTCGCCGTCATCCACACCGCCGCGGGGCGCGGACCCTTCGGGTTGCTGCCCGCCACGCTCCAGGATCGCGTGCTCGCGGTGCAGGTCTTCCTGGCGGTGGCGAGCCTGTCCGCGCTCACCCTGGCCGCCATGGCCTGTGAGCGCCGCCGGGTGGAGCGCTCCCAGTGGGTGCTGGCGGAGGTCGGCGCGGTGCTCGCCGAGTCGATGAACCCGAGGGAGACGCTGCCGCGCCTGGCCCGGCTCCTCGTGCCGGAGCTGGCCAGCGGCTTCGTCCTCTGGCTGGCGGACGAGGAGGGCCGGTTCGTGCCGGCGGTGCGGGTGGGGGTGCCCCCGGAGCTGGAGGCGCGCCTGCGCGAGCCCGTGCGCCGGCTGTCCGTCCTCTCGCGGCGCTGCCTGGAGCCGGAGGGGGCCGTGGTGCTGGCGCGGATGCGGCACCGGGGGCGCCTGCTGGGAGGCATGGCCCTGGTGCAGCTCGGACGCACGCACCTGCCCCCGCCCCGCGTGGCCTCCTTCGTCGAGGAGCTGGCCCACCACTGCGCGCTCGCCCTGGAGAATGCCCGCCTCCTGTCCGAGGCCCAGCAGGCCATCCTCACCCGCGACGAGTTCATCACCGTCGCCGCCCACGAGCTGCGCACGCCGCTCACCGCGCTCAAGCTGCAGCTCCAGGGGCTCGCGCGGCGGTTGCAGCAGCTCTCCGGCGCCGAGCCGGTGCTCCCGCGCTTCCACGTGGCGGTCCGGCAGATCTCCCGCCTGGGGCGGCTGGTGGAGAGCCTCCTGGACGTGCGGCGCATCCACACCGGCCAGCTCCAGCTGGTGCGCGAGCCGGTGGACCTGGGCGAGCTGGTGCAGGACGTGGTGGACCGCGTCTCCCACGAGCTGGAGCGCGCCGGCTGCGAGGTGTCCTTCAAGGCCGAGTCGCACGTCACCGGCCTGTGGGACCGGACCCAGCTCGAGCAGGCCCTCACCCACCTGCTGGGCAACGCCATGAAGTTCGGGGCCGGCCACCCCATCGAGCTCGAGGTGGAGCAGCACGAGGGCCAGGCCCGGCTCCTCGTGCGGGACCATGGCATCGGCGTGGACCCGGAGGCGCTCGAGCGCATCTTCGGCCGCTTCGAGCGGGCGGTGTCGGTGCGCGAGTACGGCGGCCTGGGGCTGGGCCTCTTCCTCACCCGTCAAATCGTCGAGGCCCATGGCGGCACCATCCAGGCCATCAGTCAGCCGGGGCAGGGGGCCACCTTCCTCCTGGAGCTGCCGGCCTCCCCCCATCCTTCCGACTATGCGACCGAGCCAGCGCCCACTCCCTGGCCCGCCGCTCCGGCGGGCTCCCATCCGACGTGAGGGGCAGGGAGGAAAGCTCCTACCCGCCAGCTCCTCCCGCTGTCGGGTAAACGACCCCCCGACGGAAATGTTTCCGCTGTCCCGGGGATGGCATACAATCTGGAGTCAGCCGTAACCGTGCGTACTTGCTGGGGC
>NZ_DASVSO010000856.1:0-6099 GCF_036388035.1 Archangium sp.
GGGGGGGGCTGTACAAAAGTTCAGTACATGCCGACCCGGTAGATGGCTTCCGCCACCCCTCTCCCGTCCACGCCGATCCTCATGGTGGATCGACGGGGTCGACTCTAGGAGGACGGCTCCTCCCTCGGCAATTTCGCCCGCCTGCCTCCCGGCGGGCAGTCGACAGTGGGCGACCGATCCCGGGTTAGGATGGAAGCCCCCCGGGCCATGGACTTTCCGCCGATGAACGACGACTCCACCCAGTTCCCCCGCCCCCTCGGGCGCTACGAGCTCGTCCACCTGCTCGGACAGGGCGGCATGGGCGAGGTCTTCCTCGCCAAGATTTCCGGCGCCGCGGGCTTCGAGAAGCCCTGCATCGTCAAGACGATCCTCCCCGCGCTCCTCAAGGATCGGCAGTTCCTCGATCGCTTCCACCACGAGGCCAAGGTGCTGGTGCACCTCGTCCACTCGTCCATCGCGCAGGTGTACGACATGGGCGAGGCCGAGGGCACCTACTACATGGCCCTCGAGTACGTGGCCGGCGTGGACCTCTCCTTCCTCCAGGAGCAGGCGCGCACCGAGGGCCAGGCCCTCCCCGTGCCCGTGGCGCTCTACCTCGGCCAGCGCATCGCCGAGGGGCTCGGCTACGCCCACCGCAAGGCGGGCCCGGACGGCATGCCGCTGGGCATCGTCCACCGCGACGTCTCGCCCCACAACGTGATGGTTTCCTACGAGGGCGAGGTCAAGGTCATCGACTTCGGCCTCGCCAAGAGCGCCGCGCGCAGCAAGTACACCCTGCCGTCCACCGTCATGGGCAAGCTGGGCTACATGTCCCCGGAGCAGGTGCGCGCCGAGGCCGTCGACCACCGCAGCGACATCTACTCCTGCGGCGTGGTGGTGTGGGAGCTGCTCGCGGGCCGGCCTCTCTTCGCCCATGGCACCGTGGGCGAGATGATGGCCGCCATGTCCAACCCGTCGGTGCCCGCGCTGCACGAGCTCCGTCCGGACGTGGATCCGGCCCTCGACGCGGTGGTGCGCCGCGCGCTGGCCCCCACTCCCTCCGACCGCTACGCCCGCGCCGACGACTTCGCTCGCGCCCTCAACGAGCAGCTCCTGCGCACCGGCTCCAGCCTCGGTGCCGAGGAGGTGGGCAACTTCGTGCGCGCGCTCTGCCCGGAGGCCTTCGCATCCCAGCGCAAGCTCCTCTCACGCATCTCCAGCCCGGGCCTGCGCCGCACGCCCGCGCCCGACGGCACCTGGGTGCCCGTGAACACCGCCCGGTACAGCCCGCTTCCCCTACAGCCCTCCAGCGCAACCGACGGAGACTCCGGCTACGAGTCCACCCTGGTGCGCTCGGCCAGCGGCACCGCCACCCCGACGGTCTCTCCCGTGTCCGCCTCCGGGCCTCTGTCCGTGAGCCGCAAGGGCTGGACGGCGGCGATCGTCCTCGGGGCGCTCGGCCTGGTGGGGGCCTCGGCGGGGGTGACCGCGGTCATGATGACCCAGCGTCCACCGCCTCCACCTCCGCCGATGGAGCGGGGGGGTCATCCTCCTCCTCACGAGGGCGGGCCGGGGGGCCATCCCCCGCCATATCACCAGCGCCCCCCCCATCCAGGCATGCCGCCTCCGGGGGGTTCCGAGGGGAGGCCGCCTCCAGGGGGTCCGGGAGAGGGCCCCCGCTCGTTCGGCGAGGCCCGACCCCATCCCCGTGAGCCGGAAGCCGGCGACATGGCCGAGACGCCCGATGAGCCCGCGGTCGCGCCCACGAATTCCAAGCCGGACGCGGAGCCCATGCAGGTCGCCGCGCCGTCCGTGAAGCCGGCGGATGCGAAGCCGCATGCCGCCGAGTCGAAGCTCGTCCCCGCGGAGCACGTGGCGGGGATACGGCCCGGCGCCGGTGGGCTCTACATCATCCCGCAGCAGGGACGGCGGGCGGGGCTCACCCCGGGCATGGTCCTCCAGGTGGTGGCGGCGCCGGTGAACGACAAGAAGGCGAGGCTGCTCGGCGAGGCGACAGTGATGAAGGTGATGCCCCGGCGCACGCTGGTACAGCTCGACGATCAGGTGAGCGAGGCCGTGCGGACCGAGCCCGGCTTCGTGGTGCTTCCCGCGCGCTCCGCCTCGAGAGCCATGCCCGAGGCATCCGCTACCCCCGTCCAGCCCCCGGAGGACGCCGTTACGCCGGAGCCCCCCGAGCCGGTTCCCGCTCCCGCTCCGGCTCCCGCCAGCGTGCCGCGGGAGTTGAGCGGACGCATCACGTTCAAGAGCATCGGCCCCTTCGCCAGGCAGGTCATCCTCACCAACACGGACCAGCTCATCTGGAGCGGGTGCCTCCTCGTGAAGGGAGGGCGGGACATGTACGAGCTGGGCGGCATGGCCCCCGGCGGCACGCGGGAGATTCCGCTGGGCGACTTCAAGCCGGGTGGCCGGGACGTGCCCTACGTGGGCAAGGGCCGACTCGGCCTCTTCTGTGCCGAGGGTGCGCGGCTGTTTCCCGCGGACCTGTGAGCCTCAGAAGCTGCCGGTGAGCTGCAGCGTGAAGGTGCGCCCGTACTGGGGCACGGGCGCGGCGGCGCGCTCCTCGCCGAGCGGCAGGGCGTAGCGGTTGTCGAGCAGGTTCTGCACCCCGGCGAAGTAGCGCATGTGGGCCAGCTCGCCGGAGACGCCCATGCCGATGAGCAGGGCCTCGCCGTTGTCGGCGCCCTCCTTCGCCAGGCCGCGGGCGCTCTGGTAGGTGGCCTGGGTGGCCAGGCGCACGTCGCCATTGCCCAGGGGCAGCAGCAGTCGCCCGGAGGCGAGGTGCGCGGGCGTGGAGCTGATCACTTCGTCCGAGGCATTGCGCAGGGTGACGAAGGAGTAGCTCAGGTCCACCATGAGGTAGCGCCCCGGTTGCCAGTGCAGGCCCGCCTCGGCGCCCCAGGCGAGCGTCTCGCCGGGACGGTTGGTGAAGACGAGGCACAGCTCGCTGTTGGCCGGTCTGCCGCACCCGGGCGGGCCGTCCTCCGCCTCCAGCACCACGAGGTTGGAGATGCGGTTGTGGTAGCCGGACATGGTGAGGCGCAGCTCGTCCGTCAGGTCGTGCGCGTGCTCCAGCTCCAGGGTGGTGATGGTCTCCGGCTCCAACGTCAAGGCGGCCCGCTGGGTGATGAGGTTGTCGCTGTAGTAGAGCTCGTTGGTGTTGGGGGCGCGGAAGGCGCGGCCGGCCACCAGCTTGGTGAGACCCTTGTCATAGGGGCGGGCGATGAGCGACAGCCGCGGGGTGAAGGGGATGGTGTCCAGGTCGAGGTACTTGTCCACGCGCAGGCCCGCCGAGAGGCTCAGCCGCGGATGCAGGCGCCACTCGTCCAGCAGGTAGGCGGAGAGCAGCGTGCGGCGCCTCTCGGGCAGGGGCGTGGGGCCCTCGGGGCCGGAGTTCTCCTGCGCCACGAGCTGGCCCTGGCCCTCCAGCCCCACGGTGAGGCGGTTGCCGTCGAAGACGTCGAGGAGGAAGCGGGCCTCGGCGCTGAGCCAGTCGGCGCGGCCGGCCTCGCTGTCGGGCCGCACGACGCCGTCGGGCTGCTCATGCATATAGAACCCGCGGTAGCGGCTGGCGTCATAGGAGCCGCGCAGCGCCAGGTTCAGCCGCTTGCCCAGGGCCTTCTCGTAGCGCGCCTCGACGAAGCCGCGCACGTCCTCCACCTGGGTGCCGGCGGCGCCCAGCACGGTGTCGAAGGGCCCGGTGGGAATCTGCTTCTGGCGCCCGTGGAGCTGGGCCTGGAAGCTGAGGCCGCCGAAGCGGGCCCGCAGCGAGGCGGTGGCGGCGCGCTCCTCGTCCAGCCCGTTCACCACCGGCAGGCCCTCGCCCAGCCGGGTCGTCTCCGCGCCGTCCATGTTCAAGCCCGCCACGGACAGCAGCACCGAGTTGCGTCCGTCCTCCCACGCCGTGGTGGCGTGCAGCCGCAGGTTGCCCAGGGCTCCCACCGCGGCCGTCGCCTCCACCCGGCGCTCCAGGCCCAGCGAGTCGCGGGGCACCACGTTGATGACGGCGAAGAAGGCCCCCGTACCGTACAGGGCACTGCCCGGGCCCCGCACCACCTCGATGCGCTCCACCTCCTCGAGGTCCACCGACAAGTCCCGCGCCGAGTAGCCCTGGCCGGCCCACACGTCGTTGACGGCGTGGCCATCCCAGAGGATGAGGACGCGGGTGTTGAAGTCGCCCGGGGGCGCGAAGCCGCGCACGCCCAGGTAGGTGTACGTGCGGTCGTCGGACAGGAAGATGCCGCGCACGGCGGCCAGGGCCTCGGCCAGGGTGGTGTAGCCGAAGGCGCGCAGCTCCTCCTGGGAGATGACGGTGATGGAGGCGGGGGCCTCGTCCACGGAGAGCAGGTTCTTGGACGCGGCGCGCACCGGCGGCGGCTCGTAGCGCAGGTCCACGTGGATGCGCGTCTCCTGGTCGGCCACCACCGTCACCGTCTGGCGCTCGGGGCGCACGTCCCGGCTCTCCACCTCCACCGTGTGCTCGCCCTCGGGGAGGGTGACGACGGTGGGGGTGAAGCCGGTGGGGCGGCCGTCCACGCGCACCGAGGCGTTGTCGCGGTTGGCGGTGAGGATGAGGCGCCCGGTGGGCTTCTCCTGCACGCGCAGGGCCACCTGGAGGGGCACCGTGCCGTCGGCGGGCACGTCCACCAGGAGCTGGGCCGGGGCGTAGCCGGGGGCGCGCACGTGGAGCACGTGGGGGCCGGGCGTGAAGCGCAGCGTGCCGGGCACCCGGCCCACCACGGGGCCGTCCTGGGCGTCGCGCACCTCGGCGCCCGCGGGCGAGCCGGAGAGCACCACCGCGCCGGTGATGAGCTGGAGCGAGAACTCCGACGCCACGGAGCGGCCCCGCGCCACCGAGATGGACTCCTCGGCGGCCCGGTAGCCCGGCTTGCGCACCATCACCTTGTGGCGCCCGGGCGTCAGCGCGAGCGTCTGGGGCGAGAGGCCGCGGATGCCCAGGTCCTCGCGGTCCACGTACACCTCGGCGCCCGGGGGCTCGGTGGTGACGCGCACCAGGGCCACCTTGGGACGCAGCCGCTCCAGGGCGCGGCGCACCTCGGCCTCGTCGGCGTTGGGCAGGTTCTCCTGGGCGAGGTCGTTGTAGTAGCGGTAGGCCTCGTTGTAGCGCGCGAGCGCCTCGTAGCACCGGGCGATGTTGAAGAGGACGTTGCGGTTGGGAACGAGGCGGTAGCTGGTGAAGTAGGCGCGCAGGGCCTCGACGTACTGGCCATGGGCATAGGCCTCGTTGCCCACCTCGAAGGCCACGTCCGCTTCATCCGCGGTGTTGTTGGCCAGGGCGGCGGCGGGGGTGAGGAGCAGGGAGAGGACGAGGCAGCCGAAACGAAGCACGCGCATTGCCCGCCCATTCTTCCCCCGGAAGCCCGGCAGGTCCACGGAACGGCAGTGGAAGTCGTACCGCCGGAGCGGGTAGGGGGCCGGGCGGTGGGTGGGGCCGCTCCGGCTACCCCCCCAGGGCCGCCGCCAGCGCCCGGGCCGCCGCCTCCAGCTCCGCTTCCGGGCGCGCCTCGCCGGGGAGCGCGTCGAAGGCGCCCCGTCCCCACAGCCGCTGGGGCGTGTCCCGGTAGCGCGGCACCAGGTGCAGGTGGAAGTGGTGCAGCACGTCCCCAATGGCGAAGGCGTAGGCGTGCTCGGCGCCCAGCACCTCGCGCTGGGCCCTCATCACCCGGGCGGCGAAGGGGCCCAGCTCGCGTGCCGCCTCGTCGTCCAGGTCGTACAGGGCCCGCGCATGCCGCACACTGGAGAGCACCACCCAGCCGGGCAGCGGGCTGGGGGAGGCCACGCCGTGGAGCACCAAGGCCCCCGAGCGGGCGAGCACCCCTCCCACGGGGCGGGTGGCGCCGCTCACGAGGGCGCAGCCGAGACAGGGGTCATTCACGTCCACGGGGCTCATGGCGCACACGCTACCAGCGCTCGGCGGGCAAGTGTCCCCGGCTTGACGCCGACAGGGTGGGTCGGAGAGTGTCTCCCGCCGCTGCACGCGGGCAGGACATTCCAACCATTCAAGGTGGGGAAGATGAAGAAGCATTTGGCGGTGGTGCTGCCGCTCCTGGTGTTGGGGTGCACGGGGTCGGAGGACAAGGA
>NZ_DASVSO010000857.1:0-15137 GCF_036388035.1 Archangium sp.
TACGAGGAGCGCAAGAATCTGTGCATCGCCGCGAAGACGGATCGGGACTTCATCTGGTTCTCGCCCTCTCGCACTGACGAGTTTCCTTACGTAGGCGAAATCTCCTGGACGACCTCTGCCCGCTCGGCGTCCAAGACCTCCTGGCGCACCGCGCACATGCAACAGGTAGCCGAACTCATGCGCCTCGTGCGGTCTCCCCTGGCCCAAACCGCGTTGGCACAAGATTTCGAGCGCAAGACGCGGCGATTGGTTCCTCAGGAGATAGGACAGAAGCGCGTCGTCACCGTGCGCGACTACAGCCAAGGACTGGCGGGCCTCTTCTGGCGCAACTTCTATGGCCCGCCCTTCGTCCGCATGTTCGGCGAGCGGCTCGACGCACTTCCCCCCGAGTGCCGCCAGACGCTCGGAGAGGAATTCGTCCTCGTCCAGCCCTACGAGCTGCCCACGCAGGCCGGCACCGAGGCGGGGACGGCACGAGAGCGCGAGCTCATCTCCCTGCTCGGCCCCGAGTGCTTCTACGACCCCGCGCACCACACCCTCCCCACCCGCCGGCCTGTCCTGGACGCCCTCGGCCAGCCGCTTCACTGACCGGGGTTGCGCACAACCTGAAGTAGCTGCCCCGGGTGTGGGAGCCGTAGGGGCGTAGATGTTGCCGAAATCCAACTCACCCCTGGCGCACCACGAGCAGCCGCACCTCGGTCATGTCCTCGATGGCGTACTTCACGCCCTCGCGCCCCAACCCCGAGCCCTTCACGCCACCGTAGGGCATCGTGTCCACGCGGAAGCTCGGCACGTCGCCCACGACGACGCCTCCCACCTCCAGCTCGTCCCACGCACGCATCGCCTGTGACAGCTCGTTGGTGAAGAGGCCCGCCTGCAGCCCGTAGCGCCCCTCATTCACCGTGCGGAGCGCGTCGTCGAATCGGGTGAAGGGCTGGAGCAGCACGACGGGCCCGAAGGCCTCCTCCGCGCTCAGCGGCTCGTCGGCGGGCACGCCCTCCAACACGGTGGCTTCGAGCAGCGCGCCGCGCCGCCCTCCCCCGGTCAGCACGCGCGCTCCCCTCCCCTCCGCGCGCCGGATCCACCCCTCGAGCCGCCGCGCCGCGGGCTCGTCGATCAGCGGACCCAGCGTGGTGGCCTCGTCCCTGGGGTCCCCCGCGCGCAGTGCCCGCGCCCGCGCGACAAGCCGCTCGCGCAGCGCGTCATACAACGCCTCGTGCACGAGCACGCGCTGCACCGAGATGCAGCTCTGCCCCGCCTGGAAGAAGGCGCCATGGGCCACGCGATCCGCGATGAAGTCCAGGCGCTCGCCCTGGTCGCGGTCCACCACGCAGGCCGCGTTGCCGCCGAGCTCCAAAACCACCTTCTTGCGGCCCGCGCGCGCCTTGAGCTCCCACCCCACCTTCTCCGAGCCCGTGAACGAGAGCAGCTTCAGCCGGTCGTCCTCGATGAACGGCCCCACGTCCTCGAGGCGCGTCGGGAGGACCGAGAAGGCGCCCTCGGGGAGGTCCGTCTCGGCGAGCACTTCGGCCATGAGCATCGCGCTCACGGGCGTGCGGTCCGAGGGCTTGAGCACGAACGGGCAGCCCGCGGCGATGGCGGGCGCCACCTTGTGGGCCACCAGGTTGAGCGGGAAGTTGAACGGCGTGATGAACGAGCACGGGCCCACGGGCACGCGCTGGGTGAAGCCCCGGTAGCCCGCCGCTCGCCGCGACACCTCCAGGTTCAGCACCTCGCCCTCGCCCCGTACGGCCTCCTCGGCCGCCGCCTTGAAGGTGTCGATCAACCGGGAGACCTCGCCCCGCGCGTCGCGCAGGGGCTTGCCCGCCTCGATGCAGAGCGCGAGCGCGAACTCCTCGGCCCGCTCGCGGAAGCGGCGCACGCAGTGCTCGAGCACCTCCTGCCGGGCGTACGGCGCCAACCGCCGCATCGGGCCGGCCGCGCGCACCGCGGCGGCGATGGCCTCCTCCACGGCGCCCGCGTCCGCGAGCGCCACGTGCGTCACGACCTCGCCCGAGTACTTGTTGAGCACGGCCAGCTCCGCGTTGGGCTGCCTCGGGCGGTTGGCCAGGTAATACGGATAGCGTTCAGCCAGCATGGCGTTCCTCTCTTCCCCTTTTAGAGTCGTGGCTCAGCGCGTGATGGCGTCCTCTTCACCAGCTCCGAGCGCCCGCGCGTTGTCCGAGTAGTCGATGGGCAGGTCGATGACGTGCACGCCGCCCGACTCCAGGCAGCGCGCGAGCGTGGCGCCGAACTCCGTGGCGCTCGCCGGGCGGTGTCCGTGCGCGCCGTACGCCTCCGCGTAGCGGACGAAGTCCGGGTTGCCCAGCTCCATCCCGAAGTCCGGGAGCCCCATCTCCCCCTGCTTCCAGCGAATCATCCCGTAGCCGTCGTCGCGCACCACGACCACCGTCAGATCCAGCCGCAGGCGCACCGCCGTCTCGAGCTCCTGCGAGTTCATCATGAACCCGCCGTCGCCGCAGATGGCGAGCACCTTGCGCCTGGGGTGGACGAGCCTGGCCGCGATGGCGGACGGGAGCCCCGCCCCCATCGTCGCGAGCGCGTTGTCGAGCAGCAGCGTGTTGGGCCGGCGGCAGCGGTAGTAGCGGGCGAACCAGAGCTTGTACATGCCGTTGTCCAGGCACACGATTCCGTCGTCCGGCATCGCGCGCCGCACCTCGGCCACGAGCCGCGCGGGGTAGATGGGGAAGCTGTCGTGGTCGAGGCCGCGTGCGAGCTGCGCGTCGAGCCCCGCGCGGGCGCGCTCGAAGGGCGTGAAGTCCCAGCGCGCTCGCGGACCGACCCCCTCCGCGATGCGCCACACCGCGTTGGCGATGTCGCCCGTCACCTCCACCTGCGGGAAGTACACGGGGTCCACCTCGGCCGACGAGAAGTTCAAGTGGACCACCGTGCGGCGGTTGTCGCGCATGACGAAGGGCGGCTTCTCGATGACGTCGTGGCCCACGTTGACGATGCAGTCCGAGGCCTCGATGGCCCGGTGGACGAAGTCCCCGTCGGAGAGCGCCGCCGTGCCCATCCAGAGCGGATGCGTCTCGTCCACCACGCCCTTGCCCATCTGGGTGCTGAAGAAGGGCATCCCCACGCGGTCCACGAAGGCGCGGAGCATCTCCGAGGTGAGCTTGCGGTTGGCGCCGGCGCCAATCATCAGCAGCGGGCGGCGGGCGGAGGCGATGGCGTCGACCGCGTTGGCGATGGAGGCCTCGTCGGCCACGGGCCGGCGGTGGGCGCTGGGCGCGAGGGGCGCGGCGTCGGTGGACTCACGCGCCACGTCCTCGGGCAGCTCCAGGTGCGTCGCGCCGGGGCGCTCCTCCTCGGCGCGGCGGAAGGCCTCGCGCACCGCCGAGGAGACGTGCTCCGCGGAGACGAGCGTGCGGGTGGACTTGGTGAGGGGGCGCATCATCCCCACGACGTCGACGATCTGGAAGTGGCCCTGCTTGCTGGCCTTGATGGGCTTCTGCCCGGTGACCATCACCATGGGCATGCCGCCGAGCTGGGCGTACGCCGCGGCCGTGACGAGGTTGGTGGCCCCAGGGCCCAGCGTCGCGAGGCACACGCCCGCGCGCCCGGTGAGCCGTCCCCACGTGGCGGCCATGAAGCCCGCGGCCTGCTCGTGACGCGTGACGACGAGGCGCATGCCCGAGGCACGCATCGACTCGAGCAGGTCCAGGTTCTCCTCGCCCGGCAGGCCGAAGACACAGCGCACACCCTCCGCTTCGAGTGCTTTGACGAACAGGTCCGATGCCTTCATGGCGTCTCTCCTCCGGTACGAGGACAAATCTAAAGAGCGCCCACGATTCGTCCATTCGTTTGTTTCCATGGACTCGATAGGCAATGTCTATGATGGCGAAATGGAGCTCCGCCACCTCCGCTACTTCTCCGCCGTCGCCGACACGCTCCACTTCGGACGCGCCGCGCGGCGCATCCACGTCTCGCAGCCCACGTTGTCGCAGCAGATCCGCCAGCTCGAGGAGGAGCTCGGCGCACCCCTCTTCGAGCGTGCGCGCAGCGGCGTGCGGCTGACGCAGGCGGGGGAGCTGTTCCGCACCTACGCCTCGCGCGCGCTGGAGGACGTGGATGCTGGCCGGATGGCGGTGGGCGCGCTGCGGGGACTGACGACGGGCGCGCTGCGAGTGGGCTACCCGCCGAGCATGCGAGGGGTCGTGGTGCCGGCGCTGGCCGCCGTGCTGCGCAGACACCCGGGCCTCGCGCTGAGCGCCGAGGAGGCACTCGTGCGCCGGGTGGAGCGGCGGCTGGCGGACGGCAAGCTGGACGTGGGGCTGGGGTACGCGCCCGCGCGCTCACCCGACCTGGACGCGGAGCCCGTCTTCGACAGCAGGCTCGCGCTCGTCGTCGCGCGGGGGCACCCCCTGGCGGGAGCGGAGTCGGTGGGGTTGCGGCAACTCGCGGACGAGCCGTTCGCCTTGCTCTCGCGAGGCTCGCGCGTGCGTACGCGCGTGGACGCCTGGTTCGATGCCATGCGGTTCGCGCCGCACCTCGCGCTCGAATCCAACGCGGTGGCTACCGTGCTGGCGATCGTGCGCGCGGGCCTCGCCGTCACGGTACTCCCCGAGCCGCGGCACACCGACGCCGAGCGGCTGGTGGTGAAGCGACTGTCCCCTGCCCCTCGCTCCGAGCTCGCCGCGCTGCTCTGGCGCAAGGGCGCGCCGCGCACGCCCGCCGCGGAGCTGTTCGCGGCGGAGGTGCGCACGCAGGCGAAGGGGGTCGGGGCCTGAGCTGTTCTCCAGAGGCCCGGGGACTCTCCTGCTAAGGTGTGCCCCCATGTCCACTCCGTCCGCAGCCGTCCTGCTCGAGGTGGAGGGTGCCGTCGCCACCCTCACGTTGAATGATACCGCCCGCCGCAACGCGATGACGCCCGAGATCGGGGAGGCGCTGCGGAGTCGGGTGGCCGAGCTCAAGCAGCGCCCCGACGTGAGGGCGGTCGTCCTCGCCGGGGCCGGCGGCACGTTCTCCGCGGGGGGAGACCTCCAGATGCTCGAGCGGCTGCGCCGGGTGTCCTCGGAGGAGGCCCGCACCTTCATGCTCGATTTCTATGCGCGCTACCTCAGCGTGCTGGATCTGCCGGTGCCCACGGTGGCCGCGGTGGAGGGGGCGGCGATTGGCGCCGGGCTGTGCGTGGCGCTCGCGTGCGACCTGTGCGTCGTCGCCGAGGACGCGAAGCTCGCGCTCAACTTCGTCCAGCTGGGCCTGCACCCGGGCATGGGGGCGACGTACCTCGTGCCGTGGAGGGCGGGCGCGCAGCGCGGCGCGGAGCTGCTCCTCACGGGCCGCCGCTTCGATGGGCGTGAGGCGGTGCAACTCGGGCTGGCGCTCGAGGCGACGCCAGGGCCCGAGGTGCTCGCGCGCGCCCGGAAACTCGCGGCCCAGGTGGCGGCGAATGCCCCGCTGGCCACCCGCGCACTCAAGCGCGGGCTGGCCCCGGACCGGTCCGCCCTCCAGCGGGCCCTGGAGGCGGAGGCGCGCTTCCAGGCGGAGAGCTACGGAAGCGAGGACCTGGGCGAGGGGCTCGCGGCCGCGGCGGCGCGCAGGCCCCCCGTCTTCCAGGGGCGCTGAGGGCCCGCTACTTCATCCGCACCGTGAAGGCACCGGTGGAGGTGTTGTAGGTGATGTAGCCCTTCTGGAACTCGCTCTCGCGGCCCCCCGTGACGGCATACTCGTCCGACACGGGGTAGCCCAGGGCGCTCTTCTCCCAGCCCAGCGAGGCCCAGTGGTTGCGGATCTGCCCGTGCACCTCCCAGGCGCCCGTGGCCTGCGTCCAGTAGATGCTGCCCTCCGTGGTGCCCTTGCGGAAGTGGTTGTAGCGGCCGATGCCGTCCGGCGTCCCCGTCTCGTCCGTCGTCGGGTAGCCCAGCACCCCCGTCTCCCAGCCCAGCGCCTTCCACTTCGCGTGGATGTTGCCGCGCACCTCATGGGCGCCCGTGGCCTGCGTCCAGTAGATGCTGCCGCCCTGGAAGTGGTTGTAGCGACCCACGGTATCCGGCGTCGTCAGCTCCCCCGTGATGGGGTAGCCCAGCATGCTCTTCTCCCAGCCCAGCGCCTCCCACTTGAGGCGAATCTGCCCCCACACCTCCCAGGCGCCCGTGGCCTGCGTCCAGTAGATGCTGCCGTTCTGGAAGTGGTTGTAGCGGCCGATGCCGTCCGGCGTCGTCAGCTCGCTCGTCAGGCACCCGCCCAGAAAGCCCCCGGCTCCCCCCAGCTGGTTGTAGCGCGTCAGGATCGCCCCGCCCACCGAACACCCGACACCGCAGTGGGCCTTGGCCCGGTTGAGGTAGTCCGTCCACGGCCAGTTGGCACCGGGATCCGTGCGGTTGGCCGGCTGCAGCTGGCCATGCCCCACCACGTGGTAGCGGTCCAGGGGAATCCGGTGGTCACGCGACATGTCGCACAGCAGCCGGGCCGAGGCGTCGATCTGTGACGCCGGCCAGGTCGTCTGCGATGCATACCCGCCATGCTCGATGCCGAGGGTGAAGTCATTGGAGCTTCTCCCGTTCAGCTCGCACGCCACGCCGCCGTTGTTGCCGCACTGGTAGGTGGCACCGATGTGCCAGGCCCGGCTCGCGTCCCGCACGAGCTGGCTGATCTCCGCTCCGTCCTCGCGCACCACGTAGTGGGCGCTCACGCCCGAGCTGGTGTTGGTCAGCCAGCTCCAGCACCCCGAGTAGCCGCTCTCGCAGGTGTGGATGACCACCATGCGCACGCCGATGGGCCGGGAGTTGTAGTTGGGCGAGGGCCTCCACACGGCCCCGCTGTAGTCCGGAGCGACGGCGAACGCCTGGACCCGACGCCCTGCCAGTTCATCCTCCGCGGTCAGCGCCTGCCCGCTCGCGGCCCACTCCCGCGACAGCGTCCCCAGCCCCAGGCGGGCCACCCGGAAGACCTCATCCTGGACGAAGCTGCGACGGCCCTCCTCGTTCTCGATGCCGGACACCTCGGCCACCGCCGGCGCCCACTTGCTCGCCTGCGTCCGGTCCAGCCTGAGCGCCTCCGCGTGGTGCGACAGCAGCGCCGCCGCCGCCCGGACGTTGGCGCGCGCGTCCGTCCTGGCCTGCTCCACCGTGACGCCGGCCAGCTTCGCGCCCTCCTCGAGCCGCGCTCCGGACAGCGCCATCATTCCGTAGGCGGCCGGGCGCCCCTCGAACTCCTCGGTGCCCTCCACCATCTGGTAGCGCGTCTGTACGAACGCGATGGACTTGAGCAGCGCGGGCGGCACGTTGAATTCCCCGCCCGCCTCCCGGAAGAGCGCGTCGAAGGATTCGTCCTCCCGCTCGTAGGTCTCCGCCACCCGCACGTCCACCTCGGCGGTGGGGACGGCGGATACCTGCTGCTCGTTCATGTCGCACGCCTGCGCCAATGCCAGCGCGGCGGTGAGCATGAGAATCCCTGGCCTGTTCTTCATCGATTCCTCCGGACGTCGTCACTCGCGTGTGATGGACCGCTCCTGGCCTCGCGGATGGCGGGTGCGAGGGGAGCCCAACAGAAGGAGGTGACGAGCGAGGCCGCATCTCAAGAATCCGCAAAAAAAAGACAGCGCGGGGATTCCTGGGCTTCCCTTCCCTGGAGGATTTACAGGTTTATTGTATCTTTGGATTCACTCCTGGCCCGGGCGGGGCTCGACGAGCTGGGCGAGGCTGAGCAGGCCCGCGTCGAGGTCCGCGCCTTCCGCGCGGGCGGCCGAGAGGTTCACGAGAATGACGGGGGAGTTCTTCTTGCGGATGAGACCGATGGCCAGCCCCCGGTTCACCTGGGCCGCGCTTCCGGCGAGGGAGAGGATGGAGAGCTGCCGCGTCACCCGGGAGATGACCTCGGATTGGGCCTCGAGCCCCTCGCACGCGTAGAGGGCCACCACCCCCGCGCGAGAGAGCTCCTCTTGAAGCTGGAGGGCGTTGCGGAAGCCGATGCGCAGGACGCGCATCGGCTGGCCCGCGAGGGTCCTTCCCCGCGCCGCGGCCTCCATCGCGGTGCGCAGCTCCTGTCCCCCACGGGCCGAGCTCGTATCGCCCTCCTGATGCAGGATGGCGATGGTGAGCGGAGGCGGGTGCGAGCTCATCCGCCGGTCATAGGCGAGGATGCGCACCACCAAGGAGGCCCGCAGCGTGGCGGGCAGCTCCTCGGCGTGGACGGGCGCCGAGGCGAGCATCAGCACCAGGGGAGCCACGATGCTCAGGCGCCACCAGGTGGCTCGGCTCCTCTCAGCCCGGTAACACAACGGCATGACAGATGTACTCCAATTTCGTGGGTCCTTTCGGACTCTACAATGCCAGGACAGCGGGAGGGGCGGAGCGGCGCCTTAGAGGTCGAACTCCAAGCTGACGAAGAGGCGCCGGCCCTCCATGCGGTAGTCGAAGGGGAAGTTACCGATCTTCACCAGGTAGCTCTCGGCATCCAACAGGTTGGAGACCTTCACACCCACGGAGGCCCAGGTGTTGAGCTGGTAGCGGGCGTTGGCATCGAAGCGAACCCATGCCGGCACGCTCGTGGGACGTGCGGCGATGAAGGCCGGGGTCACGCTGTCCCCCTCGCGGCGGTGGACGGCGCCCTGGTAGCGGCCCTGGAGGGACAGGGTGAAGCCTCGCAGGCTGTAGCTGAGCCCGGCCTTGGCCACGTGGGCGGGAGCCCAGGTGAGGTTGCCCGCCGAGGCCACGTGGCCCCCATTGTCATCGTGCTCCGCCAGCATGTGCACGTAGGTGTAGCTGCCAAAGCCCTGCACCTGCCCGTGCTCCCCGAGGTCCACGTCCCCCAGCAACTCAGACTCCAGGCCGGCGTTGCTCCGGGAGAACAGGTTGCTCGACAGGTTCGCGTCGCTGTAGCCGATGAGGTTGTCGAACCGCGAATGGAACACGGTGTTGCGCCAGCTCAGGTGGGGGTTGACCGTCCAGTCCGCGTTGAGCTCGAAGGTCGTCACCTGCTCGGGGCGCAGCATGTCGATGTTGGCGCTGAGCATCCAGGTGTTGGCGCCGAAGAGCTCGGCGGGCACCGGGGCCCGGAAGGCCCTGCTGGCCTGGGCCTTGAGGCTCAGCAACGGGCTGGGCGAGTACACCAGCGCCAGCCGGGGGCTGAGCTGATCGTACGACTTGAAGCGCGTGGGAGACTCGGGGGCCCGCGGCTCGCGGTAGTGGAAGAACTTCAGGTCGTAGCGCAGGCCCACCGTCAGGGACAGGGGCATGCCCAACAGCCGGCTCCAGGCCAGCTGGGTATAGGCGCCCAGGTTGTTGACCGGATGGCCGATGATGCCTTCGAAGAAGGGCCCGAGCGGGACCGGGGCGGTCGGAGCGGGAGCACCCTCCTCCGCGTTGAACAGGTCGATGTTGGCGTAGTGCACCCGGTCGCCGCCGTAGAGGAAGGCCGAGTACTCCACGCCGCTGAGCAGGCTGAGGCCCTCGGACAGCTCGCCGGAGAGCTGGGCCCTCCCGAAGAGCTCGTCCACGCGCGTCTCCAGCACCTCGTTCACCCCGGCCGGGTAGCGCCCCTCGAGCGCGCCACTCGGGTAGAGGCGGACGTTGCGCTCGAAGTCGTGCCGCTGGAGCTTGAACACGTACTCCTGTTGGAGCCGACGCTCCCGGGGTGACTGGTAGCGCAGCACCACGATGTGGCGACGGTCGTGCATCGGCCCATCGACGTCGGGGGCCCAGTAGAGCCAACCATGGCCCGTGCTGTGCTCCCAGGACTGCAGGTGGTACTGCAGGGACAACCCCTCCAGCGCCTTCTTCGCCTCCAGCTTGAGGAAGAGGTAGTCGCTGCTGTGGGCGTCGTCGATGCGGAAGCGCTGGAGCGCCCCCGTGTCGTCGGTCCTCCCCGAGCCATCGTAGGACAGGTACGAGTACCCGTTGGTGTGCAGGTGCCGGAACCCGAGGACGGCGGAGAGGTGCTCGGACACGGTGGCGGCCACCGCGTCCACGTTCACCGTGCCCCGATCTCCGAGCCGCAAGCGCGCCTCGCTGTTGACCTCCAGGCGCTCATCCTCCCGGAGGGTCCTCGGCGAGGAGATGGTGTTGAGGGCCACCACGCCATTGGTCGCGCTGGAGCCGTACAGGGCCGAGCCGGGGCCGCGGACGATCTCCACGCTCTTCACCAGGAAGAGCGGAGTGACGTCCCAGGTGAAGGCGCTGCCCGCCTCGTTGTCATTCATCGGGACGCCATCCACCAGCAGCAACAGGTGGTTGTTGTTCCACCCCTCCGAGATCCCCCGCGCGCCCACCACCGTGCGCTCATAGTCGTGAGCGGGGAAGAAGCCGGGCTGGCTGAAGAGGATGTCATCGAGGCTCATCCAGCCGAACCTGCGGATCTGCTCGCGTGGCACCACGGAGACCACGCCCGGGGCCTCCCTGGCCGGCTGGAGCTGCTTGGAGGGGGTGGCCAGCTCCAGCTGGAGCAGCTCCTCGAGCGAGAGCTCTTGGGACCAGTGTGGCTCGGTGGGCGCGTCCGAGGCGGGAGGGCTCACCGGCTCGGCGGGGGTCTCCTCGGGCGCGGGCGGCGAGGCGGTGGGCAGGGGCTGAGCGGAGGCGGGGCGGGAGGCGAGGACTCCTGTCAGCAGCAGCAGGCCGAGGACAGGCACGTGAGGGGTGAGGCGGGACATGCGGGGTTTCAATCCAGGGAGGCGGCGGGGAGGCGGGAGGCCGTGGCCCCTCGCTCCAGCCGCAGGAGGATGCGTTCTCGGAGAAGGTCGGCATCGACGGGCTTGCTCAACACCCGGTCCTGATGCTGCTCGAGGAAGGCGCGGGTCGTCTCGGTGAAGGCGCCGCCGGTGAAGAAGGTCACCGACTCCGCCTGAGCGGGGTACAGCCGCTGGAGCTCGGTGAAGAAGTCCATGCCGGTCATGTCCGGCATCATCAGGTCGCACAGGATGATGTCGAACGTGGCGCCCTGGAGGACGCGCCCCAGCGCCTCCCGGGCGCCGAACGCCACGGAGACATCGTGCTCGCGCCCCAGGGTGCGCCGCAGCGCCGCCCCCACGAAGGGATCGTCGTCCACCACCAGCACACGCCCTCGCCGCGGCCCCGAGCGAGACTGCGCGCGGTGTGCTTGCGCGTGCTTCACGGTGACGGCGCTGGGGGGAAGGACGACGGAGAAGGTGCTGCCCTGCCCCAGCTCGCTCTGGACCTCGATGCGCCCGCCCAACGCGGTGATGATGCCCTGGCAGACGGACAGCCCCAGCCCGGTGCCCACGCCCACCGGCTTGGTGGTGAAGAAGGGGGTGAACAGCCGGCCACGCACCTCGGGGGCAATGCCACTGCCGGTGTCGGTGATGTCCACCCACACATACCCGTCCTCTCCGAGCCGGGTCGTCACCCGGATCTCATGCCGATCCGCGGCGCCCGCCGGGATGGCGTGGGCGGCGTTGATGAGCAGGTTGAGGAAGACCTGGGCCAGGCGCACCTCGTTGGCCTCGACGGGCGGAATGTCCCGGTAGTCGCGCACCAGCCGGGCGCGGTGGCGGATCTCGTTCTGCGCCATGCTGATGGCCGCGTCGAGGGGCCCCTGGACGTGCAGGGGCTCGCGTCGGTCTTCATCCCCGCGCGAGAAGGACTTGAGGCTCTGGACGATGTGCTGCACGCGAGAGCAGCCCTCGCGCGCCTCGGCCAGGGCGTTGGCCACCTCCTGCCAGATCGCCTCCATGCCCTCGTTCATGGCGGGGGGACAGCCCGGCATGAGGGTGGTGCGCAGCTCGGGCATCTCCTGGAGGACGAACTGGATGTTGGCGGTGACGTAGGCGAGCGGGTTGTTGATTTCATGGGCCACGCCGGCGGCGAGCGTGCCCACGGAGGTGCGCCGGTCGGCGACGATGAGCTGCTCCTGGGTGCTGTGCAGCTCGCGCAGGCGCTCGGCGAGCTCCTGGGTGCGCTCGGCCACGCGCTGCTCCAGCTCGAGGTTGCGCGCGCGCACGCGCTCCTGGGCCAGCCGCTCGGTGATGTCCTGGAAGTAGAGCCCCCAGCCGAAGTGCGTGCCCTCCTGGCTCTGGATGGGCGCCCGGTACGCGGTGAGGGTTCGCCCATCCAGGAGCGAGAACTCCAAGGAGTTGGCCGCGGGCTGCTCCTGCTGGAAGTCGGCCAGGCGCCGCAGGGCCTCGGGCTCCTTCATGGCGGGGGCCAGGGCGCGGAGCACCTCCTCCAGGTGCCGCCCTTCCAGCCGCTCCGGCGGCAACTGCCACATCCGCAGCAGGCGCTGGTTGTGCGCCAGGACCTGCCCCGACTCCGAGACGGTGAGGATGCCCTCGGAGGAGGCCTCGCTCTGCGATTTGATGAGGGCCTTCTGCTCGTACAGGCGGCGCAGCATCCGGGACAGCGCGGCGGCGAGGGTGCCGGTCTCGTCGCGCCGGGTCAGGTCGAGCTCGCTCTGCGCGCCCAGCTCCCCTTCGGAGATGCGCAAGGCCACCTGGGTGACGCGCCCCAGCGGGCGGACCAGCAACGTCCCCACCCCGAAGGCCGCGAGCACGCCGAAGGCGAAGATGAGCGCGGAGATGCTGACCGCCAGCCGCAGCGTGTGCTGACCTTCCTGGCGCAGCTCGGCCAGGCTGAAGCCCACCAGCAACGTGCCCTCTTGGCCGCCTCGGGTGTGGATCCGCACCCGGGCCAGCACCTCCTGGCCGTGGATGCCCGCGCCCTCGGGAATGTCGGTGAGCCGGGCCGGGGCACGCTCCGGGTGCCAGGCCGCCAGCGGCGAGCCGTCCTCGCGCAGCAACAGGCCGAAGGTGGCCTCGGGAGTGGAGGCGAGCGTCTCCAGGTGGTGCTGGCCGTTGATGGCATCCCCGAAGTCGAGCGCCGGCTCGGTGGCGCTGGCCAGCAGCTGGGCAATCCCCGTCGCGCGACTGAGGACCCAGTGGCGCGCCTGGGCATCCATGCGCGCCGGGAAGAAGGCGAGGAAGAACAGCGCGAAGGCCGCGAAGAGAAGGGCGACCAGGATGACCAGGCGGGCGCGCAGCGACAGGTGGCGCGACTCCAGACTCATTGTCCACCTCGCGACTGTGCGCGCCGTGGAAGGAGCCCTTCCACCCGGAGACCGAAGGTCAAGGTATGGCTGTGTCGCATGGCGTCGTGAGCGACCGTACTTCACCGAAATGTGACGGGAGAGAGGCCCCTACAAGGACGCTGGCCTCGTGCTGTATGCGTGGAATTAAACAACGGTACTGTTCTCGCCGACAAGGGGGCCAGAAATGAAAAAGGGCTGGGGACCCCCAAGGTCTCCAGCCCATGCTCACACCGCACCGGGAGGAGCATGTTGGCAATGAGAGAGCGTGGAACCAGGACGGGAAGCACCTGGAGGCTGGCGGGTCTTCTCCTGGTGCTCGTGGCCGCCCTCGGTGCCCAGGCGGAGCCGCCCTCCTTCAGGCTTCCTGGCCGTCCGCCGGACTCCCGGGAGCCCTGGGGCGCTTTTCTTGGCAGGGCCGCACATGTAGCCATCGGCAAAGCGTACGGCGTGCAGCATCCCTCCAACCGCGTCTTCCTCAACACCGTCGACCTCTCCACCATCGTGGAGGAGGGGGAGTTGGGGGACCCCGAGCGTCTTTCGGAGCTCGCGAGGCGCTTGCGCCCGGACATCACTGATACCCGCCTCCTCGTGCTGTTCGAGGTGAAGCCGGACGATGAGGAGTCACGCGAGGAAGGGAGACAACAGGCGGGGCGCTACCTGGCGGCCCTCAATAAAGCCGTCGACCCTCACAAGAAATTCGTAGGAGGCACTGGATTCGAGGGGTCCCTCTTCCTCGACTTCGAGAACGGGGGGCACTCTGGAAGTTGTCCTGGCGCACGCCCGAGCCCGGAGTGACGCTGTACCGCTGGAGCTACCGGCGGGACTGCCGTTGAGCAAAGTGCCTGGCGCTTGAGGGGCACCTGACCGCTATGGTAGGGCGAAAGGCCATGCCCACGGAACAGGCCCCGGTGCTCGAGTTTCCAGCGTGGCTCCACGGAACCATCGCCACCACTCGCCGCAAGGTGAGAGCCGAGGGCAAGCGGTGGGCCCGGGAGTACCTCGAGGCCGGCGCCTTTTCCCAACTCCGGCAGCCGCGACAGGTGCAGCCCGGTGAGGTGCTCGTGATGCACTCGAGCGCCGAATTCGGCGCTCCCCACACCTGCTGGCGGATGCACATGTTCGTCGGCGTTTTCATGGACTTGAATGAAGGCTTCCAGAAAGAGCAGCGCCAGCACGCGAGGGCCGCCTTCGAGTCCTTCTGCCTGAGCACTCCTTGGGGAGCGCTCTACCATGCCGTGTCGCCGCCGCCGCCGCGGAGCGCTGAGCGCATGGCGGACCGGCTCGCCTCGTTGCTCCGCTTCTGGGAGGTGCTCCAGCGCCCTCGCTATGCATTCTGGTCGTTCGATGACGACTACACGCTGGAAGAGCTCATGGAGGACCTCTGGCGCAAGACGCTGGAGGCCTGGTGCCCCGGAGGCCCCGCCTCGGTCCGCGAGCACCTGACCCTCACCGTGGAGCGCATGGCTCGCGCCACCCGGGAGGAATGCCTGGAGGCCATGCTTCGGGTGATTCCCCTCCTCGTGGAAGGCGACAACGATTTGAAGCACCCCGAGGTGCTCAGCGACCCGGACTTCCTGCGCGAGCGCCTCCACGCGCTTTCCCCCAAGGACTTCGAGTCACTCTCCAGCGCTGAAAAATACACGGTGGCCGTGCAGCTGGCTGCCTGGGACAGGCAGTTGGGACGGTAGCAGCGCTCCGGATTGAAACGCTGCCCGTCTCCCCTGCCCCGGCTGTTCTCAGACGGCGCCCTTCTCCAGGACGCGCACGCGCTCGGTGCCCTCGAAGTGCACCTCGAAGAGGGGCAGCCCGCTCGCGAGGTGATGGAGCGTCTGCAGCAGGTGGCGATCCCCGCGCTGCTGGATCTCCTGCCGGAGCGCCTCGGTATGCCGGGCCTGGAGGGGCACCAGCGAGCCCTGCCGCCGGAAGAACTCCACGTAGTGCTCCCGGTGGCGGGCGGCCACCTGGGGGTGCGCGACGAAGACCTGGTTGCGTCCCACCGAGGGCGACACCAGCGGGATGGCCGTGAAGTCCCACAGCGCATCGTCGACGAAGACCGAGATGACCGCCGACTCGTCGTGGTGCCCCTCGAGCGTGGCCAGCTCCACCTCGGGGGCGCCTTCCCAGAGCAGCTCGTA
>NZ_DASVSO010000858.1:0-6661 GCF_036388035.1 Archangium sp.
TCTCCACCGTGCCGCAGGACCAGAGCTACGCGGTGGACTGGAAGGTGAACGAGGGGACCCCTGGGTCGTTCGGGAGCTACCGCACGGCGGTGCACCCCAACGCGCGGATCAACTACAACAACTTCTACCTAGACGTGATCCCCAACGGGGCCCACGGCTCCTATGGGCTCATGCCGGACCTCGTGGCGTACTTCATCGACGGCAACCAGCCGGATCAGCCGGTCAACTTCGTCTACGGCAACCCGTATCCGGCCAGCTACGCGAAGTTCGCCAATGCGACGACGGCCTTCACCGTCCCCTACCAGGTGCCCAAGCCGGATGGTGGGACGGCCAGCACGAGCGGTCAGGGCACCCTCTCCAGTGAGGACCTGTTGAGCGGCCTGCGGGCCCAGCCGCTGGTTCCGGCGATCAGCCCGGTGCGGAGCCCCTTGCTCAACGGCGCGAGCGCCTACCTCGACCAGTCCATCGGTCCCACGCCGGAAGTCTCCTGGACGCCGCCCGCCGTGGGCACCCCGACGTTCTACTCGGTCCGCTTTCGCGAGATCGTCTACAACCCCGCCACCGGCCGCGCCTCCCGGGGTTCCTTGGTGGGACGGGTGATGACCCAGGGCACCCGCGTACAGGTTCCGCCCGGCCTCCTGCGGTCCGGCAAGTACTACTTCATGCTCGTCACCGCCATCTACCAGCCGAACTCCTCGGTCCAGAGCGCGCCGTATCTGCTCCCGTGGCCGGGCCACTCGGCGGATTCCATCAGCGGGCTGCTCACCGTTCCGTAGTGGTGGCCATCATCGGCGTCCTCGCCGCCATCGCGGTTCCGAACTTCCTCGAGTTCCCCTTCAACGACGCCGACCGCGACAAGGAAGGGGGCGTTGAGCGGGGCCGCCCGCGTCGGCCAGGATGAGGGCATGACGCGGCAGCCGCCTCCTCCTGGTGACCCTTCCTCGGCTCGCGACCTGGAGCTGCGGGCCGTGGGGGCACCCCCTCCGCCGAGGCGGTTGCTGCCGCCCGGCGGCGAGGCCCTGGCCATGCTGGTGCGCCGGGGCTTCCAGCCCACCGTGGCCCCGTTGGACCTGCCCTTTCCTCCGGACCTCGAGGGCGAGGCCGCCGAGCGGCTCGCGGAGCGGCTCGGCCACTACGCCTTCCGCCTCTTCCTCCGGGGCGCCATTCTCCGGGGCGGCAGCTTCTCGCCCAGCGAGGCCACGCGCTACCTCGAGGCCGAGCGGGCCGCCCAGGTGGCCGAGGAGCTGGTGGCGCTCGGGCTCGCGGAGCGCGAGGAGGGCGGGCGCTACCGCCTGTGCCACCGGGCGCACAACTTCGGCGGCACGCTGGAGTGGTACGTGGCGCGCGAGCTGCGCGGGCGGCTCGGCTTCGACGTGGCCGTGGGGGTGAAGTTCCACGCGCCCGAGGTGGGGGGAGACCTGGACGTGGTGGCCGCGGCCGAGGGACGGCTGCTCTACCTGGAGATGAAGTCCTCGCCGCCCAAGCACCTGGCCTCGGACGAGGTGGGCGCCTTCTTCCGGCGCGTGCGCGCGCTGCGGCCCCACCTCGCCATCTTCGTCATGGACACCGCGCTGCGCCTGTCCGACAAGGTGCTGCCGCTGCTCCAGGCGGAGCTGCGCACCCAGCCGCCTCCCACCCCCCGGCGCGTGGTGCGCGAGGTGTGGGCGCTCACCCCGCACCTCTATGTCGTCAACGCGCGGCAGGACCTGATGGGCAACATCGCCCTCGCCATCGCCGAGGGGCTGCGCGCGCTCGCGCCGCCCCCACCGTGACGGGGCTGGACCATTCCGCCATGCATTCATGCTCTCGGAGAGCACCATGCAACAAGCGCGTGTTGTAGCTCCCTATCATTCGGGCCGGTCGTGCTTCTTCGCCGTGGGGCTCGTTCTCCTCTCATCAGCCTGCGCGGCAACGAGCACTGGCAGATACGCCAATGGGTTCGCACTCACTCAGGCCGAGTGCAACCAGACCGATAGCACCGTCTCGTGCTGCCTCAAGAGCAACCCCGGCCAGTACGAGCGCTGTGGCGCGACCCCCCCGACGGAGCCCACCCGGTCCAATCATCTACCCCCAGGACGCCCCGAGTCAGAAGCGTCACCCATCCCGGAACTCCCGACGCCCGAAGAACGGGAGCAGTGGGAGAAGGACATCTGCCTGCCGCGCTACGAGAAGTGCAGAAGTGGGAAACACGATGGCCGGGTCTGGGGTGAGTCGCAGTGCAAAGCGTGCTTTACCGCCTGCATGCGATACGGCTACTGGCCGTTGCGTGCCAATGGAAAGCCCTGCCCTTGAACGTTAGCATGAAGACTCCCCACCAGGAGCGTTCCGCGACATTTAGCGAGGAACTTGATCTTCGTTACCTGGAACTGCTCAAGGCGAAGGCGCCCTACGTGCAATGCAAGCGCGAGCTCCTGAAGCTGGAGAAGCGCTGGCTGCCAAGGGCAAGGACCCCTGCCCAGCGCCTCGCGATTCAACGCATCATCGCAAACACGCTCCTCACCGAAGCGTACGGCTCCAGAATGCCGTGGAAGGAGTTCGGTCGAGGGCTTCGTCGTCTCCAGCAACTTGGCTTCGCCGACCTTGGGATGCGTGTTCACGTCTCCTGCCTCTATGTGCAGGCGCTCCACCTGTTTCCCCACAAGCAGTCTCGGGAGGCATGGGACATGTTGGAGGACACGGAAAGGAGGGTGCGCAGGCTCCGTCGAGAGAGCCCTCTCCGCGAGGAGCACCTGGAGGCCATTGCACACGCGGAGAAGGTAGCCCGGGTACCACGACCTCGCTCGTAGTCGACTCCGAGCGAGGTGCGGCAACCCCGCTCACCGCTGCTCGGCGGCTTCCTGGTGGTGGCTCACCACGCGCTCGGCCTGCTTGCCCACCAGCTCCGAGTAGTGGTCGTGCCGCGCCACGAAGCTGCCCAGGCCCGAGGTGGCCGAGCGCAGCTCCACGATGAAGCCGTGCATCTCCGCCTGCGGCACATACGCGGTGATGACGTCCCAGCCGGGCAGGTCGGTGTTGGCGTCGAACCCGAGGAGCTGTCCCCGGCGGCTGGTGACGAGCCGCTGGGCCCGTGAGGTGGCCTCGCGCGGCACGTGGATGTCCACGTGGAGGATGGGCTCGAGCAGCACCGGCTCCAGCTTGGGAAGTATCTCCACCAGGGCCAGGCGCCCCGTGGTGCGGAAGGCCTGATCCGAGCTGTCCACCGAGTGGTAGGTGCCACCGGTGAGGGTGACGGCCACGTCCACCACGGGGAAGCCGAGTGGCCCGCGCTTCAGGCCCTCCTTCGCGCCTTCCTCCACCGCGGGGATGTACTGCCGGGGGATGGCCCCGCCCACGACGGCCGAGGTGAAGCGGAAGCCCTCGCCGCGCGGCAGCGGCTGCACCTCCACCACCACGTCACCGAACTGCCCGTGCCCGCCGGACTGCCGCTTGAAGCGCGCGTGGTGCGAGCTGTGCTTGCGGATCGTCTCCCGGTAGGGGATGGGCAGGGGGCGCGTCATCACCGGGACGCGCAGGCGTGTGCGCAGGTGCTCGACGGCCTCGCGCAGGTGCATTTCACCCTGGCCGCCCAGCAGCAGCATCTGCGTGTCCGCCTCCTGGTCCACCGAGAGGGACGGGTCCTCTTCCACCAGCCGGGCCAGCGCGCCCGTCAGCTTCACGTCGTCCGTGCGCTTCTCGGCGACGATGGCGACCTGGTGCACCGGAGGCGGTGCCAGGGGCCAGTCCTCGGGGTGACGCACGCCCTCGGGATCGGCGAAGTCTCCCGTGCGCATCGCCTCCACCCGCCCGATGGACACCACGTCCCCCGCGCGCCCCGCGCCGACGGAGAGCTGCCTGCTTCCATGCACCCGCTGCACGCCGCTCACCCGCGAGCCGCCCATCGTGCCGCCGTCCTCCACCTGCCCGCGCCAGACGCGCACCATGGACAGCTTGCCCACGTGGGGCAGGTGCTGCGTCTTGAAGGACTGCACCCGGGGAGGGCCCTCCCCGGAGATGCCCAGGCGCTCGCGCGTCTCCTCCACCGTGGGCACCTCGTGCCGCAGGCCCTTGAGCAGCCGCTCCAGGCCGAGTCCCCGCTCCGCCGAGCCGAGGAAGACGGGCACCAGCCGATCCTCGCGCAGGGCCTTCTCGAACTGCGCGTAGAGCGCGTCCGGCGGGGGCACCACGTCCTCGAGGAGCTGCTCGAGCAGCGTGTCATCCAGGTCCGCGAGCCTTTCGAGGAGCTGGCGCCGCGAGCTCTCCTCGCGCGGGCGGTCCGCGTCCGGCAGCGAGATGAGCGCGGGCTTCCCATCCTTCCCCTCGGCCCAGGCGCGCTCGCTCACCAGGTCCACCACGCCCACCAGTTGCCCGCCCTCGCGCAGCGGAATCTCCCGCAGCACCAGGGGCCGCGAGGAGACGGCCTGGAGCGTCTCCAGCACCTCGCGCACCGACGCGGCGCCGTCCTCGAGCACGTTGAGGAAGAGCAGGTGGGGGATGCGGCGCGCATCCAGGAAGGCGAAGAGGGGGGCGAGGGCGGCCGCGCGCTCGGGCGAGGCGTCACACACCACCACCGCCGCGTCGCTCACCATCAGCGCGTGGCGGGCCTCCTGGGAGAACTCCGGTGCCCCCGGGGTGTCGATGAAGGTCCACTGCTCCCCCAGGAAGCCGGTGTGGGCCACGGACAGCTCGAGCGTCATGCTCCGCTCCACGGCGGCTCCGGGTCCTCCCGTGGCGCGCAGTCCTTCGGCTCCCGTGGAACGCAGCAGGGACTCGAACAGGGTCGTCTTGCCCACGCCCTGGGGTCCTACGAAGGTGACGACTCTCGGTGACGCGGGATGTTTCATGACCTGGCCCTCCTGCCGGCAGGCATTCGCCCCGAGAAGGTGGGGCTCCGGGACAAGGTGGGGAAGCGCCGGGCTCACGTGGGGCGAGGGCCTTCCCCCATGCTCGCCGCGCACGTCCGGTGTGCGACGGGGACCCTGCACGTCCGTACCTCCCAGACGGGCGGGTGCGTTCACCTCCCGGCTGCACGCACCGGGGGGGCTGTGGCATACAGAGGGGACATGTCCAACCCACTCCAGCTGGAGGTCGAGCGGCTCCTCGCGCTCGGCCGTACCCCCGAGGCCCTCGCCGCTGGGGAGGCCATGGCCTCCGACTGGGCCCGGCAGGGACAGCCGCTGCGTGCCCTCGCGCTGTGCCGGGTGCTCCTCCAGCTCGAGCCGGCGCATACGCGCACCCCCCAGCTCCTGGCGGACCTCTACGCGCGGCCCGACGCTCCCGCGAAGGGCGCGCCCCCCGCCGCCGCGGCGACGCTGCCCCGAGTGCCCCTCTTCTCTCAGCTCGGCCGCGAGCCCTTCATGGCCCTGCTGGGCGCCCTGGAACTGCGGACCTTCAAGGCCGGGCAGAACCTCATCACCGAGGGCGAGCCGGGCCGCTCCATGTTCGCCCTCGCGGACGGGCAGGTGGACGTGGTGCGCCTGCTGGAGGGCGGGGAGCGGCGCACGCTGGCCTCGATGGGGGAGGGGGAGTTCTTCGGGGAGATCGCCCTCGTCTCCGAGAGCCCGCGGCTGGCGAGCGTGGTGGCCACCCGGCACACCGTGGCGCTCGAGCTCATCCGGACGCGGTTGGAGCGCATCGCGCTGAGGTACCCCGCGGTGGGCGAGACGGTGCGGACCTTCTACCGGGAGCGGCTGCTGGCCAACGTGCTGCGCAGCAACCCCGTCTTCACCACGCTGCCTCCCGAGCAGCGGCAGGCCCTGGCCCGCTGCTTCGAGCTGCGGCTGGTGGACGCCGGCACCGTCATCATCGAGCAGGGCCAGAAGGGCGACGGCCTCTACCTGCTGCTGCAGGGCCAGTGCACCCCGGTGTTGCGCCACCCCGACGGCAAGCAGAGCGCCTTCTCCTCGCTGCGCGAGGGAGATGTCTTCGGGGAGATCTCCCTGCTGCTCGGCCAGCCGGCGAGCGCCACGGTGCGCGCGGAGACGCCGTGCCACCTGCTGCGGCTGGGGCGTGACGCCTTCGAGCAGAACCTCGCCAGTCAACCCCGGGTGCGCGCGGCGCTCATGCGCCTGGGCACGGAGCGGCTCTTGCACATCTCCAAGCTGCTGTCCGGCCGGGCGGCGCTCGAGGGCGACCTGCGCGTCTGACGGGGCGGGCTCAGCGCGGGCCCTGCCTCTCCAGCCACTGCTTCACCAGCACGGGCACGCCCTCGCGCACGGTGGGGTAGCGGAACTGGAAACCCGTGCCATGCAGGCGCGCGTTCGACAGCTTCGCCTCCGCCGTCAGCGAGTCCGTCACCACCGGCCCCATCACCAGGCTGCACACCCACCGGGGGAGGAGGACCCGGCGCGTGGTGACTCCCAGGGCCTTGGCGGCCACCCGGTTGAGCTCCGCGAAGGACACCGGCTCGTCATCCACCACGAAGTAGCGCCGGCCCACCTCGCCGTGCTCCAGCAGGTGCAGCAGGGCCCGGGCGCAGTCCTCCACGTGGATGGGGGACATGCACTGCGTCAGCGTCTGCTTCAGGCCGAAGAGCCGCTTGCCCGCCTTGAGGGGCTTGAGCGCGTACTCCTCGAACCAGGAGCCCAGCCCGTACACCGAGCCGGGGTAGGCCTCCACCAGCGGCAGCCCGCGCGACACGTAGCCCGGCAGCATCTCGATGGCGGGCGCGATGTACGGCCCCCAA
>NZ_DASVSO010000859.1:0-4657 GCF_036388035.1 Archangium sp.
GGGCGCACGCTGACGAGCAGCTTCTACACGGACAACCCCAAGGACTACCGGCAGAACGACGAGGACATCCACGCGGCCGTCTTCCTCGTCAACGTGGCGCTCTACCGGCTCCTGCGGGCCCATGGCATCCGCGCGGACTTCCTCGTCGGCCAGAGCGCCGGTGAGCTGGCGGCGCTGGTGGCCGCGGGCAGCGTGTCGCTGGCGGAGGGCCTGCACGCCATCCACTCGCGCACGGTGGCCGTGCTGGAGATGCCCACCGAGGATCCGGGCCAGATGGCCGCGCTCACCTGCTCCTCCGAGCGGGTGCCGGAGCTGCTCGCGGGCCTGCCCGGCTACGCGACGCTGGCGGCGGACAACGGGCCGAGCGCCTGCATCGTGTCCGCGGACCGCCACGCCCTGCCCCTCCTGGTGGAGCGCTGCACCGCCCGGGGCATCGAGTGCACCGTGCTCGCCGTCTCGCACGGCTACCACTCGGAGCTCATCGGACCGGCGCGTCCCGCCTACCAGCACGTGCTGGACCAGCTCCACTTCCGCAAGCCGTCGGTGTGCCTCATCTCCACCATCGACGCGGCCCCCTACGGGGAGCGCTCCCCGAGCGAGTACCCGGCCTTCCTGGCCAGCCAGTTCGTCGAGCCCGTGCGGTTGCGGCAGGCGCTCGAGGTCGCCCACGCGAGCGGGGCTCGCATCTTCATCGAAGCGGGACCCAAGTGGTCCCTCACCCAGTTCACACGCGAGTCCCTGAAGGGTAGGACCCACGGGGCCATCGCGTCGATTCATCCCAAGGTAGGAGACATGGAACAGTTCAAGCGCCTGGTGGGTCATGCATTCGTGAACGGCGTCGGACAGCTCTCGGCGGACGCGGCTGGTACCGCGACTCCCGCCGACGTCGAGGCGACGCTGCTTCAGCTCCCGCTCGAGGGTCTCCTCGAGCCCGCTTCCGCCCTGAAGGTGGCCCTCGCCCTGGGTGAGGAGTTCGGCGTGGATGCCTCGGTGGCTCGCCCCGAGGACCTGAGCAGCTTCGAGGCCATCATCGCGCTCGTGGAGCGGCTGCGCGCCGGAGAGCCCGCGCCGAAGTCCGCGCCCGCGGTGAAGCCCGCCGTGAAGGCCGAGGCGCCGAAGCAGGCCCCCGTCGCCGCGCCTTCCGTGGCCGCGGCCCCGCCGCCCGTCTCCGAAGAGCAGGACCCCGAGGCGCTGGAGGAGGAGGTCCGCGTCGTCCTCCTGGACAACGTGGTGTCCAAGACGGGCTACCCCGAGGACATGCTGGAGATGGACCTCGACCTCGAGGCCGACCTCGGCATCGACACCGTCAAGCAGGTGGACATCTTCGCGCGCACCCGCGAGCACTTCGGCGTCCCGAGGGACCCCAACCGCTCGCTGCGCGACTTCAACACCCTGCGCAAGGTCGTCGAGCACATCGTCGAGCGCGTGCTCGCCACCGGTGGCGGCGCCTCCACCCAGCTGGCCGCCGCGCCCGCCGTGACCAAGGTGGGCGCGCCCGCGCCCGCCGCGGCCCGTCCCCTTCCGCCTCCCGTCCCCGCGCCCACGCCCGCTCCCGCTCCCGCCGTGGCCCGCCCGAGCGTGGCTCCCGTCGCCGCGCAGACCATCGTGTCGCCGGCCGCCGTCTCCGCCGAGCAGCGGGAGGACCTCTCCGAGCAGGTCCGCGCTGTCCTGCTGCGCAACGTGGTGGAGAAGACGGGCTACCCCGAGGACATGCTGGAGATGGACCTCGACCTCGAGGCCGACCTCGGCATCGACACCGTCAAGCAGGTGGACATCTTCGCGCGCACCCGCGACTACTTCGGCGTCCCGAGGGACCCGAACCGCTCGCTGCGCGACTTCAACACCCTGCGCAAGGTCGTCGAGCACATCGTCGAGCGGGCCCAGTCCGCGAGCGCCACCGAGCGCGCCGCCGCCGCGGTGCACGCGGCCGCCACCTCCGTCGCCCCCTCCCAGGTCGAGCCCAAGGGCCGCTCCGGTCAGGGAGGCCCGCGCTCCGTGCGCGAGGCGCTCCTCGCCATGGACCTGAAGCACAACGGGGTGAAGCCCGAGGAGCTGCGCAGGCTGGGCGAGGCCCTGTCCTCGCAGCTCGGAACCGCCGCGCCCGACACGGGCAAGGTCCGCACGCTGGGCGAGCTCGTCCAGCACGTCGTGAAGGATCGCTAGGCCGTGCAATCCGACACCTCCCAATACCCGCTGCTGGAAGACGTGTCCGAGGTCTTCCGAGGCGAGAGCGCCGTCGCCAAGCGCGACGTGCGCCTCCCCTCGGAGCTCGACACGGAGATGCGCCCGCTGTCCGCCTCGCTGGAGCTGGAGTTCCTGGCCGAGCTGGGCGCGCTGGTGTACCCGGATCGCGTGCTGGTGGGCATGCGGGACGTGCGCTGGTTCCTGCGCGCCTCGGAGCCCGCGATGGCCGCGCGGCTGGTGGGTCGCGCCCGCCGGGAGACGGACGGCATGGTGTCGGTCTTCCTGTCCATGGAGCCGGTGGGGGTCGGCGGGCCGGAGGAGAGCCCCGAGGAGCCCATCCCCGTCTGCCGCGCCACCCTCCAGTTCGCCCAGCTCTACCGGCCCGCGCCCTGGCCCCAGCAGCAGCAGGAGCTGGCGCCCCGGGTGGAGAGCCTCCAGAACGGCAAGCAGCTCTACGCCTCGGTGGGAGGCCAGGGCGAGCGCGTCCCCGAGTCGCTCCAGGTCATCTCCTGGGCGAAGCTGGGCGAGCTGGGCCGGCTCCAGGGCGGCATCATCCAGCCGCGCGCGCTGACGAAGGCGCTGCCCGCCAGCCGCATCCAGGTGGCGCCCGCCGCGCTCGAGGGCGCGCTGCACCTGGTGAAGTGGCTCTGGTACTCCTTCTCGGGCGAGGGCTCGCGCGAGATGGCCATCTCCGAGGCCACCTGGTACCGCATGCCCCGCCGTGATGAGCGGCTGACGTGTGACGCCCGGCTGTGTGGCGCCAGCGTCGGCCTGGCCACCTTCGATGCCCTCGTCCTCGGTCAGGATGGCATCCCCGTGCTCGACCTGCGCGGCGTCGGCATGGCCTCCCTTCCCACCGAGGATGCCTCGCCCCCCCTGCCTCGACTCGCCTGGCAGTCCTTCGTCAAGAGCCTCTCACCGCGATGACCTCTCTCACGCACATCCCCCTCGCCATCGTTGGACTCGGTTGCCGTCTGCCCGGCGCCGACTCCCCGTCGCGCTTCATGAACCTGTCCCTGGAGGGGATGCGCGCCCTGACGCGGGCCCCGGAGGCCTGGGGGACGGGGCTCGGCCTGGACCGGCCGCTCATGGGCGGCTTCGTCCCGGAGGAGAGCAAGGACTTCAAGCAGTTCCGCCTGCCGCCCAACCAGCTGGAGAAGATGCACCGCATGGAGCGGCTGCTCCACCTGTCGCTGCTCCAGGCGACGCAGGACGCGGGCTACGGCCCCGACAAGAGCCCGGGCGGCCGATGCGCCATCTACCTGGGCGCCACCGGCCTGGGCGTGGACATGCAGGTGGACCAGACCCTGCGCCTGCGCACGCCGGAGCTGCGCGAGCACCTCTTCGCCCTCCTCCGGGAGCAGCCCGACGGGGCCCGGCTGATGGAGGCCGTGGACAAGTACGTGGCGGAGCACGCCCCGCCCATCACCGCCGAGTCCGTTCCCACCACGGCCACCACCGTGGCTGGCCGCCTCTCCGGAATGTTGGACACGCGCGGCGGGCACCTGGCGGTGGACGCGGGGACGGCCTCCTCGCTGGCGGCGCTGAAGTTCGCCTCGCTCTCGCTGCGCGAGGGACACTGTGACGTGGCGGTGGTGGGCGCGGTGTCCCCGCTGCTCAGCCCCTCCACCTTCGGGCTGCTGGCCGCGCGCGGCTGGCTGGCCGAGCAGGAGCTGCTCGCGCTCGATGAGCGCGCCGCGGGCACGCTGCCCGGAGAGGGCGCCGTGGCCCTCGTGCTGTGCCGGTTGGATGACGCGCTCGCCGACGGGCACCGCATCTACGCCGTCCTGCACGGCGTCACCTCGGAGATGAACCCCAAGCAGGGCCTGTCGCGAATGTCGCGCATGGTGGATCGCGCCGCCCGGGCCTGCCTGGACCTGGTGGGCGTGGACCCGGAGCAGGTGCGGCACGTGGAGCTGCAGGCGTGCGGCATTCCCGGCCTGGAGGACCAGGAGTACCTGGGCCTCAAGACGGCGTACGCCACGGCGCGCGCCGAGCCCCTGACGTTCTCCACCGCGGCCCCCCAGGTGGGCTTCCAGCAGGCGGCCAGCGGACTGGTGTCGGTGATGCGCGCGGCGCTCTCGCTGCACGGCGGCATGCGCGCGCCCGTGGCCGGCCTCACCACGGCGCGGCACGGGGTCCACACCACGCTGGAGTGCCTCACCCGCCCGATGAAGCTGCCGCCCCGCAGCTATGTGGGCGTCAGCTCGCTGGGATGGACGGGCGTCGCCTACCACGCGCTGCTCGGCGCCGCGCCCACCCGCGAGGCCCAGCCCGTCGTCCGGCCCGTCCGCTCGGCTCCCCAGAAGTTCGCCATCGTCGGCATGGGCGCCATCGCGCCTGGAGCGCAGGATGCCCGGGCGCTCTGGAGCAACATCATCACCAAGGCGGACACCATCGGTGACCTGCCGCCCTCCCGGTTCAACGCCCACAAGATGATCGGGGCGCTCATGAATCCCGGCGAGGTCATCCC
>NZ_DASVSO010000860.1:0-1704 GCF_036388035.1 Archangium sp.
CGAGGAACCAGGCCGCGAACGCGAGCTTCACGGGCAGGGCCAACGAGGCACTCCGGACCAGGAACAGCACCGTGACGAGCAGCGTCAGCACGCCCACCACGCCCACGTAGAGCGCCACCCGGCGCGAGAGGCTCATGTCGAACCGGGAGCGGCCCGGCACGACCTCCAGGGCCCGTGCTTCCACTCCCTCGGGGTGCCACTCGGGCGGCATGACCCAGAGCTTGAGCTTGTCCATCCGCCGCGGCGTCTCTCGGGTGAGGGCCGCGAGCTCTCGGAAGGGCGCCAGGGCGGCCACCAGCGGGTTGAACGTGCGCACCGGCTTGACCGTGCCGTAGGTGACGGGCTCCTCCTCGGGCTCGAAGGTGCCGAACAGCCGATCCCAGACGATCAGCATTCCGCCGTGGTTCTTGTCCAGGTAGCGGCCATTGCAGGCATGGTGCACGCGGTGGTGCGAGGGCGTGACGAGGACCCATTCGAGGGGCCCCAGCTTGCCGATCAGCTCGGTGTGGACCCAGAACTGGTAGAGCGTGTTGAGCGCCGCCGCCGTGGCGAACATGGCCAGCGGAAAGCCGAGCAGGGCGAGCGGCAGGTAGAAGACGCGCGAGACGAGGGGCTGGAGAGGCCCCTGCCGGAGCGCCACGGCCAGGTTGTAGTCCTCGCTCTGGTGGTGCGGGGCGTGCGCCGCCCACGCGAGGTTCATGCGGTGCGAGGCGCGGTGGAACCCGTAGTAACAGAAGTCCACCCCCAGCATCAGGCCCGCCCAGGCCAGCGCCGAGGACATGGGGATGTCGAAGAGGCGGTAGGGGTAGAGGGCCTGGTAGGCCCCGGCCAGCAGGCCCACGGCCAGGGCGTTGAAGACCGTCTGCGCCGAGCCCAGGGAGAGGTTGGTGAAGACATCCGGGCCACGGAACACGCGCCGGCCCTGAAGTCGCCCGCACAGCCACTCGAGGCCCATGAGGAGGAAGAAGAGGGGGATGGACAGCGTGATGAGACCCATGATGAGCACCGAGTCTATGTGACCCGCAGGGAGTAGTATCGTCCCCCCGTGATCTCGCGTCCCGCTCGTACCGGAGAATCAACGCCATGGCGCTCGCCCTGACAGGCATGGGCACGAACCCGGGGAGGAAGTCCCTGGTGTTCGCCGTGGTTCTCCCGCTGCTGTCCGTGCTGGACGTGTTCATCCTGTCCCGCCTCAGCGTGGAAGCCCTCGGGGTGCGGCTGGCGTGGGCGTTGGAGTTGGTGGTCTTCGCGTGGTGGTTCGAGCGGAGCTCCGAGCCGCGGCGGCGCCTGCTGCTCCTGGCCAACTGTGTGCTCGGCACCTCGTTCTACCTGGGGCTCGTCCACGTCACGGGGAACCTCGAGAGCCCCTTCCTCAACCTCGTGCCCACCCTGCCGCTGGTGGTGGCCTTCGTCTATCCGGAGGAGACGGGGGTGGCCGTCGCCAGCGGCCTCGTGTGCATGCTGGCCATCGTGGGGGTGCTGATCCTGATGCCGCACCAGAGCTCCCAGGCCCTCGCGTGGGCGTCCATGACGGGGTCGGCCACGTTCTTCGGAGCGTACGGCTCCGCTCGGTTTCGCGAGGCCATGGCGGCGCAGAACGAAATCCAGGTGGAGCGGGCCCGGCGCGAGGCGCTGGAGAAGCTCGCCCTGGCCGAGCACCGGCGCGCCCAGTCCGAGAAGCTCGCCACCGTGGGCCGTCTGGCC
>NZ_DASVSO010000861.1:0-1718 GCF_036388035.1 Archangium sp.
TCATTGTTGCAGGCCAAGGGCTCTCCTCCTTCGGCCCCGGCTCCACTCCCTCTCGAGGGACGCACTCCGTACAAGGGCATGACCTCGCGGGTTCTCCCCTTGGAGGGAACTCCGGCCGTGGTATGAAGCGTGTGCCCCGCGCGTTGGCTGACGCCACTCGGGAGGGGTAGGAATGCGCGGGAGGGAACAGCACATGAAGGCCACGAAGAAGAACGACAGGACGGTGGGCCCGCTCCGAATCGGAAGACGGAGCAAGCACGCGGCGGCGGAACTGGGCCACATCCACCAGGCGCGCAACGTCGAGACGGGCGCCCCCGCCCTGGTGATGATGCCTGGGCCACGGCCCACCTGGGCACCCAAGAAGAGCTGGCGGGTGCGCGCCTCCTTCCAGGCCACGCCACCCTTCATCTCCCTGGAGGTGGAACAGGCGCCGGCCTCGGGCAGCTTGAAGGAGCTGGCCACCCTGCTCACCCTGCTGCTCGCGGCGCTCGACGCCGTAGGAGACAACGCCAGGATGCGCGCCCACCTGACGCGTGAGCCGATGGGTCGGTGGCTGAGGCCCCTTCCCCTGAAGGCATTGGTGGCCGTGGGACTCGCCGTGCTCGTGCTGGGCGGGAGCTTCTGGTTGTTGGGCACGGGAAACCGTGAGCTGGCTCCTTCCACACCGACACCTTCGACCCCCGGTTTCGGTGAGCTGGCGGACGCTGGGCGCCCGTCCCCCGTGCTGGTCGACGGCGCGCCGCGGAGCCCGACGGGTATCGCCTACCCGCTTCCCGACAAGCCCTTCTCGGATCAGGCCAGACCCCCCTGCCGCACCCGGCGGGACGAGGTCGCGATCAACGGTGGCTGCTGGATGGCTCTTGAGCGCCGTCCGCCGTGCCATGAGGATCAGGCCGAGTACCAGGGAAAGTGCTACGTGCCCGTGGGTTTGAGAGGTCCACGCCCCCCTCAATCTCTCTCACCGTGAGCTGTCTCACTTCTAGTCGACTAGAAGTCAACCACATCCAACCACATCACTTCTAGTCGACTAGAAGTGGACCCAAGTCTTCGACACCTTTCGCGGAGCAGAGCAACGCAGGCAGTGCGCTCAGGGCAGATACAATTCCGTCTGGCGGAGGATGCCGCCGGATTGACTGTACCCGCCTACGGCGAGCACCTGCCCTGACCCGAGGAGGGTCGCCGTGTGGCCGATGCGGCTCCACGCCATGGACCCGGCTGCGGACCAGGTGTTGCTGGCGGGGTCGTACAGCTCCGCGGTCGCGGCGGGAACGGTGCCCATGAACCCCCCCGCGGCGAGCACCTTGCCCGAGGAGAGCAGTGTCAGCGTCGGGCCGTAGCGACCCACGGCCATGGAGGCCACCGGGGACCAGGTGTTGGTATCAGGGTCATACAACTCCGCGGTCGCGAGGGGATTGCTCCCGCCTCCGTTCGCGGACCCCACGACGAGCACCTTGCCCGAGGAGAGCAGCGTGGCGGAGTGCAGGTGACGGCCCGTGCCCATGGAACCCGCCGAGGACCAGGTGTTGGTATCAGGGTCATACAGCTCCGCGGTCGCGAGGATTCTGCCGCCGTAGCCGCCGACAACCAGCACCTTGCCCGAGTAGAGTGACGTGACGGTGTAGTCGCCGCGGCCCGAGGCCATGGAGCCGGCCGAGGACCAGGTGTGGGTGGCGGGGTCGTACAGCTCCGCGTTGGCGGGGTAGCTGTTGCCGCCGTTG
>NZ_DASVSO010000862.1:0-13219 GCF_036388035.1 Archangium sp.
GGTAGGCGCGCAGGACGAGGTGCCCGCGGTCGTCGGCGATCCACAGCGCGGCGCTCTGGGCGTCGCACACGGAGGCGAGCTCGGCGGCCACGCGCTCCTGGAGCCACTCGAGGTCCGGCTGGGAGAGGAACTCCAGGCAGCGCTGGTGGAGGTTCTGGTAGCGGGCGAACTCGAGGTTCTCGCTCTGGAGCTGGGTGCGCTCGCGGCGCAGCTGGGCGCGCTCCAGGGCCCGCTCCGTGGCGAGCAGCAGGTCCGCCTCGTCCACGGGCTTGGTGAGGACGACGGCCACCCCGGCGCTCAGGGCCATGGCCGAGCCCTTCACGTCCGTGCGCTGGGTGACGAGGATGATCTCCTGGTCGGGGTCGCGCTCGCGCAGCTTCGCGGTGAGGCCGAAGCCATCCACCTCGGGCATCACCACATCGGTGATGACGAGGTCGAAGGAAGCGCGCCCCACCTCCTCCAGGGCCTGGGCGGCGCTCTCCGCCGTGACGACGCGGTAGCCCCTCCGGGTGAGAATGTCGGAGGCGAGCTGCCGGAAGAAGGTGTCGTCATCGACGACGAGGATGGGACCAGCCACGGCGTGAGGGACTCGACGGGGGGAAGGGGGCGGTGGAGGTTACCGGCCCTCGAGATCCGGGACAACGCCCGTGAAGACGAAGGCCGCGGGCCCCCGGAGGCGGACGTCCGACAGGTCCGCTGGCACCCGGATGTGCAGGGCGCCGCCCGGCAGGCTGACCCTCAGCCAGGTATCCGCCGGGACGCGCCTGGCGAGCACCGCCGCCACGGCCGCCGCGCAGGCCCCGGTGCCGCAGGCCTGGGTGAGGCCGCAGCCCCGCTCCCACACCACCACGGTGAGGCCGCCGTCCGCGTCCACGCGGGTGAACTCGACGTTGGTGCGCTCCGGGAAGCCGGGGTGCCGTTCGAGCTGGGGGCCCAGACGGCCCGCGTCCTCGAGGGGCTGGTCGAACAGGACGAGGTGCGGGTTGCCCATGCTGACGGCATGGCCGCGCAGCCCGGAGTGGCCGGGCACGGGCGCGTCGAGGAAGGGCTGGCCGGTGGCGCCCGAGGGCAGGTTGGAGGCGACGAGCCGCGCCGGCCCCAGGGAGATCTCCACCTCCGCCACCCCGTCCGCGCCGTAGCCGGGCGTGCACGAGAGGATGCCGGCGCCCGTCTCCACGTCGATGGACTCGGGCCGCTCGCCGGAGTTGTCCACGAGGTACTTCACCACACAGCGCAGGCCGTTGCCGCACATCTCGGGGACGCTGCCATCGGCGTTGTGGACCACCATCCGCGCCACCGCCGCCTCCGAGGGCAGCAGGGAGAGGATGCCATCCGCGCCGATGCCCAGGCGGCGATCGCACAGCAGGCGCGCCGTCTCCGCGTCGACGTCCACCCCGCTCTTGCGGCGATCCAGCACGATGAAGTCGTTGCCGATGCCGTGGTACTTGAAGAAGAACTCTGCTCCGGCGCTCATGCTGGGAATCCTCGGCGGGCGGCGTCAGCCCTGCTCATCGGTTTTCGGGGCGGGCGGTACCGCCTCGGGTGCCGGCGAACCGGCGGGCGAGGCGGGTGTGCTCCCCTTTGGGCGGCGAAGCAACTCATTCTTCACCGCGTTGATCTCCGCGTTGGCTCGGGCGTAGATGTCCTGGACCGTGTTGGACCCCGTCCGGGCCGCCACGCGCTTGAGCGTGGCCATCTCGGACTCCTGGGCCTCCAGGCGCCGCTTCTGCTCCGCGAGCGCCTCGTCGCGCTCGGCCAGGGCGTTCCGGAGCGCCTCGAGCTCGCCCTGCAGGCGCTCCACCTCACTGGACAGCTCCAGCACGGCCTCGGAGGGCGACACCGGCTCGCGCGATTCGAGCTGCTTGAGCTTCTCGCGCAGCCCGGTCCGCTCGCCCTCGAGGGCCTGGAGCCGCGCGCCCAGCGCCTCGGCGGCCTGGACCTGCCGGGCCTTCTCCGCACGCTCGGCGTCGAGGAACTTCACCGCCTCCGCGGAGGCCGTCTCCAGCGCCGTCACCCGCCCCTCCAGCCGGATGCGGGCCGCGCGGGCCACCGTGAGATCCGAGCTGAGGCGCTCGCGCTCGGACACGAGCCCGACCTTCTCCGCCTCCAGCCTGGCGAACTGCTCCTGCACGGCCTGCGCGGCGGCCTCCCGCTCCCGGGTCTGCCGCTCGGCCTCGCCCGCCTTGGACTCCAGCTCGGCCAGCTTCGCCTGCACGGAGGCCTCCTGCTCCCGGGCCCGCTGACGGGCCTCGTCCGCCTGGGCCTCCAGCTCCACGAGCTTCTCCTTCGCGGCCTCCAGGCCAGCGGTGGCCTCCGACAGACGGGCCTCCAGCTGACTCGCCGACCGCGCCGCCTCCGAGACCCGCTCCCGCTCCGCCTCGGTGGCCGAGTGGGCCCGGAGCAACTCCGCGCGCACGTCCTCGAGCTGGGCGCGGGTGGCCTCGACCGCCGCGCGCTCCTTCTCCAGCTCGGCCCGGGCGGCCACGACCGCCGCGCGCTCCTCCTGGAGGGCGGATTCGAGCGAGGGCGCCTTGCCCGCGATGCGCCGCGCCGACTCGAGCTGCACGGTGAGCAGTTCCGCCTGCTCGTGCTCCGCGGTGAGTCGGGCCTGGGCCTCGGCCAGCTCCTTCTGGAGGTGCAGGATGTGGCCATCGCGATCGCGCAGGCCCTGGTGGGCCCCCTGGAGGGCCATGGAGGCCTGCTGCGCCTGGAACCGGGCGGCCTCGAGCTGTCCCACCTGGGCCCGCAGCGCCGCCAGCTCCTGGTCCTTCCTCGCGAGGTCGTCCCGGAGGCCCTCCAGCTCCACCCGGGCCTCCACGGCGTCGCGCTTCCGGGCCTCACGCTCCGTGGCGTTGGCCTCCTCGCGAGCACGGGCCTCGGCGAGCCGCGCCTCGGCCTCGCGCAGCTTCTCCTCGAGCTCGCGGGAGCGGGCGTCCAGGCCAGCGGCGCGGGTGGTCTCGGCCTCGTGCTCGGAGCGCAGGCGCGTGAGGGACGCCTGCTGCTCCTTGGAGGTACCGCGCTCTGCCTCCAGGCTCGAGCGAAGCTCCTCGAGCAGCTGCTTCTGCTCGGCCAGGGTGGCGCCGAGTTCCTTGCCCTCGCGCCGGGCCGTCTCCAGCTCCTCGCGCAGGGCCGCGGCCTCCTGCCGGGCCACCTCCAGCGCCTCGAGCCGCGCCCGCTCGCGCTCGTCCGCGCCCGCCCGAGCGGACTCCAGGTCCGCGCGCGCCTCGGCCAGGGACTGCTCCACGGCCTCGCGCCCGGTGCGCTCGGACTCCAGCTCGCGCCGGGTCTCCGCGAGGGTGGCCTCCACCTGCTCGCGCGTCTGCTGCTGGGACTCGGCCTCGGCACGGGCCTGGGCCAGCGAGGACGCCAGGGCTTCCTGCTCCCGCCGCGCCTCCTCGAGCCCTGCCTCGGTCTGGGCGCGCTGCTGTCGCTCGGTGTCGAGCTCCGTCTGAGCGGTGCCGAGCGACGCCTCCGTCCGCGCCTTGCTCTCGCGCTCCGACTCCAGCTCGGCATGGGCCGACGCGAGCGACGCCTCGGCTTGGGCGCGCTGCTTCCGCTCGGCGTCGAGCTCGGAACGGACCTGCGCGAAAGCCTCCTCCGACTGCCCGTGCACCTGCTGCGCGGAGTCGAGCTCGGCACGGGCCGAGGCCAGGGCGGCCTCCAGCCCGGTGCGCTGGCGCCGCTCCGCTTCGAGCGCGGCCCGCTCCTGCACCAGAGCCTCTTCCACCTCAGCCCGCTGCTGCCGCTCGGCGCTGAGCGCGGTCTGCTCCTGCACCAGGGCCTCTTCTACCTCAGCCCGCTGCTGACGCTCGGCACGGAGCGCGGTCCGCTCCTGCACCAGGGACTCTTCCACCTCAGCCCGCTGCTGCCGCTCGGCACGGAGCGCGGTCCGCTCCCGCACCAGGGACTCTTCCACCTCGGCCCGCTGCTCGCGCTCCCCTTCGAGCTCGGTCCGGGTCCGCGCGCTCTCCTCATCCGCCTGGAGGCGCTGCTGGCGCTCGGCCTTCAGCTCCGCCCGGGCCCGCGCGAGTGACTCCCGAGCCTCCGAGAGTTGCTGGCGCTCCCCTTCGAGGTCCGCCTGCGTCGACGCCCCCGCCTCTTCCAGCAGGGTGCGCTGATTGCACTCGGCCTCGAGCTCGGCCTGGACTCGCGTCAGGGCCTCTTCCAGCCGTGCCCTGCCCTGCTGTTCGAGCGCGAGCTCGGCCAGGGCCTGCTCCCGGGACTCGTCCGCCTTCGCCCGCTCCTGCTGCTCGGCCGCGATGGTGCCCTGCGTCGCCTTGAGCGCCGCGTCGAGCCGGGCGATCGACTCCAGGTCCGCGGCCCGCGCCCGCTCCAGCTCGGTGAGCGTCGCCTCGGCCTCCACCACGCGCCGCCGCAGGGCGCCCCGCTCGTCGGCCCACGTCCGCCGCTGGGCCTCCAGCTCGGCGAGGGCGCGCGCTGTCTCCTCGCGCGCGACGACCTCCACCGCCACCTGGCTCTCGAATCCCTCGGCCCGACGCTGCTGGGCCTCGCGCGCGGCCTTCTCCCGAGCGGCCTCGGCGACGGCCTCCTCCGCCCTCGCCAGCGCCTGCGCGACCGCCTGCTCCAGCCGTGCGTCCGCGAGCCGGCGCTCCTCGTCGATCGCCGCCTCCAGCTCCGCCGCGGCGCGGACGCGCTCCTGCTCGTGCGACTCCAGGCGTGCCTGGGCCTCGTGCAGGGCCTGCTCGAGCTTCGCCGCCGCCGCCCGGACGTGCTCCTCCGCGCGCGAGCGGGCCACCACCTCGGCCTGGAGCTGCTCCACTCCGGCCCGAGCCGCCGTGAGCTCCGTCTCCAGCCCCCGCCACTCGGCCTCGCGCGCGGTCAGGCGCACTTCCGCGTCCCGCCGGCCCGCCTCCGCGGACGACACGCGCCGGGCACCGTCCTCCACCTCGCGCGTCAGGCGCGCCAGGTCCGCGTCGCGCGAGCGCAGCAGCTCCTCGCTCGACTTGCGCGCCTCCTCGACCCGGGCCACGTCTGTCTTGAGGTGCTCCACCGCGGCGAGCGCCGTCGAGTACTGCTCGGCGATGCGCAGCTCGCGCTCGCGCGCCGCCTCCGCCTGCCGCCGCAGGTCCTCGAGCTGCTCCCGCGCGCGCTCGGTGGCGAGCCGGTCCTTCTCGCGCTCGACGCGCAAGCCGGCCATCTCGTCCTGCAGCTCGCGCAGGTGGGTGTACGCCTGGGTGAGACGCTCGCGCGACTCCTCCAGGGTGGTGTTCAGCTCCTCGCGGCGCGCGCGCTCCAGCCGCAGCGCCTCCTGGGTGCCCAGGGTCTGGACGTCGGCGTCCTTGCGAGCGCGCTCGGCGGCCTCCAGCTCCAGCCGCTGCTGGCCGAGGCGCCGGTCCGCGTCGGACACGCGCTCCAGGGCCACCTTCAGCTCCAGCTCGGTGCGGCGCAGGCGGGAGGACAGCTCGTCGCGCTCGCGGGCGGACTCGGGGGTGCCGCGCGCCTGCTCCAACTGCGCGGTGAGCCGGGCCACGTCGTCGCGGCACAGCTCCAGCGAGGGCTTGAGCTGGGCCACCTCGGCCTCGCGGTCGGTCAGCTCCGCGCGCAGCCGGGTGAGGGACTCCTTGAGGCGCCCGGTGCGCTCCTCCCAGCCCTTGGCGCGCTGGTTCACCTCGTCCAGCTTACCGCGCGTGAAGGCGAGGGGCTCGGGCGGGAGCTGCACCCAGGTGGGATCCACGATGCGGGCCGGCTCGGTGCCGGCCACCACGACGAAGTAGGCCGCCTCGCTGCCGCGGATGAGGGTGCCGTCCACCGAGAGCCCCTCGCCCTTCTCGAAGGCGAGCTGGTAGCCCAGCACGGGGGACTGGGTGGCCACCTCCACGTGGGGGAAGTGCGGCGAGAGCGCGTCGAGGAGCTGCCCGTACGTGGGCGGCACGCCCTCCTCCAGCTCCATGAGTTGCCAGAGGGCCAGCCCCGCCGCGTTGCTCAGGCCGCCCACGAGGTAGCCCTGCCGGCCCACCAGCCGCGCCAGCTCGGCGAGCAGCGTGGGTGCGCGCACGTAGGGCGCGAGGTCCGCCACGAGCACGAGGTCGAAGCTGCCGGGCTCGAGGTCGTCGTAGACGTTGGCGCGGTAGCGCAGCGTGGCGCTGCCGTGGGCCTTCTGGGCCGCCTTCACCGCCTCGAGGTCCGCGTCGCAGGCCACCACGGTGCGGGCGCCGCGCTCCAGGAGGAAGCGCGCGCTCTCGCCCCCCGTGGTCGCGACCGCGTCCACTTCGAGCACGCGACGACGTGCGAAGAGGCTCTCCGCGAAGATGTACCGGGGCAACAGCTCGCTGGTCCCCAGGCGGCGGAATGTGGGATGCATGAGGTCGGTCGGGCGAGTATAGCCCTGGGGACGGGTGTCCCAAGGAAAGCGTCGGGGAGGGAAATCGCCTCGCCGCTCGGACGTCTGGGGAGCAAGCGACATGAATCCCATGATGAACCCGCAGCGTCAGCAGAGCTTTGGCCGTCGGGCCACGAGCGCCTTCACCCGGCTGCTCGTCATCCTCCTCATCCTCGGCCTGGGCGGGGCGGTGGTCTTCCTGCTCTCCCAGCTCAACGCCCGCACCTTCACGCTGGCCCAGGAGAACGGGCACCTGGTGGTGATGAAGGGTCGGATGCTGCCGACGGGCTCGGTGCCCTACCGCCCCGGGGACGCGCGGCAGGCGGACACCTACGCCCCCATTCCGCTGGAGGGCCGGGACGTCTCGAGCCTCCTGGAGCAGAAGTTCACCGAGCGGGACGAGCTGGATCGGGCCCTCTTCCCGGTGCTGGAGGGGCTCTCCAAGTCGCGAGTGGACTCGGACAAGCCGGAGCAGCTGGAGAAGGGCCTCTACTACCTGCGGCGCGCGGAGCTTCTGTCCGGGCTGTCGGAGGAGCAGCGGCGCACGCTGGAGACGATGAAGGCGGACGTGGCCTTCTTCCAGGCGAGGCAGAAGCTGGAGGAGGCGCGCCGGGACGTGACGGAGGCGCTCACGCAGCTGAAGCTGGCGGCGGAGAGTCGGAACCGGAACACGCAGCGGGCCAACCAGCTGCTCGGCACGGTGGGCCCGGCGGCGCAGTCGCTGGAGAAGGCGCTGAGGGCCGTCGATGCCAGCCTGGGCGGCTCCGAGCTGCCCTCCGAGACGCCCCGCCCCCCGCCCGCCCCCGAGGGACAGCCGGCGGCACCGCAGCCGCCCCCCGGGGCCGAGACGCCCGCGGCGCCGCGGCAGGAGCCGGGAGTGAAGAGCACCGACAGCGAGACGCAGCAGCGGCCCACGGAGACGGGGCAGAGCGGCGCGGGCCCGGCACGCTGACTCCGGGCTCGCGTGCGGTATACCTGCGGGCCTCACGAGGAGAGGCACTCGCATGACGATGACCCCGGTTCCCCCCGAGATGAAGCGACTCGTGCCGTTTGAGCTGGCCCTGCGCGAGGCCGGCATGAGCTACCCCGAGGTCACCGAGGACTTCCCGTGGGGCCACCGGACGCTCAAGGTGAAGGGCAAGGCCTTCATCTTCATGGGGATCAATGGGGAGGAGGGCCTCTTCCTGTCGGTCAAGCTGCCGCAGTCGAACGGCGCGGCGCTGATGCTGCCCTTCGCCCAGCCCACGGGGTACGGACTCGGCAAGAGTGGTTGGGTGAGCGCCAGCTTCGGTGCGCGCGACACGCCCCCGCTCGAGATGCTGCGCCAGTGGCTCGACGAGAGCTACCGCGCGGTGGCGCCCAAGAAGCTCGTGGCCCAGCTGGGCGCTGGGGCCGGAGCACCGAAGGCGGAGAAGGCCGAGGCCGCTCCCGCCAAGGCCAAGACCGCGCCGAAGAGCAAGAGCGCACCGGCCGCGGCGAAGAAGGCCGCGGCGAAGACGACCGCCACCCGGAAGACAGCGGCGAAGAAGACCGTGGCCACCGCGCGGGCCCGCCGCGCCTGAGAGGCCTGGGACCGCGGGACTACTTCCCCTTCATCTGGCCGATGAAGGAGAGGTTGCGGTAGCGCTCGGCGTAGTCGAGGCCGTAGCCCACGACGAAGACGTCGTCGATGACGAAGCCCTTGTAGTCGATGGGCACCTGGGTGCGGGCGCGCGCCGGCTTCTCCAGCAGCGTGCACACCTTCACGGACGCCGGGTGCCGGGCCCGCAGGTTCTCCAGCAGGAAGCTCATGGTGAGCCCGGTGTCAATGATGTCCTCGATGACGAGCAGGTGCTTGCCCGCCATGGGCTTGCTCACGTCCGTGGTGATGCGGACCTCGCCCGTCGTCTCGGTGCCACCCTGGTACGAGGACACCCCGAGGAACTCGAGCGTCAGCGGCAAGTCGATGGCCCGCGCCAGGTCCATGGCGAAGAAGGTCGAGCCCTTCAGCACGCACACGAGGGTGAGCTCCTTGCCCTGGTAGTCGCGGGTGATCTGCGCACCCAGCTCGCGCACGCGCGCCTGGAGCTTCTGCTCGTCGATGAGGATGCCGACGTCCTGCTCGTAGAAAGCCAAGGTCCTACCTCTACACGTACGCGTTGTTCATGATCTCCCCGAAGCCGCCGCCGCCGGGGACGATGTACTGCCGATCATCCAGCCCCCGCTCCTTGTCCCACAGCTCGCCGGGGACGGTGCCGAACACCTCGGGCGGCGACAGTCCGCGATCCAGCCGCAGCGCGTACACCACCACATCGGGGTGCTCGCGGGAGATCCTCCGCAGGAACTCGGGGGTGATGATGAGGTTGAGGCTGAGGATGCGCCGGGGCGTGCCGTGCACCTTGTCCTTGTACATGGACACCGCGGTGCTCAGGCTGCCGCCGGTGGCGCCCATGGGGTCCGGGAAGAGGACGAACGCGTCGTCGATGTCCCCGCCGATCTTCGCCCCGCCGATGTTCGACCCGACCACGTGCTCCTTGGCGTCGATCATCCGGCTCATGATGATGTGATCCTGGCGCACGAGCACCGGATCCACCGTGGTGTTGAGCAGGTCGTACGTCACCTGCGAGGGCAGCGTGCCGGCGCGGGCGATGTTCACCGTCACCGCGCGCACGTCCGGGTCGATGACCTCGCCCTGGTAGATGCCCTGGGGTGTGTGGTCGATCATCCGCGTGGGCAGCGAGGCCATCTTGCGCGGGAACTCCGCGTTGATGACCGCCTTCACCAGGTCCGAGTAGAGCAGCGCCACCAGCCGGTTGATCTCCGGCTGCACCGTGCCCTTGGCGCACAGCCGCGCCAACTGGGAGAGGAGGAAGGGGTTGCCCACCAGGTGGACGTTGGGGCCGTACCGGTGGGGCATCTCGCTCAACCGGAAGGGGACGTTGGCGTAGAGGGTGTCACGCATGGCACGGGCCTCCCGAGGCCTTCAGCGGTCGAACAGGTCCAGGGTCTGGGGCGGCGTGGCCTCGGTGGGCTCGGCGCGGTGGCACTTGCGGCAGCGCGCCTCGTAGGCCCCGGCGGCGCCCACCACCACGCGCTCTCCGCTGTCCACCAGCCGCTGCGAGCGGTTGGCCGGATTCCCACACACCACGCAGATGGCCAGTTCCTTCGTCACATACTCGGCGATCGCCAGCAGCTGTGGCATCGGCTCGAAGGGACGCCCCTGGTAGTCCTGGTCCAGCCCCGCGACGACGACGCGGATGCCCCGATTGGCCAGGGCCTCACACACCGACACCACCTCGGGCCCGAAGAACTGAACCTCGTCGATGCCCACCACCTGCGTCCGGGGACCGAGGTGGAGGAAAATTTCTTCAGCCCGTTCGATCGGAATGGACGTCAATTTCAACCGGGAATGGCTGACGACCTGGGACTCGTCGTAGCGATTGTCCAGCTTTGGCTTGAAGACCTGGACTGTCTGCTTTCCGTAGACAGCCCGTTTGACGCGGCGAATCAATTCCTCCGTCTTGCCGGAGAACATCGAGCCGCAGATGACCTCTATCCACCCGATGTCTTTGGGAAATTGGTGCATGAGGAGGACTCGACCGGAGGCTGTGCGGGAGCGCGGGTCTCCTCTGACACGCCCCCTCTGGGACGTCAACTTTCCAAACCCACCGGCGAGCGGGCGATCATCCCGGCTCCGCCCCGCCCCGCTCGCCCGCGGTCCCCACCTGCGCTGGCAAGCATCTTGAAGCAGCGGCTTCCCGGTTCTCACGGGGAGGTTCGGGTGGCGGCGACGACTCAAGTGACGCACGGGACGGACATCGCGGGTATCGAGGGAGCTTCGTTCCACATCACGCCGGCGGCCGTCCTGCTGCTGGTGCTCAACCTGCTGGACGGCCTCTTCACCCTGACGTTTTTACAGTTGGACGTGGCCGAGGAGCTCAACCCGCTGATGAGGCTGGCCTACGAGCACTCGCCCCTGGCCTTCATGGCGGTCAAGGTCACCATCGTCAGCCTGGGGCTCAGCCTGCTGTGCCTGCACCGCTCGATGCGGATCAGCCAGCGGGCCATCCAGGCGGGGGCGGCGCTCTACGTCGTCATCGACGTGTACCACCTCGCCTTCCTGTCCCATTTGTGTCTTCACGGCGTCGGTTGAGCCACCAATAAGCCCGGACAGACTTGCTTTTCCAGGCCGGAGTGTCTCAGGCTCCCCCCGCTAGCTCGGACCATGAGGTCTTGGGGGGACCATGAACATCACCGACGTCAAGGTGTACCCGGTCGATGAGGACAAGCTGAAGGCCTACGTCACCATCACCTTGGACCACTGTTTCGTCATCCGGGATTTGAAGGTCATCCACGGCGCTTCCGGCCTGTTCATCGCCATGCCGGCCAAGCGGCGCAAGGATGGCACGTACAAGGACATCGCTCACCCGCTCAACGCCGACACGCGCAACCAGATGGAGCGCACCATCCTGTCGGAGTACGAGCGGCACCTGCAGACGGGAGGCGGGGGAGAGCCCCTCTTCACGGCCGTGGAAGCCGACTAGCCGAGCGGTCGACGGCGACCCGGCACTCCCGGGCAGGCAGGACGGAAGGGGCTTCCCTTCCGTCACCGGCCGCGCTAGTAGCGCGCCCATGCAGCAGCGCGACTTCAAGGTGTTCTCGGGGAGCTCCAACCCGGCTCTGGCCCGCAGTATCTGCGACTACCTCCAGCGCCCCTTGGGGAATGCAACCGTGGGTCGGTTCTCCGACGGGGAGATCCACGTGGAGATCGGCGAGAACGTGCGCGGACACGACGTCTTCATCGTCCAGTCCACGTGCCCGCCCGTGAATGACCACCTGATGGAGCTGCTCATCATGTGCGACGCGCTCAAGCGCGCGAGCGCCGGCTCCATCAACGCCGTCATCCCCTACTACGGCTATGCCCGGCAGGACCGGAAGGTGGCGCCGCGCACCCCCATCACCGCCAAGCTGGCGGCGGATCTGCTGGAGGTGGCGGGGGCCACGCGCGTGGTGTCCATGGACATGCACGCCGGGCAGATCCAGGGCTTCTTCAACATCCCGTCGGATCACCTCTACGCCTCGCCCGTCTTCCTGGACGATCTGCGCAAGAAGTTCCCCGACACGCAGGACCTGGTCATCGTCTCGCCGGACGCGGGCGGCGTGGAGCGGGCGCGCGCCTACTCCAAGCGCCTCAACTGCGGGCTGGCCATCATCGACAAGCGCCGGCCGCGCCCCAACGCCTCCGAGGTGATGAACCTCATCGGCGACGTGAAGGGCAAGGACGCGGTGCTGGTGGACGACATGGTGGACACCGCGGGCACGCTCACCCAGGCGGCCGCCGCCCTGAAGGATCGGGGCGCTCGCCGGGTGGTGGCCTACGCCGTCCACCCCATCCTCTCCGGCCCGGCCATCCAGCGCATCCAGGACTCGATGCTGGAGGAGGCCATCTTCACGGACACCGTGCCCCTGGCGCCCGCCGCCCAGGCCTGCGGGAAGATCCGCCTCCTCACCACCGAGCGCCTCTTCGGCGAGGCCATCGCGCGCATCCACCGCGCCGACTCGCTCAGCTCGCTCTTCGTCTAGACGGCGAAGCGCCTCCCTGTCCGCCGGGCGGCTTGACTCCCGCCGCCCGCGCTGGCATGTCGCACCCACCACCACGCCGGCCCTTCACTTCCACGAGGCGCCGTCTCGGGGCCCGCCACTGGGGCGGGATGCCAGAGGCGCCGGGGCTTTCCGGCGGGGTCACATCGCAGTCCCCATACCGAGGAAATCCATGTCCACCGACAAGAGCACGCTCGAGGTCAAGCCGCGTGAGGGCGCCGGCAAGGGCGCCGCCCGCAAGCTGCGCGCCACCGGCCTGGTGCCCGCCGTCGTCTACGGCAAGCACCTGGAGAAGCCGCTGTCCATCGCCGTCAACGCCAAGGCCGTTCGCCAGGCGCTCAACACCCCGCACAAGCTCAACACCCTCCTCACCCTGAAGGGCGCGGGCGCCGAGCAGCAGGTCCTCTTCAAGGACTACCAGCAGGATCCCGTCACCCGCGAGATGCTGCACGTGGACTTCATCGCCGTGCGCGACGAGGACCTGGTGAAGGTGAACGTGCCCCTCGTGCTCGTCGGCAAGGCCGAGGGCACGGCCGATGGCGGTCTGCTCACCCAGGCCCGCCGTGAGATCGAGGTCTACGCCAAGCCGCGCGCCATCCCCGAGAAGATCGAGGCGGACGTGACGCACCTGAAGATCGCCACGGCGCTCCACATCAACGATGTGAAGATGCCCGAGGGCGTGGTGGTGAAGAGCAACGTCAACTACACCCTGGCGGTCGTGAGCGCGCCCGAGGGTGCGGTGGAGGCGGCTCCCGCGGCGGCGGCGGCGGCGGCTCCCGCGGCGGCGGCTGCGGCCAAGCCGGCGGCGGGCGCGGCGGCCAAGCCGGCGGCGGGCGCGAAGAAGTAATTCGTCCTTCCTGCTCGCAGGCGCGGGGCTGGTCCAGAACAGGGGCCGGCCCCGTCCGTTTTTTGGAGAGGCTGCCATGAAGCTCATCTGTGGACTGGGCAATCCCGGGCGCGAGTACGAGCGCCACCGGCACAACATCGGATTCATGGTGGTGGAGGCGCTGCTGTCGCGTGCGCGCGCCGAGCTCAACCACGAGAAGTTCCAGGCCCGGGTGGGCCAGGGCTCCCTGGGGGGCGAGAAGGTCCTCTTCCTCGAGCCGCAGACGTACATGAACCTGTCCGGCCGCTCGCTGGCCGAGGCGGCGCGCTTCTACAAGGTGGCGGTGGAGGACATCCTCGTCATCCACGACGAGCTGGATCTGCCCTTCGGGCGGTTGCAGCTCAAGGCGGGCGGGGGCAGCGGAGGCCACAACGGCCTGAAGAGCAGCGTCTCCAGCCTGGGGGAGGACGGCT
>NZ_DASVSO010000863.1:0-12446 GCF_036388035.1 Archangium sp.
CGACGCGGGCACGGACGCCGGGATGCAGGTGGACGCGGGGTCGGACGCGGGCATGGAGATGGATGCGGGCACGGACGCCGGGACGCAGACGGACGCGGGCACGATGACCGTCGACGAGGGTGGCGCCTGTACGACCAGCAACGAGTGCATGGCGGGCCTGCGCTGCGAGCTGTCCGGTGATACCAAGAAGTGCGCACAGCTCCACCTGGCGGTGACGAGGACGGTGGCCACGAGTCCGACTACCACCACCCTGGAGGCAGTGGTCATCCGCTACAAGGCCACCACTGCGCCGACGAAGCTCAGCGAGAGCCTCACGAACCAGAACTGGTACCCCCGCTGGAACAAGGACGGCACCGCGGTGGCCTTCGTGGAACAGGTGCCCGTCGATGGCCCGACGCTCGTCTCCCGGAGCATTCCGCTCACCGCGGGGACGACCACGCTCGCGACCAATGCCGCCGCTGGCGGTACCGAGGAGTTCAGCCACCTGGAGTGGGCGCCCTCCTCCAACATCGCTTGGACGAAGAAGGTTGGAGCGAGCACCTCGGGCATCTTCTACGTCGCCGGGACGGGTGGTGCCGTCCAGACCGCGACCACCGCGGGGGGCTTCCCGTCCTGGGCAGCGGACGGCAACAGCTTCGCCTTCAGTCTCAGCACCCTGGGATTGAAGAACAAGGCGATTGGCGGAGCGGAGACGTCGGTGGCGGGTGCGCCCACGACCGCCGAGCAGCCGCTGCACAACGAGGCCAATGGCGTCGTGCTCTACCTCGATCCCGAGAACAGGTCCGCGCTGGAGATCAGTGGCTTGTCGACTCCGCTCATGACGCTCTTCACCCTCAATCCCACGGCGGCCACGCCCGCTCCCGTGAAGGTTGCGGACGTCTCCGAAGACGCGATCCCCGGGGGCACGCTCAAGTCGTACATTGCCAATCCCACCTGGGCACCGGGCGGGACGCACGTCGCCTACGTCCGGACCTACTACGTCCAACCGACCTCTGGCGACCCTGCCGTCCTTTGCAGCGGTGGGACCAACTGCGGGGGCAAGCAGGGCAACATCACCTACGTGCAGCGCGTCGACGCCACGGGCGCTCCGGTGGGCAGCGCGTTCCAGTTCGCGACCGAGGCGACCCTGCCGTCGTTCTCTCCGGACGGGCACTTCATCGCGTATCTCTCCGGCGGGAAGCTGAGGGTCCAGCAGATTGATCCGGCGGCGACGGAGGAGGTCGCATTCAAGGTGGGAGTCCCCATCACGCACACCTGGACCAGCAGCACCCTTCCGAGCAACCGCGCCGACGACCACCGTCCGCGCTGGCAGCCCCGGTAGTCCTCTGTAGAGCGGGGTAGGGCCTGACGCCCGCGTCTCGGTGGTCACGAGGCGCGGGCGTTTTCGTGTGCACACTCCCTCGCGACAGAACACTTGCCTCCCCAAGTGAAGCAACGTACTCAGGCGACCCCGTTTCCCGCTTGGCGGGCCGCTCTGGATTGGGAGGACTCGGAATGAAGCTCCACGCCGCACTCTGCTTGCTGGTCCTGGCTGGCTGCGCGACCGTTCCGTCGACGCGCTCCAGTGACTTCGCGCTCGTGCCTGGCAGTGGTGGCCCCGCGGGGGACTCGGACGTGGTGCCCGAGCCGGTGCGCCTGGAGACGCCCGCGGGCTCCTTCCTCGTGCACCCCAACAACGCCGAGGACTTCGCGAAGCTGCTCGCGGGTGAACCCACCGACAAGCATTACTTCGCCATCACGGCGGACGCGCCCTCACCCTGAGGGTCTCCGCGCGTGGCTCATCCCAGCTCCGAAGCCGTGGAGAAGGGGAGTCGGGTGCCGTTCAGCCCACCAGGACGATGCGCCGTCCCAGGACCCGGCTCATCTGGGGCGAGGTGACGAGCTTGAGCACCTCGACCTCCTCACCGCCGGCCGTGTCGTAGGCCGCCGCGATGAGTTCTCCCACTGTCAGCGCCGGGGGCATCTTGCGCTGCGAGGCCCTCCGGGGCGTCGGCATCACCCGCCGCCCCTGGCGTTGGACCGAACCGGGCTTGCGTGTCGCTGTCTTGGTCATGGTGTCCTCCCACCCGCATCGCGTGGGTTGATGGACTGATGAGGCCAGATTTCGAGCAAGTAGCATGCCAGGGGCTTGTCTGCCTGCCCGCCATGGGAAATCAAGAACTTGCGGGCATCCACCGTCTCGGAGCGTGGAGCAGGGTTCCATACTTCGTTCACTCGTCCGGGGCGGATGGCTCGTTTCGTTGAGTCTTTTCGTACACACCTGTCAGGTGCGCCCCCACTCGGCGGAGGCCTTCGCGGGCCCGTTCGCGGCGGTGGGCGTCGGCCTCACCTTGCAGTAAAGGCCTGCCCATGAACGTCCACGTCCTCTTCCACGACAGCTGCTTCGATGGCGCCGCGAGCGCGGCGGTGTTCACCCGCTTCTACCGCGAGCGCGTCCGAGGGGATGCCCGCTTCACCTACCAGGGGCTGGCCCATCAAGCGGGGGGCGCGGCGATTGATCCCGCCGTCTTCTCCGGGGACGAGAACGTCATCGTCGACTTCCGCTACAGCCAGGACTCGCGGCTCACCTGGTGGTTCGACCACCACGTCTCCGCCTTCCAGCAGCCCGGCGACGAAGCCCATTTCCGCGCCGACACCAGCGGTCGCAAGTTCCACGACGCGCACCGCAAGAGCTGCACGCGCTACCTCGCGGACGTGGCGCGCGAGCGCTTCGGGTGGGATCCCTCGCCCATGGCCGACCTGCTCCACTGGGCGGAGATCATCGACGGCGCGCTCTTCCCCACCCCCGAGATGGCCGTGGCGCTGGAGGAGCCCGCCCTGCGCATCATGACGGTGCTCGAGGCCAACAAGGACCCGGCGCTCATCCCCCAGGTGATCGAGCGCCTGCAGACCGAGTCGCTGGCGTCCCTCGCCGCCTCGCCGCTGATCGCTGGGCCGCTCGCGCCGCTGCTCGAGCGCCACCGGCGCCACATCGACCTGGTGCGCGCCAAGGCCCGCTACGAGAAGGGCGTCGTCTCCTTCGACCTGGCGGACGAGGGCATCGACAGCCTCAACAAGTTCATCGCCTACGCCCTCTACCCCGAGGCCCGCTACACCCTCTGGGTGGGGCAGGGGCCCACGCGCGCCAAGGTGTCGCTCGGCTCCAATCCGTGGCGGCCCGAGTCACGGCGGCATGACCTGGCCGCCATCGCCTCGCGCTACGGCGGGGGCGGTCATCCCGTGGTGGCCGCCATCAGCTTCAAGGCCGGGGAGCTGGAGCGGGCCCGTTCCGCCTACTCGGAAATCCTCACCGAGCTGTCTGCCTGATCGCGAGACGCAACATTTTGCGGACCTCGCAAACTTTGCGAGGTTCCAAACCGCAACACCTGCAGTGCGGGCTGCCGAACACTCGTCGTTTCAGGGGGTTGGCAGGCGGTCTGCCTCTTGCTTGGCGCCTGGGCTGTGTGCGGGTGCCCCCAACTCCTCCAGGTGAAGTGGAACGCGGGTGTTCTTCCCGTTCCAATGCCCCGAGGGAGTGCGAGCAACCGGGCCCTGACTCGCTCGATAATGGACGTACTCGGGTTTTCCTGTGAGCTTGCCGCCGGGGTGACCGCTCTGGTGGGCTTCACGCGCCGTCCGCGCTCCGGATTGCTTCCACTCGGGACAATGGGGGATTCTCTCCCCGGCAGAGGGTCAACGGGGTCGGGTGGGGTCCTGTCAGGTTGGGGTCGGTCACCCGACTTCTGATATTCTGAGAATGGTTTGTTTCTTGTGTAAACCCGGGTAACGTGTTCTCCAGTACAAAATGGGCGGCATGAGCAAGCACGCAAATCCAGCGAATCGGAAGCATCGAGATGAGGGCTACACCCTCATCGAGCTGGTGGTCGTGTTGGCCATCCTGGGCATCCTCGTGGGGTTGTCCATGGTGGCCTACAGCGCGGTGGGCCGGCGTGGCGCCGTGCAGAACGCCGCCTTCGACTTCCAGGGTGTGCTGAGCTCGGCGCGCACGCGGGCGATCTCGCGGGGCTACCCGGTCTGGGTGGTGGTCTTCCCGACGGCCAGCCGCAAGGGGATGACGGGGGGCCTGGGCGCGTTCATGGTGGTGGAGGACAAGACGGGCTCCTGGCTGCGCGCCCCGGACCAGCCGGGCATGTTCGACCTCGTGGTGGATGACAACTCGGGCGTGACGCAGGTGACCTTCCTGCAGGACTACAGCAAGAAGGCGCGCTTCGCGGCGCTGTCGCCCGGGCGCACCGACCTGTACGGCGCGCCCTTCACGGGGCTGGCCGTGCGCACGTGCAGCTTCTGCTCTGGTGCCGACTACTCGCGCGGCGCCGTCATCTTCTTCCCGGATGGAGGGGCCCGCTTCGTGGATGGGGACGGCACCTTCCTGTCCACCGCGAACCAGTCCCTGGCCTTCAGCAGCGTGGAAGGCCGTAGCCAGTACCTCTTCGCCATCTCCGGCCCCGCCGGCTACATGGCCACTTTCGCCCCCGACAAGTTCTGACCGGAGGAACCGCCGTGGACTTCTTCTCCCGCCGCCGTGTCCGACGCAACCGTGCCGCTCAGCGTGGTGTCTCGCTCATCGAGGGGATGACCGCCTCCGTGGTGCTGCTGATCGGCCTGATGGGTGTCTTCCAGGGCATCGTGGTGGCCAGCCGGCAGAACTCCATGGCCAACCAGGCGACGCGCGCTTCCGGCATCGCCTCGCAGGTGCGCGTGGCGCTGGACACCCAGGGGCGTGAGCGGGTGCTCGGCATGCTCAGCGGCGCCAGCTGCACGACGAACAAGGACGTCCTGGCGCTCGCCGGGGGGATGGAGACCCTGAAGCCGGGCTCCGGGGATGCCTGGGCCGTGCGGTGCATCTACGACTTCGATGCCGCCGAGAAGGCGAAGGCGGTCGCCAGCCGGCTGCTGCCGGGCTACCCGAATACGGACCTCAACCGCTATCGGCGCGTCCTGGTGATGGTGGAGAAGCCGGACGAGGTCACGGGCGTGGCGATCCACCAGGTCACCGTCGTGGTATCCTGGGTGGAGCTGGGTCAGCGTCGCTTCGTGCGGCAGTACTTCGGCTTCTATGACCCGGGTCCGTTCGGCAACGAGACCAACGTCGAGATCTGACTCAGAGCGGTCCCCCATGGCCCAGTCGAAAACCCCTCCGCCCTCGCCGCCACGCGGCTTCACCCTGATTGAGCTCCTGGTCGGAGCGGTGACGACCACCATCATCCTGTCCGCGGTGGCGGTGACCGTCATGGGCGTGCAGGCCTCCTACCAGACGGAGTCGCGCATCAAGGTCGCGGTGGAGGGATTGCGGACGGCGACGAGCTTCATCGAGCAGCGGATGCGTCTGGCCGGCTACGGCGTGGATCCGCGCATCGCGTTCGACTTCGGCACCACGGTGCTGCCGTCCAACCTCAAGGCCAACTACTCCGTCGTGCTCGGCACTGGCATCCCCAACGCCGTCACCGATGACCTGGCCTTCCGCTACCGGGATGCCGCGTGGATGCGCCGGGGTCGCTATGCCGGGGCCTCCGGCATCCAGCTGGAGACCGGGTCCACGTTCGGGATGAACTTCGCCAAGAACCAGCGCTTCATCGTCTCGTGCAGGGGAGGCGAGAGCTACCTGGTGGTGAAGGCCGGAGCGAGCGGGGTGTCCAAGGACGCCGCCCAGGCCTCTGGCCTCACGGTGGACAAGGCCCTGTCCAGCGTCGCGGACGACGAGGCGTGTCTGGGCAGGACGGGAGATCAGGCGCCCTTCATCCTGCTGCTGCATGAGGTGCGCATCCGCGTGGTGAACCTGGGCGGCCGCCCCTTCCTGATGGCCTTCCAGGGGCTCGACGAGCTGGACATGTCCACCGCCGTCCCGCTGGTGGCGGACGTGGAGTCCTTCCAGGTGGCCTACGTGATGAACCGCCCGTCCCCCACCAGCACCCACGCGAAGCTGGACGCCGTGGACAAGACCTCCACCGGGCCCAACTGGGTGCTGGGGGACGTGGGCAGCGTGGCCACGGACCGGTTCCCGGATGTGATGGCCTCGCCGGCCCCCACCTACAAGACGCCCTACGAGCATGCCTCCCGCTACAACCGGCACCCGGCCAACATCCGCGCCGTGCGCGTGAGCATCGGCGTGCGCTCGACGAGTCGCGAGCCCAACGGACGCCGCGCCTTCGAGCGCGTGAACCTGGAGGACTCGACCGAGGCGGCGGTGGCGGACGGCTTCTATCGCACCAATACGTCGACGACGGTGCGCGTGCCGAACCTGATGTCGCGCTCCGCTTTCAACCCGCCGGTAGGTGACCAGGCATCCGGTCTCAACGCGTGGGGAGGTTGAACATCATGTACCTCAGGACCCGGGCTCCCCGTGGCAATGCCCTGATGATGACCCTCATCGCCATCGCCGTACTGATGGGCCTGGTGGGGGGCGCCATCCAGTTCACCAACTACAACCGCGAGGCGACAGCCGAGAAGCTGCGCGGTGATCGCGTCAGCGCCTGCGCGGACTCGGCGCGCCGCCACCTGCTGTCGCGGCTGAGGCTGTTCCGCGCGACCAACGACCTGCAGATCCTCGATACGAAGCTCATCGATGATCCCAAGCCGGAAGCACGCTCGCAGCTGCGCACGGGCCACTACGGCGGCGACAAGGCCGAGGCCACGGTGGTGGCGGTGAGCCCGGCGCTGATGGGCGCGGCCAACCGGCAGGCGCGTGACATCGCCAACGTGGCCGCCAGTGGCACCCTCGGTGGGCAGTACTTCCGCGTCGTCGTCAAGTGTCAGGAAGCCTCCTCGGGCCGCGAGTCCGAGGTCGAGTTCCTCTTCCGTTACGGTCTGTGAGGAAAGGCGCCATGTCCCGCAAGCTGACGCTCAGCCTCGTTGCTCTCTCCGCTCTCTCCGTGGTGTTGCTCCGGGCGGACACCGCCTCCGCCATTGATCAAGCGGCCTGCTGTCTGCCCACCACGTCCCGCCTGGACGCCCTGATGAACCCGATCAAGGGTGGCGATGAGAAGTTCTTCTCGCGCCCGGGCGGGCCTCCCAACATCCTCTTCGTCATCGACACCTCCGGCTCGATGCACAACTGGCCGAAGGCCTGGCCCGAGACGAAGGGCTGCTCGGACACCTTCCTCAACGGGCTGGGGTACGACAAGGCCGAGACGTACGACCGCCTGTGGACGGGCATCAATACCCAGTCCAACGAATGGTGGGCCACCGAGAAGTATTACGACGCGCCCAAGGAAGGGTATGGCGTCCTCTTCGGCAGCAGCCCGACGCTCGGCAAGAATCCGGCCGACGATACGCGCTGGACCCCGTGGACGAGCGCGGCCGACGCGTGCAAGACGCTCCCCGGCATCGGCTCGGACCAGGGCACCTGCGAGTCCTGCCTCGCCAACCAGGGCTACTATGTCCAGGACAAGGACAACCGGCGGGTGAAGGGCAACTTCCTCAACTTCTACGCGCCGCGTGACTCGGGCGCCGTGAAGGTGCTGGCGGACGTGGTGCGCGACCTGCGCGAGGTGCGCTTCGGGGTGATGGGCTTCGAGACCCGTGACACGAAGACGTGCTGGGGCAAGAAGGGGCGCAACGACGCCCAGTGCCTCTGCATGCAGCAGCCCATGGGGCCCACCTGCGACAAGTCCTACCCGCTGGACAACAGCTCCGTGGAGCACAACCGCAACGCGGTGCTCAACGCGCTCACCAACGTCAACGCCAGCAACAAGATCGGCTTGGGCTGGGGCAGCTGCAACACCCCGCTCGCGGACGCGCTCTACTCGGCCGGCTACCTCTTCCAGTCCAAGAGCCCCGCGGCCTTCCCCTCCACCTATCCGGCGAGCGACAACTTCTCCGCGGCGGACAGCGTCTGCTTCGAGTGCGGTTTCAACGCCATCATCCTCCTCACGGACGGCGAGCCCAGCGAGGAGGGCGACATCATCGACCTGCCGGACGACATCGAGAATGCCGCGGTGTCGTGCCCGGACTGCTCCAAGAGCAACCTGCACAAGGTGGCCAAGTTCCTGTGGGAGAAGGACCTGCGCGCGGACATGGCGGGCCAGCAGCGCGTGGCCACCTACACCATCGGCTTCTCCGAGGACGTATCCGACAGCAAGCTGCTGATGAAGACGGCCGAGGTGGGCGGCGGCAGGTTCTTCCCGGCCACCAGCACCAGCGAACTCAAGCGCGTCATCCTCTCCATCCTGGATGACATCAACGCCCGCAACACCTCCTTCTCCTCGGCGGCCGTCAGCACCCTGCAGACGCAGAGCGCGGCCCTGACGGCGGTCGTCCCGCGCATGCTGCCCGCCAAGGACAAGGCGTGGCAGGGCAAGCTCTACCGCTACGAGCAGTACAACGAGTTCGTCGAGGACGTGGACAAGAACAAGGACGGCGACAAGAACGACCTCTTCCTCATCGACAGCGAGGACAGCATCGTCGCCGAGGACAGCACGAACGAGTACCACAAGCTGGTGTCGCAGAACGGGGGCCCCGGTGGCACGCCCGTCTTCGGTGGCGACGCCAAGCCCTTCTGGGAGGCGAGCCAGAAGATCAAGGATCTCGGGTTCGCCAAACGCAACATCTGGACGGTGACGGACAACGGGAACGCGGGCGGTGGCGGGAAGAAGGACGGCCTGCTGACGAACGAGGACGCGCTCGTCAAGTTCGACCTCGAGAACATCACCGAGCTCCGCCAGTACCTGGCGGTGACCGGGGCGCCGCTGTGCCCCAGCGGCCAGGGGGCCACCTACAAGCCGGGCCTCCTCCTGGAGCGCATGAACCAGAGCCTCCTGGAGGCGTCGACGTTGATGACCCTCTCGGGCCTCAAGAACCTGCCGGTCCTCCCGACGAAGCAGGAGGAGTATGATCTGCTGTGCACGGCGCTGGTCATCCAGTACGTGCGCGGGCAGGACATCTTCGACGAGGACGGGGACAACCTGCGCCTCACCGACACCCGGCCCCACCCCCTGGGCGACATCTTCCACTCGTCGCCGGTGGTGGTGGATCCCCCGGTGGACAAGTTCCTGTGCGACCTGGGCATCAGCAACCAGTGCGTGCGCACGCTCTACGACACCGCGGGCGTGGCCGGCGTGGAGTCCACGAAGTTGCTGACGCGCAAGGGTCTTCAGACGTCGTGCACGATCACCGGCAAGACGCTGGATCGCGATGCGTACGACGCCTACCAGTACGTCAACCGCAAGCGCGAGCGCCTCATCCTGGTGGGGGCCAACGACGGCATGCTGCACGCCTTCCGCGACGGCCTGGGCAACGAGCACACCACCACGTGCGACATCTCGTACCCGAGCGTCACGAAGTATGGCGGCGATGAGCGGTGGGCCTTCATCCCGGCGGACATGCTGTCGCGGCTGCAGGAGATGCTGCAGGGCCACGCCTACTACGTCGACGGCGACATCATGGTGCGCGACGTCTGGGCGGACGAGGATGGCGACGGCGAGAAGAAGTGGGACGAGTACCGCACCGTGGCTCTGGTGGCCGAGGGCCGCGGCGGCACGCACTACTTCGCCCTGGAGATGCGCTGGATGGGCGACGACTTCGAGAAGACGGAGGCGCAGCCGGCGCCGGGCTTCCGCTGGATGTTCCCTCAGCCGTGCTCGGACGAGTCGCTGCGCTTCGGCAAGACGATCGTGAGCCTCAGCCCCAAGCCGCCGCCCATCGGCCCCGTGCTGCTGGATCCGCAGACGGTGAAGTCGCCCAAGGGCACGACGCTCGTGGGGCAGGAGCGCCATGGCAAGGGCGAGAGCAAGAGCACCGAGCGCTGGGTGGCGATGCTGTCGGGCGGCTGGTCGCCGGGCGGTGAGAAGGGCCGCGGCCTCTACATGGTGGACGTGTGGAACGGCACGGTGAACGGTCGCCGCGACAACCTGCTGTGGAAGTGGGAGTTCTCGGAGGCCGCCGCCGGCGACACCGATGAGCCGCGCAAGTACATGACGTACGGCTTCGCGGCCCCGGTGGCCCTGGCGGACTACGGCTCCAACAAGAAGCAGGCGTTCGACGGCTTCTTCGATACCGCGGTGGCGGGCGACCTGGGCGGCCAGCTCTGGACGCTGCGCTTCCACGAGCCGGGTGTGCTCGACAGCGACACGAAGCTCATCAAGAACTGGAGCGGTGGGCGCTCCTTCGTGATGGATCGCGACGGCCAGGACACGTCCAACCAGCTGCGCATCAGCGACCGCTCGCCCTTCTATTACCTGCCCTCGCTGGTGATGCAGCAGGACAACCAGGCCCTGCGCGCCTTCATCGGGACGGGCAACCGCTACTCGCTGCTGGAGAATGGCGCGGGCATCTGCCGCTTCGACAACCCGCAGGCGTGCTCCAAGCTGGGGTGCGGTACGACGGCCGTCACCTACAAGCTGACGCGCAACGACACCGAGTTCCAGCGGATGAGCAACGCGTGGACGGATCGCACCTATACGGCGGGCAAGTTCACCCCCTGGGGCAACACCGCGCCCGCCAACTTCTGCAGCACGGCGGGTGACACGGACTTCCTCAAGGCCGAGTTCGAGGAACGCAAGGCGATGACGTGCCCCACGCCCACCGGCAAGGACAAGGTCGGCTATGAGTTCGCCCGGACCAAGGTGGACTGCGGCCAGAACGCCGCGGGCGTCTACGACTGCCGCGTGCGCGAGGCGGGCAACACGCTGAACATGAGCGACCTGGACGTGAATCCGACGTCCACCGCCGACACGCTCGGCAAGAACCGCTACTTCGGCATCTGGGTCTACGGCGGCATCAAGGAGCGCATGTTCGACGAGACCTCGTCGTCCAACCCGACCAACAAGGCCAAGCAGTACGACTGGCTGCGGCTCTCCGATACCGGTGGGACCAAGGGCACGGGCAGTCTCGTCGACGTGACGAACGTGCAGTGCGACGCGTTGGGCAACTGCAAGTGCGCGGCCGGCAAGGTATGCCCCGGCAACCCCAATGATGCGAAGAAGGTGGTGGCCGGCACGGACGACATGGGCTGGTTCTACGAGTACGACTCCCTGGACCACAAGACGGCCAGCGGCTCGTCGGTGCTGGCGAGCTGCGCGCTGTGGAACTCCATGTACCCCGGCCCCTCGTCGGGAGGGGCCTGCGCGGGCTCCAACAGCAACCTGGCCCGGCTGCACCAGGCGGACTTCCTCACCGGCGCGCCCAACTGCGCGGCGGGCTTCCTCGGGACGACCGGGTATGCGCGCTACCAGGACCGCACGGTGCTGGCGCCTCCGCCCGAGCCGGGCATCGCCATCCAGGTGTCGAAGACGGGTCAGGTGAAGTACAGCACCGTCTTCGTCGAGCCCGGCAAGCCCCAGGCCACCGAGGTGCAGCTGTCCTCCGACATGGACGTGCTGCAGTACATCTACGAGCTGCCTGTCTCGCAGGGCCTGCACAGCTGCCGGCACGTGCGCGACCTCAACGGCAGCACGGCCGCGTGCATCCCCTCGGAGATGTGACGCGAGGCTGAGCTTCACCCCCCGGGGCCCGTCCTCGCCGCGCGGCGACGACGGGCCTCGGTGTTTTCAGAGGGGCCGTGGCTCGAAGAAGCGGAAGCCCGCCTCGCGCAGCAGCGCGGGCGCTAGAGGTCGATGCCAGGATGAGCTCCCTCATGTCGTCCCACCTACCTTCTCCCCCTGTCCTGGCGGAATGGGACAGCGGGCGAGCAGGCAGCAGACACCTTCCCGTGTTCCAGGCGATGCCGTAGCCTGCGCCCCTCATGTCCCGGCGCGGTCCGTTCGCCTTCTGTCTCCTCCTCCTCGGTGCCTGCCAGTGGACGTCTTCTCCGTCCGCGCCGGCCATCCCCGACGCGGGCACCTCGGCCACCTCCGCGCCTGTCGCGTCCGCCGCCGCGCCCGTACCCGCCGCCGCGCCCGTGCCCGAGCCCATCCCTCCCTGTCGGGCGAGGGGAGGCGCCCCGCTCGACGCGGCGCTGGACTACCTCGACGAGGGCAAGTACCCGGAGGGCCTCTCCTGCGCCGCCCAGGCCTCCGCCCTGGAGCCGGACTCGGCCGCCGCCCATGCGGCGCGCGGCGAGGCGCTGGCCGCTCTCAATCGCACGACGGAGGCGCAGGTGGCCTATGCCCGTGCGCTGGCCATCGATCCGGGCCACCCGGATGCGCTGCTCGGCGCGGCGCACCTGTACGCGGTGCAGCTGCCCTCCAGCCGCGAGTACGACGAGCTGGGCGCCCTCTACGCCGAGCGTGGGCTCTCCCAGCCCGACGTGTCGCCGGAGATGCTGCCCCGCTTCGCCCTGGTGGCCTCCATGGCGCTCAACGACCTCGGGCGGGCCAGCGACGCCCTCTCGCGCGCCTCGCTCGTCCTGGCGCGCGAGCCGAACAACCGCGAGGCCGCGTACGAGAAGGCCCTGGCCCTCTTCGAGCTATGCCGCTTCGCCGAGGCCAAGGCGGCCTTCAGCGGGCTGGTGAACGACGCGGAGCGCGGGGCGCACGCGCACTACCACCTCGGGCTGCTGCTGGAGCGCGAGG